>QBMP01000256.1:0-309 GCA_003242115.1 Phormidesmis priestleyi
TGGCTTTAGCCTCCAGATTTTCCAGGCGGCTCTTGAGGTCTTTATTGGTTTTTTGAAGAAATAAAGGACGAGTGGAAAGGAAAAGCCGTCAGCTACTACTTTGAAAAAGGGCGCAAGGCCGAAGCCAAGCTGACAATGGGCAAAACGCCTCAAATGATGGATACCCTGAGCCGCTGGTTTGGCTACGACTATCCGTTTTCTAACTACGATCAGGTGTGCGTCAGCGACTTTATTTTTGGCGGCATGGAGAACACCACCACCACGCTGCTGACCGATCGCTGCCTGATTGATCAGCGTGCTGCTTTGGAC
>QBMP01000256.1:319-5914 GCA_003242115.1 Phormidesmis priestleyi
GCTTTGGACAATCTGCGAGCCGAAACGCTGGTCGCTCACGAACTGGCGCATCAGTGGTTTGGCTATCTAATCGTGATTAATCACTGGTCGCAGGCTTGGGTCAAAGAAGGCGCGGCTACCTATTCGGAAGTGCTGTGGATAGAAGAATCGCTAGGCAAGGAGGAGGCGCTGTACTATCACCTCAACCATGCCCGCGCTTACCTCAGTGAAGATCGCAGTCGCTATCGTCGTCCGTTAGTCACTCACGTTTACCGGGAAGCGATTGAGCTGTACGACCGGCATATTTATGAGAAAGGATCTTGTGTGTATCACATGATTCGCATGGAGCTTGGCGATGAGCTATTTACCCGAACGCTGAGTACGCTGCTCACAGACCATGCCCACAGCACGGTAGAAACGGTTGATTTGCTGCGAGCCATTGACAAAGCCACCGGACGGAATCTCCGTTTCTTGTTTGATCAGTATGTGTATCGGGGCGGTCATCCGGACTATAAGGTGGGCTATAGCTGGGATGGCGATAGCCATATGGCTAAGCTAACGGTGACTCAAACCCAAGTAGAAGACGGAAAATCGCAGGTGCAAGAAGGGCTATTTGATCTTAAGGTGCCGATTGGCTTTGGCTATCTTAATCAAGAGCTTAATCAAGGGCTTAATCAACAGGAAGATAAAGCAACAGAAGAGGCACCTGTGGTTAAGACTTTTAAGGTGCGAATTCACGAGCGAGAACAAGCGCTGTATTTCCCGTTAGAAAATAAGCCTGATTTTATTAGCTTTGACGTGGGCAATCACCTGCTCAAAACGGTGGAATTAACCTATCCGGTGGCCGAACTCAAAGCGCAGCTAGCCTATGATCCTGATCCGATTTCGCGGCTATTTGCGGCTGAAGCACTGGCTAAAAAAGGCAGCTTAGAAGCGATCGCTAGTTTAGAAAAGTCGCTGACGTCAGATGCTTTTTGGGCGGTGCGAGCAGAAGTAGCCGAACAGCTAGGCTCGGTGCAGCTCGATCAGGCCGAGACGGCGTTGCTTGCGGGACTTGAAGACGAGCATCCGCAGGTGCGCCGCGCCGTGGTCGAAGCGCTAGGCTCCGTGAAGACGGCACAGAGCTATCAGGCGCTCAAAGGCGTGGTCGATAAAGGCGATGCGAGCTATTACGTGGAGGCAGAGGCAGTGCGATCGCTCTCCAAAGTCGGCACTGCCAAACTAGAGGGCAAAGACAAAGAAAAGAAAACCCTCAAAGTACTCGACAGCGTACTCAAAGAGCGCGCAGGCTGGAATGAAGTCGTGCGCAGCGGGGCAATTTCTGGCCTGAGCCAGTTCAAATCTTCCACTGCCGCCTTAGATTTGCTGCTGCCCTACACCGAACTCGGCGTGCCCCAAGCGTTGCGCCTAGCCGCCATTCGCGCTTTGGGCACGATTTCTACCGGCCAAGAAAAAGCTGCCGTTGAGCGCATTCTGGAACGCTTAGAAGCTTTGGCGAGAGAATCTTTTTTCCTCACTCAGGTCGCGACAGTTGGCGCACTCTCTGAAATGGAAGTGCGGGGCGCGGTGGCGATTTTGCGCACGCTAGCTGATCACAGCCCGGATGGTCGGGTAAAGCGCAGAGCCGATGAAGCGGCGCAAAAGGTGCAGAAAAAGATTGGATCGGATCAGGCGATCGCCGATCTGCGCGAAGCCTTAGATGAAGTCCAAAAAACCAATAAAGACCTCAAGAGCCGCCTGGAAAATCTGGAGGCTAAAGCCAAGACATAAAGTATGAAAATCATTACTATCCGCGAAGGGCAGCAGACGGCTGAGGGCTTTACGGCTACGGTCAGCATTGATGGGCAAACGCAATATCCCATCACGGTGAGCGATCCCTTTAGCGGACAGCAGGAAAAGGAACTGGAGTTTTACTTTGAAGAGTGGATTCGCTTTCCGTTTGATGGGCAGGTGAAGGCGCGGCGGGCGGCGGCAAGCGTGAAGGGCTATGGCGAGGCGCTATTCGGTGAGGTGTTTGCCGATGCGGATGCCTACAGCGACTATAAGCTGGCCTGTCGGGAAGGGCTGACGAATCTGCGGATTGAGATTGAGGGGGAGTCGCTCGATTTTCAGGCGTTGCACTGGGAGGCGCTGAAAGATCCGAAGCAGCCGAGGCCGCTGGCGATTGATGCGGTGTTTACTCGCAAACGCTATCAGCGAGGCGTGATGCCGATTGAGCTGAAGCCTTCGGCGGTAATTAATTTGCTGGTGGTGACGGCGCGGCCTAATGAAGAAAAGGATGTGGGCTATCGGACGGTTTCGCGGCCTTTGATGGATGCGATCGCGCTAAAGCCACCCTACCTATTGCTGTCGTCGTGGTCTTTGCCGCCATCTTCTTCTCTGCGAGGGGTTCATGCCAACCTCAAGGAGAACTGGGGCGAGCATATTGTCGAGCGCAAGTTTAGCTGGGCGCTGATGAAGTTGATTGCGACTGAGTGTCATTTGTATCATCCTGAGAAGTCGTATCAGTCCTTTAAGGAAGCGGGCTTTTAGGCAAGTGGATTGGTGGGAATGTTCTGAGACACGAAATAAAAAGCCTATCAAGGAAGACTGTAAAGGTCTGAGCTTGTTAGGCTTTTTGCTTTGTATTGGCAAGGCGCAATGGGACTAAAACTAATGTATAAGTAAGTTAGCTATATACTCAGCCAATTAGCTCAAATCCTGCATGGAAGACTTTCGCGCCAAAACTTTAAAAGAAGCGTTTCGACTGTGCGATGTCGATCCGCTTTTGGGTGCAGGCTTGGAGCGCTACTACGTTGACTTGTCGCCAGTTCGTAAAACAGAAGCGATTGAAGGGGTCAGCACCGTTTTAGATTTTCAGGAAGCGGGCGACTTTCGCACTATTTTGTTTACTGGGCATCAGGGCTGTGGCAAAAGTACAGAGCTTCAGCGGATTCGGCGTCAGTGGGAGACGGACTACAAGGTTATTTACCTCGAAGCGAATGAAGAAACGGACATTAATAAGGCTGAGTACACCGACTTCTATCTGATTGTGATTAAGCAGGTTGAGTTTGCCCTGCGAGAGATGGGGCTGGCGTTTGACGTGGGGCTGCGTAAAAGCTTTGAGGACTGGTTTAAGCAGGTTACCAAAGAAACGGAGCAGACGGTTGAGAGTTCGATTAATGTGCAGGCTGAGGCGAGCTTGAAGGGCGAGGCTCCTTTTTTGGCCAAGCTAATGGTTAAGCTGCTGGCCCAGATTCGCGGGGCCGACACGCGCAGAACCCTGATTAGACAAACGTTACAGCAGGATATTTCTCGGCTGAAGGCGGATACTAACCTGCTGCTGCGCGATGCTTATCAAAAGGTCAGGGAGTACTATCCAAAAGGCTTTCTGATTATTTTTGACAATTTAGATCGGGTGCCGCCAGATGTGGGCGAGCATTTGTTTTTTGACTATGCGGCTCAGTTGCAGGAGCTGGCCTGCACGATTATTTATACGGTGCCGATTTCAGTTCTGTGCTCGCCTAAAAACATTACCAACTCGTTTGGGGAACCTCATGTGGTTTCGATGGTGAATGTGTACGAGCTAGCTCGAAATCAGTGCGATTTGGGTTACAACACGGCGGGGCCGGATTGTCTGGCTCAAATTATTCAAAAGCGAGTGGATGCGGTGGCGCTGTTTGAGTCGTCGCAGGAGCTGTTGGATTTGGTGAAGGCCAGTGGCGGGCATGTGCGGCAGCTCATGCAAATGATGCGGGATGCCTGCCGCACGGCGAGTACGCGCAAGCATTCTAAAATTCAGGTGGATGATGTGCTGTATGCAACTAAGCAGCAGCAGTTTGGCTTTGAGCGGTCTGTGCCGGACGATCATTATCCGCTGCTAGCGAAGGTGTGTATGACTAAAAATATCACTAAAGATGAACCCGGACAGCTCATGCTGTTTAACACGTCGGTGCTGGAGTACAACGGGCTGGATCGGTGGAACTATCCGAATCCGGCGGTGTTGCAAAGTGAGTTGTTTAAGGCGGCTTTGCAGGCGTTGTTGAAGCAAGATGGCTGAGCCTGAGGCTGCTGATGTTCGAGTTGAGAGGGTGGGGCAAGCGGCTCAGCCGGATACTCGTCTGTTTTTAGAACAGAATCGGCAGGAGTTTGCAGAGCTGCTGACGTTTATTGATTTTGCCGAAGGGTTGACGATTGGATTTATTGAGGTGAATCAGGAGCCGAATAAGGCGCTTTTAATCGGAGCGCTGCGAACGGCCCTGGCGGATACGGATAGTCGTTTGGAGGTGATGAACTTTTCGCAGGAGCAAGACTTGCGACGGCTAAAGGATGCCATTGTGCAGCGGCTTAAAAACGTTAAAACCGATCGGAAGCTGGTGCTGGTGGTGCAGGGACTAGAGGCGACAATTGGCACCGATGGCGTGGGGGCCTATCCGCCTGTGCTGCAAGATTTGAACTTTATTCGCGATGCGTATCGCCAGAGCGTGCCGCATCCGCTGCTGTTTGTATTGCCAGACTACGCGATTACGCGGGTGAGTCGGTACGCACCGGATTTTTGGGCCTGGAGTTCGGGGCTGTTTCGATTTAAGACTGCGGTGCAGACGGTGGAGAAGCTGAAGGCAGAGAGCTTTGAGCAACCTTCGTCGCGGATTGCTTCGAGCGACAATCAGGCGCAAATCGATCAGCTTAAAGGACTGTTGATGGAAGTCAATCCTTCTGGAAAGCAGATTACGCCGAAGGATGTGTTGCTGTGTAGCGAGATTTATTACAAGCTGGGGTCTGCTTATCTGACTCAGCAGCGACCGGAGAAGGCAAGGGATTATTTGCTGGAAGGATTAAAGGTGTTGGAGGCTCAGCCGGATGCAGCCTTGCGACAAAGCCTCAGACGTAAGTTGGGTAACGCCTATCAGCAAACGCGGCAGTTTGAGGCAGCGGTGAGTACCTACAAACTTGCTCTGGCTGAAGCGCGATCGCTGGAATCATCTACCAATGCCTCACGGCTGCTTTCAGACTTGGGTGATGTGGCGTTAGCACAACGACAGTTTGAGGAGGCAAGGGCTTTTTATCAGCAAAGCTTGACTTTGGATGAAGCGCATGATGACCGCTACAGCCAAGCGAGCACCTACCATAACTTGGGCATCGTGGCGCAGGAACTCAGAGAGTTCGAGCAGGCCAGGGCGTACTACCAACAAGCCCTCGATATCAAAATCGAGTTCGGCGATCGCTACAGCCAAGCGAGCACCTACGGTCAGCTAGGTTTACTAGCAGAAGCTCAAGAGGATTACGCCCAAGCCCAGCAGCACTTGATTCAGGCGTTGAAAATCTTTGTTGAGTTCAACGACACGCATAGCACAGAGATAACCTTTCAGAACCTATCACGCATCCATCAAGCCACCCAAGACGCCAGCCTACTAACCGAAGTCGCCCAGTGTCTAAACTCAACCGTCGAAGAAGTCACTCAGCTATTCAAGCAGTTCGGCGAATCTGCCTAGCCGTTCGTTTAATCAGGGCAATTGGCTAAAGGACTTAGGAAAGCGCCCTTTGCCGGGAAGTTTACCCAAGTACCCACCTGCCAGAGCTTCTCCCGAACTTAGTTGCACCCCGCCCAAACTCAGTTGCACTCCGCCCAAACTTAGT
>QBMP01000256.1:5924-6421 GCA_003242115.1 Phormidesmis priestleyi
CAGCCAAGCAACCGTCTACCATCAGTTAGGCATTGTCGCGCAGGAACTCAGAGAGTACGAGCAGGCCAGGGCACACTACCAACAAGCCCTCGATATCAAAATCGAGTTTGGCGATCGCTTCAGCCAAGCAACCGTCTACCATAACTTGGGCATTGTCGCGCAGGAACTGCGAGAGTACGAGCAGGCCAGGGCGCACTACCAACAAGCCCTCGATATCTTCATTGAGTTCGGCGATCGCTACGAACAAGCAGACACTTACCATCAGTTGGGCAGCGTCGCGCAGGAAATCAGAGAGTACGAGCAGGCCAGGGCACGCTATCAACAAGCCCTCGATATCTTCATCGAGTTCGGCGATCGCTACAGCCAAGCGAGCACCTATCATCAATTGGGCATTGTCGCGCAGGAACTCAGAGAGTACGAGCAGGCCAGGGCGCACTACCAACAAGCCCTCGATATCTTCATCGAGTTCGGCGATCGCTACGGGCAAGCAGGTACCT
>QBMP01000257.1:0-1504 GCA_003242115.1 Phormidesmis priestleyi
GCTGAGGATTGAGGGCTGCTTGAGGATTGAGGGCTTTTGGCGCGATCGCGCCGTTCGGGATTAATTCGTTCTGTCGTTGAAGCAGTGCGAGTGCGCGCGGCCGGTTCAGGTGGTGCTTGCCACATCTCAGGTTCACCCGCTTGGTGCCGTTTTAAGAGCTGCTCAACAAAATTATCAAAGTCTTCAAACCCGCTATATTCAGCCTCTGCTTTCGAGGCACGGCTACCGCGCTTACTCCGATTACTGCTCCGACTGCTACTCCGACTACCCTCCAGAAAGCCTTTTTGATTCCAATAGCGGCTGTATTCTTCGTACTGCGATTTTTTATCGGCATCTGAGAGCACATCATAGGCCTCGCCAATCAGCTTAAATTTTTCCTCAGCATCTTTATCACCCGGATTTAAATCTGGGTGATACTTTCTGGCGAGAGCCCTGTAAGCCCGCTTGATTTCATCGGCAACCGCCTCTTTAGAAATTCCAAGAATTTCGTAGTAATCTCGAAAATTTTGCATGAAAGCGTGTCGTAGCGCGAACCATTAATTCAGAGTTAGTTCAAAGATTGCTCAACTTGGTTACCCAAGTCTAGGGAAGGTTTCCGCCCTAAAACCAATCGTCCTCATTGTTCCCATTGTCTTTTTGAGATCTAGAGCGACCTGATGCATCAGCGCTATTGCGGCCTTTGCGGTAGCCTTCTTGAGGAGAACCACCTTGGGGATAGCTAGAGGGTGGATAGCTAGAGGGGCGATCGCTATCTTGGGGATAGTCATTGGGCGGATAGTCATTGGGCGGATAGTCGTTTTTTGAATAGCCACCTTGAGAATAGCTATCTTGCGAGTAGCCATCTTGAGAATCGCTATCTTGCGGATAGCCGCCTTTTGAGTAATCATCTTGCGGATAGCGGTTGTCCTGTGGATAGCGGCTGTCTTGCGGGTATGCCGGTCGGTCTTGCGGATAGTCGTTTTTGGCGTACTGATCCGAACCATAACGGTCTTGGTCGTAAGCCTCGCGGCCTGGGTCTTGAGAATAGGGTCTTTGCCCAGCGCCGTCTTGCGGGTAGCTGTTTTGGCTATAGCTATCTCGTCCATAGCTGTCCTGGCTGCTGTAGCTATCTTGGCCGTTATTGCTTTGGCTGTAATTGTCTTGGCTGTAGCTATCCGAGCTGTAATTATCAGGGCGATCGCGCTGCTGACGATACCCCTGATCTTGCCCTTGGCTGTAGCTGCGATCATAAAGCTGATCGCGACTGTACTGCTGATCGTCGGGGCGGTAACCTTGATCGGGGCTATAGCTGTCTCGGCCAGCATTGTCTCGACCGTAAACATCTGATCCATAGCTTGGGCTTTGGTCATAACCAGGACTAGCCGGGAGATTCGGCGGCGGCGCGTTGCGCGGCTTTTCCCAGTCGTCACCCCAATCATCCCAACTGCTGTTTTGGTTAGTGCCGCCGCGATTCCAGCTAGGCGCATCCCACTGTGCTTGATTAGCATAGCTATTGGGCTGATAG
>QBMP01000257.1:1514-3432 GCA_003242115.1 Phormidesmis priestleyi
CCCTTTTTCAAACCCGCCATTTTCATAGCCGCTACTGCCATAGCCGCCATTGCGGTAATACTCGTCATCATCTTCTCCGGCAAAGGCTCGCTTGAGGGTGCTGCCAATTTGGCCTAAAATGCCGCTGCCTTCTTCATCTAAGTCGTATAGATAGGCTTCGCGATTCAGTTCATAGACCTCGTTTTGCAAATCGGACTGAGTAACATCAATGCTGCGCTCATCGGCCTGCTCTAGCGCCGCGCGCAACTGCTGCACGAGTCCTTCAATCCGGCGACGGCGATCGCGCCCAAACTGCATTCCAAAGTCAATTGCCACCTCTCGCAGCACCCGCTCAGATTTGAACGTCAGTGCTTCAGCTCGATTGCGTTTTTCAATCCGCTCTCTTTGCAGGCGATCCGTCGCCGCATTCTCTTCCGCCGCTCGAATCATCTCCTGAATATCCGCTTCAGACAAATTCGACGCTTCTTGCACCGTAATGCTCTGCTGCCGCCCCGTGGTTTTATCCAGCGCCGACACTTGCAAAATCCCATTGGCATCAATGTCAAACGAAACCTGCACCTGTGGAATGCCACGCGGCGCAGGCGGAATGCCCATTAGCTTAAAGCGACCCAAAGACTTATTGTCTTGAGCCATTTCGCGCTCACCCTGCAAAATGTGCACTTCCACGACGGTCTGATTATTTTCAGAAGTAGAAAACGTATCTGAGCGGCGCACCGGAATGGTTGTGTTGCGAGGGATAAGCTTTTTCATCACCCCGCCAATGGTTTCAACACCAAGGGATAAAGGCGACACATCTAGCAGCAGAATGTCTTTAACCTCTTGGGTCAAAATCCCGGCCTGAATCGCTGCACCGACGGCGACCACTTCATCCGGGTTGACATTCCGGTTAGGTTCACGGTTCATCACCGAGCGCACCAGATCTTGCACCATCGGCATTCGGCTAGCGCCACCGACCAAAACCACCTCATCGACCTGGCTAGGGGTGACATTGGCATCGGCCAAAGCTTGCTTTAGTGGGCCGCGCAGTCGGCTGACCAAATCGGTGCAGAGTTCTTCAAACTGCGATCGCTCTAGCTTTGTCTCAATATGCTTCGGCCCTTCTGCGGTCGCGGTGATAAAGGGCAGATTAATTGCGGCCACGGGCACTCCAGACAGCTCAATTTTGGCCTTTTCAGCGGCTTCACCTAAGCGCTGGAGAGATTGGCGATCGCGCCGCAAATCCACCCCTTCTTTGGTCAAAAAATCTTCCGCTAGCCAATCGACAATGCGCTCGTCAAAGTTCAGCCCACCGAGCTGCGTATCACCACTGGTCGAGCGCACCTCAAACACGCCATCGCCCACATCAAGCACCGACACATCAAAGGTGCCACCGCCCAGATCAAACACCAAAATCGTTTGGTTGTACTGCTGATCTAGCCCGTAAGCCAAAGACGCTGCCGTCGGCTCATTGATAATCCGCTTGACTTCGAGGCCCGCAATTCGCCCCGCATCGCGCGTTGCCTGCCGCTGCGCATCGTTAAAATAAGCAGGCACCGTAATCACTGCGCCGGTTACCGGCTGACCCAAATACTGCGCCGCTTCTTCAGCTAGCTTGCGCAAAATCATCGCCGAAATTTCTTCAGGCGCAAAGTCTTTATCGAGCCGAGCGCTGCGAATCCTGACATTGCCTGACTCACCGCGCCGCACCGTATAAGGCACCCGCTTAGAATCAGGCGATAGCTCGTCATATTTACGGCCGACAAAGCGCTTGATGGCATAAAACGTGTTTTGAGGATTCAGCACCGACTGCCGACGGGCCGCATCGCCAATCAGCTTTTCGCCTTCTTTACTAAAAGCGACGACTGACGGCGTTGTTCGCATTCCTTCAGCATTGGCAATCACGACGGGCTTACCGCCTTCCATCACGGCCACTACAGAA
>QBMP01000257.1:3442-5421 GCA_003242115.1 Phormidesmis priestleyi
CTACAGAATTGGTCGTACCGAGGTCTATGCCAACTACCTTACCCATCCAATCGGTCTCCCCTCATCTGAGATCTATCTATACCACTGGCTGTATCACTGATCACACTGGTTGCAGCAGCGGATAACCGTAATTTTTTAGCCAATTTCGTCCACCAAACTTTGTCAACCACCACTTAGCCATAGCAAAGTTTTAAGTCTTTCTATCATAGGCTTTCTATGTGGTCATCGGCTTGCGTCGTTTAGAGTAGCCGTTAGTACCCCGACAATACTTTAAAGAAAAGCTCACATCTATTCCGCGTTTATTGATACTATTAGAAGCCAATGCGGATGTGGCGGAATTGGTAGACGCGCTAGATTTAGGTTCTAGTGTCCTCGTGACGTGAAGGTTCAAGTCCTTTCATCCGCATACAATAGCAGGCTTAATCAGCTTTCTTAAAGCGCTCAGGCATTTTTGCTTGGGCGCTTAGTTTTTACACCCGCTTGCTGCCGATGCTGTCGAGGCAAGCTGAGCGTCGTTGCCGCTAATTTCCATTGGCTCATTCCTATTTATCCATTTCTATCTACCCATTTCTACCCGCCCATTCCTACCTAAAGATCAGGCAAGGAACCACCCCCGCAATTTATACTGCTGTAGCGCCTTATGCCAAAAACATGAAAGAAACATAAACTACCCATCCGGCCAGCGAATTGTCTAAAAACGTAGTTGCGTACACAGACTTAATTAGCTTTTCTAGTACGTTTTCGTTTTTTTTACCTCCTTATATATAAGGAGAAGATTGTCTGGCTGTCGCCTCATATACAAAGCTAAGGCAACGCGCTTAAAAAAGGCTAAAAAAGTGCCAGGGCCAGCCTTAACACCGGTTGAATTTGCGATCGCCATCTCTCTACACCAATCTCACCTGCCAAATTTCACTTAAGGACATCTAACTACCGTGCTGCTATCCAAAGGTTTTGAAGTTGAAATGTATACCGGAACGCCCGCCGGAGAGGTCGTTGGCTTTTCAGACCAAATTGTGGCAGAGCTAGATGGATTTGTGCGCGAACCTGACAATCGCAATGTGGAATACACCACTGCGCCCTTTTGCCGTTATGAGCACCTGCTGTGTGAGCTGGTTAAGCCCAGAGTCAGACTCAGAGCTTTTTTAAAATCGCTGGGTGACTACACCATTATTCCCGGCAGCACCTTGCCACTAGGCGGAGCCGACACCTTTCACCGCTCAGATCCCAAAAATCCGTACCATGACTACATCGAAAATACCTACGGCACCGATGTAGTCACCGCCAGCATTCACATCAATGTCGGCATGGCCGAACCCGAAGCGCTCATGCGCGCTTGCCGGTTGGTTCGCCTCGAAGCCCCTTTGTATCTGGCTCTAACGGCCTCGTCGCCTTTCTTTGACGGTAAAATCACTGGCTTTCACTCCACCCGCTGGCATCTTTTTCCGCAAACGCCCGACCATGTGCCCCTGTTTGAAAGCCATCTGCATCATATTCGCTGGGTAGAAGCGCAGCTAGCCGCAGGCACCATGCAAAGCGTGCGTCATTTGTGGAGTTCGGTGCGGCCTAACGGCGATCGCCGCCCCTACAATCTCAATCGCCTAGAGCTACGCATTTGCGATCTGGTCACTGACCCGCTGCATTTACTGGCCGTGACCGCTCTATTGGAATCGCGAATGCAGCAGCTAATCGCTCACCCAGAACTCGATCCGCTGCAAAGCAGCCAAATTAGCGCCCATAACCGCAGTGAAGACTTGCTAGCGATCGCCCTTCAAAACGAACAGGCCGTTGCCAAAAGCAGCCTGGATGCCGAACTCACTCACTGGCAAAGCGGTAAATCTATCACCGCCCATGACTGGGTTCGCCAGCTTTACGACGAAGTTCATCCCTTTGCTCACCAATCTGGCATTGGTTGCTTCCTCACCCCCATCAAACAAATCTTACGCGACGGCAATCAGGCCCAGCAGTGGCTAGCGCAAGCC
>QBMP01000257.1:5431-6414 GCA_003242115.1 Phormidesmis priestleyi
GACGTAATTCAACAGGCGATCGCTCAAATGGATCAGCAAGAAGCGATGCTAGCTGAAGATATTTGCCAACCTGTCGCCGCCTAGCAAACCGCCCAGCAAACCGCCCAGCAAACCGCCCAGCAAACTGCCCAGCAAACTGTAGATACCTTCCAATACTTGCCTTTTCACGACCACGTTTTTGACGGCCCCATGCCCCAGATTGTTCTCGTTCATCCCGAAATTCCACCTAACACTGGCAATATTGCCCGCACCTGCGCTGCTACTGGCACGCCACTGCACTTAGTTCAGCCGCTCGGCTTCGATCTCAGCGACAAATACCTCAAGCGCGCGGGCCTCGACTACTGGCCATATGTAGACCTGCACCTGCACGAATCGTTAGAAGATTTTTGGCAGCAGGCACAGACAGCAGGCGGACGGCTGATTGGCTTTAGTGCAAAGGGCCGTTGCCGCTATACCGAAATTGCCTACCAAAGTGACGACTGGCTCCTTTTTGGTAAAGAAAGCCAAGGGCTAAGCGCTGAAACCCTTCAGCACTGCAACTCTGTCGTCACTATCCCAATGGACAAAGGGCATGTCCGCAGCCTTAACCTTTCCGTCAGCGCTGCCGTCGGTCTATTTGAAGCGATTAGACAAATTGGGCCATAATGCCTCAACTCGTCACCAACCTATTTGACTAACGTATTGGGCCAACATATTTAGAAATCTCATAGCCCTCACAAGTTTTTCTCAAAATCCGGTTTGTTTTTGAGAAAAAAAGGGCTTTTTAGATAAGAATTTCTTATTGAAAAAGGTTTTTTCAATTACTCGTTATGAAGAAAGCCTTTTTCTCTGTAATTCCCCTTAGGACAGACCAAATCGCAGTCGCTACAAGACATTCAGTCGCCACTTCCGACTCGCTTCCCAAATTTAAAATATTGGACGCAGCATCCGGAAATTTGCCTGATTAACGCTGTGCCAAAAAATAGATTGACCACTGATTGATT
>QBMP01000258.1:0-3485 GCA_003242115.1 Phormidesmis priestleyi
ATATTAGACGGTGTGGCTCAAGGCTTTTCGGCCTTGGCCTGGAACCCTCAGGGCAACTTACTCGCAGCAGGCGGGCAGCAAGGAGAATGGCTGATTTGGGCGCAGAGCGATCGCGGCAAAGGCTTTCTCCGTTGAGAAGTGGCAGATCGCTCAACGACAGCTCAACCCTGCCGCCCTCAACAGTATCAATTTATCCTAAGTTCACTATCCAGCCGTAGGCCAAAGCTAGGGTCATCAATGTCAGCGGTAAACCAAACCGCAGGTGTTGCCAGAAAGACAGACGGTAACCTTCAGCCGCTGCGGCTTCTACCATGATTAGGTTCGCGACTGACCCAAATAGCGTCAGATTTCCGGCTAGGGTTGCCGCCGCTGCCAGCAATAACCAGCTTTGAGTGGCCTCTGACGGAATCAACGCCTGCAACAGTAGCACCGCTGGCACATTGGAAATCAGATTCGATGCGATCGCCGTCACCGCTAATAACCCTGCCGGATGCGTCACCCAGTTAGCGACCCCGCCTAACAGGTCAAGTTTCTGCACACAGCGGGTGAGAATAAATAATCCTGAAAACATCACCAATAACGACCAATCAACCTGCGACAACACCCGCTGGGACTTGATGCGACGGGTCACCAATAGGGCTGCTGCTGCCAAAAACGCTGATTCGGCTAGGGGTAGCCCAACCACAAACGCCATGAGTAGTAAAGTTGTGACTATCAGTGTTTTGACAAGCACTGGACGGTAGATTCGCAATCGAGAGGTTGGCGGCGGTGGACAAGGTTTAAGCGATCGCACCTCAGGGTATAGCAGCCACAGCAACCCTACTTGGAACATCAAGCCAACGACAGCAACCGGGGCCAGCGCCTGGGCAAACTCGCTATAGCCGATGCCCGAAAATGACCCCACCAAAATATTCTGAGGGTTGCCGCTAAGGGTAGCCAAAGACCCGATATTGGTCGCTCCGGCGATCGCCAGCAAATAAGGCACCGGATTCAGCTTGAGCGATCGCGTCAACTGCAACGTCAGGGGCGTGCTCACCAAGGCCAGTGTGTCATTCAAGAAAAAAGCCGACAGTATCCCAGTACCCACCGTCAACAGCCCCAATAACCCTAAAGGACTGCGCGTCAATCGCAGCAGATACAACAAAGCTAGCTTAAAAAAACCAGCGCAAGACAGGTATGCATTCACCACCATCATGCTCAGCAAAAACACGATGGTATCGGCATCAATCGCCTGCCATGCCTCGTCTAAACTGAGGGTGCCTAAGAAAACCAGCACCGCTGCACTCACCAGGGCAATCGTGGCCCGGTTCATCCGTAAACCGGGCACATAGCCGAGGCCCAGGGTCAGATAGCTTAACCCCAGCACAGCAGCCTGCACCCAAACTGGCGCGTGGATCATGGCTGAACTCGTTCATGGCTAAGCAATTATAAGGGTCAGACGTAACCTGGTGCAGTAGCCAGGAACTCGATACTACTGATTGGGTAACAACGCCTGAGCTGCCGCCTGATCACAGGTGCCGCCTAAGCCTGTGACGATAGTGCAGGTATTGCTCATTAGCATCCCCTGATAGCTTGCGGCTGGCGTTTCAGCGTCGCCTAGTCCATCGGCATAAATCGGATCTTCCGAGACCGCAATATCAGTCTCTCTAGAAACCGTTTCAATCAAGCCCGGATTGCTAGTAGATTCCACAAAAATGCTCGATACGCCCTTCTCTTCTACAACCGCTGCTAACCCTTTAATACTTTCTGCTGAAGGCCGTGCTTCGGTGCTAAAGCTGTCGAGCGCGGCTTCAATCTCAAGACCATAAGCGTTGGCATAGTAGCCTAGCGCATCGTGGGTGCTAATCAGCGTGCGCCCAGAGGCAGGCACCGTGTCAACCTGACTCTGAATCCAGGTGTCGAGCTGTTCTAGTTGGGCAATCAGGGCTTCGGCGTTGGTCTCATATAGTGCGGCATTATTCGGAGAGACTTCGCTGAGCTGCCGCTGAATCTCTTTCACCATCGCTACACCATTTTCAGCATCGTGCCAAACGTGAGGATCTGGCTCCATTTCACCTTCAGCATGTTCTTCACCTTCAACATGTTCTTCATCGTGATGCTCGCCTAACAGTGGTTCTGGCACAGCGACTTCTGAAACAGCCACTTTGGGCACAGCGGTGTCCGTTGCTTCCACCATTTTAATAATTTCAGGCTCAAACTCATAGCCACCATACAAAACCAGGTCAGCCTCTTCAATCGACCGGCGATCCGCAGGGGTGGCGCTGTACACATGAGGGTCTCGACCTGCACCAATCAGGCAGGTCAAATCTACGGTGGTCTGGGCAATTTGCTCAGTTAAGTCGCAGAGCACGCTATAGGATGCAACAACCTGGGGCTTTCCTTCGGAGGGAGCCTCAGCCTGCGGTTGACTACCTGGATCTTGGGCTTGGTTACCTTCGGTCTGGGCGCAGCTCACGACAGTCAGCGCAAATGAAAGTGCAGTTAGTTTTGAAAGGAGGCGAAGTGGTTTACGCATGGGGCCATAATTTGATAATGATTATCATTCTTGAATATCTTATCTCAAGAAGTGCCCTTTGCAACTATCAGAGTTTCTAACGGCGTACTTTGAGCCCATCGGTGAAGTGCAGTGACGGCTGGCCGCTAGAATACTCAAAACCCTTGGTTTCTCTAACGCACTGGATCAATTGAACATCGCTATAAAAAATACCGCTACACATAGAGCTTTATTCCCTATAGTGTGCAAGAATGATAATCGTTATCATTTTACCTAGTGCTGCGAATAGCATTCATGAAGTGCCTCTCAAGGACTAAATAACCTGCCCTGCCAATAATTCTCTAAAGGATTGAGGAGGCTTTAGCTATGATCCAAGCCTTGAACCGATTGCCTAATGCAGAAGCCCAAATAGAAGCCCAGAAAGTTTGGTGCCGTTATCATAATGACACTCGCCACATTCAAGTCGCGCGGATTGAAAATATTCCCTGCGATTATTTTGAGAGAGTCATTTTTCCGGGCGATCGCTTAGTATTCAAAACCTTTCCTCATGCCTGGTTAGAAATTTACACAGGTGAGCTATGTAGCGCTCTGCTGTCTGAAAGGATTTTGTGCGATCGCCTCAAGATCGGACTAACTGGGCTTTATTCTGGCACTAGCCATCATTATTAATTTGCTATGAATTGGCTGTTGGATCCCTTTAACTACGAGTTTATGCGTCAGGCTCTGATGGCGGGTGTCCTGATTGGCATTTTGTGCCCAATTATAGGCACCTACTTGATTGTGCAGCGGATGGCGCTATTGGGCGATGTGGTGGCTCATGCGGTGTTGCCGGGGTTGGCGATCGCAAATTTCCTCAGTCTACCTTTGCTCACCGGAGCCTTCATCTCTGGCATGTTCAGCACCTTTGTCACCTCCTGGATACGCGCACAGTCAAAGGTCAAGGTCGATACGGCGATGGCGATTACCTTTTCTAGCTTTTTCTCATTAGGTG
>QBMP01000258.1:3637-4233 GCA_003242115.1 Phormidesmis priestleyi
GCCCTGCTCACCGCACTGCGCAGTCGTCTAGATCTTGAAGATCTACTTTTTGGCGACATTCTTAGCATCCCCCCCGCCGATGTGCGAGAAATTGGGCTCATTACCCTCGGCGTTTTGCTCGGTGTCAAGGTATTTTACAAAGAGCTGTTGTTCTTTACTTTTGATCGGCTAGGTGCAGAAGCGATGGGCCTGCCAGTGGGCGTGATTAATTTTGGACTGATGGCCGCAATTACGCTGACGATTGTTGCCAGCATTAAAACGGTGGGGGTAATTTTGGTGGTGGCACTGATGGTGAGTCCGGCGGCGGCGGCTTACTTGCTGACCAAAGAGCTGCACTGGATGATGGTGCTAGGCGCAGGGTTCGGCGTGTTTTCCTGCATCGTAGGGATGTACATTAGCTACTATCTCAATACACCTTCTGGGCCAGCGATCGCACTCACCCTATTCACCTGCTTTCTATTGGCTTTGTTGTTTAGCCCTAGTCAGGGAATTTTGACCCGCAATCATCAAAAAACAAATCAAAAGCGCAATCGTTCATCTAAAAGCTCACCTGACATCTAAAGCAATCACTGACATAACAAAAAGCACTTACGCTG
>QBMP01000258.1:4243-5870 GCA_003242115.1 Phormidesmis priestleyi
CGCTGATGCCCCCCCGGCGGATGTTGCCTTTAAAGAGATTCTGCTACGCTCTGGTGACATAAAATATGGGCACCTACATGACCGCAGAAGAACTTTTACAACAATATCGACTCGGCGAGCGAGATTTCCGTGGCATTAAGCTCAAGGGTATTTTCTTACGCGATCAGTGCCTGCGCGATATTGACCTTAGCTGCGCTGATCTCAGAGGCGCGTCGCTTATGGGCGTTGACTTCAGGGGGGCCAACTTGAGACGGGCTGATTTTACCGGAGCCTTTTTAATTTTGGCACAGTTGAACCAGGCCGATCTCACTCAGGCGAATTTGACGAATGCCTTTTTGATATTGGCCAATTTGCAACAGTGCTGCCTTGCGCAGGCCAATTTAACACAAGCCAATCTCACTAGAGCCAACCTATCAAGAGTAAGCGGACTCACCGAGGGACTTCTTCACGGGGCTGTCTTGGCCAGCGCTAATCTTCCCCAGAAAATGAGAATGTCTACTCTCGACGCGGTATCGAAAAAACTCAGCGATCGCGTCATTTCGAGTTTCCTTTACGCAACAAAGCCGTCAAAAAGAGCTTTTGCTAACAAAAAGCTCTCCCAATTGTTGGTTGAGAGAGCTTCTGCCAAAGATATTGCCTGAAGGAGTTTTTGATTTCTCAATTAGACTTCAACAATGGGCCGCTAAAAAATAGGCCGCTGCACCCCGCCTGTGCAAACTGCACAAGTACAGCCCAGCGCGTCTGTGATTGGGTTAGATTCATTTTGAACCAAAGCAGGCAAGCTGTAATCTAAAGAAGCGTCAGGAACCGTGACTGAATTTGCCGTGACTGAGCTGGCGATCGTCGGACTACTGATCGCCAGCATCACAGCTAAAGAACCCGCACAGCCCAAGGCCGTTAACACAGTCTGCTGATTGCTCATAAAAGCGTACCAATCTAGGTGTGCCCCTAGCATAGCCAACCTGCCTAATACTGGCAATAGTCACCAGCATAACGGCTCAAACCAGCGGCGGCAAATAACCTCGAACTTGGCATCAAAACCTTCTGATCATCCGCTGCATTTAAATCGCTAGCCCGTAATACCAGCGTCAATTTTAGTACTTGCTTGATGCAGAACCAACTTACCTTTGCGGAGCAAGAGACAACCTCCCCCCCAGTAGGATAAGACTGTAATTATGAGTGGGATTCTAAGGTAAACATTTGGGTCTAATGCGGTATTTTCAATAGGTATTAGTAGTGAGAGAAAAGCCAACATTGTTGTTAGAACTCCAACGGCAATGAAACTTCCAGTAGGCGCACTTGCCTTCAAACCATTTTTTTTGGATTCAGCGCTCTCATAATCTTCTCTCTTTGATAGAGACTGCAATGAACCTTCAAACTCTCGGACAGTACCATGCCAACTGTCAAGCCTTGTAAAAAATAAACCACTTATAAAACCAATTAAAGTAAAGTAAAGTAAAATCCCACTACTGCAAGTGCATTATCCATAACCTCATTCCTTACTGATTCCGCATATTTTTGAATTCCGCTAGCAGTTTTTCATAATGCCCTCTGCCTAGCTCGTAACGAATACTATCAAAAACTACGTTTCCTCGAACTTCGGAATTGATTTTGCCATCAGCTTTCA
>QBMP01000258.1:5880-6378 GCA_003242115.1 Phormidesmis priestleyi
TTTCAGCCCTTTTATTGTTTTATCTAATAGCTCTCGACATTCAATGCTTATTTCGATATTGCACGTTTTTTTGTCGCCAGACCATTTACCAGCCTCTAGGACTTGAATTATTAGAGAAATCTTTCTCTCTCGAAAAAACTTTGGATATTTGTATTTAAGGTTCCGAACTACATACTGCGACCTGCCAAGGGGAAGATTAAAAATTTCCCCTATACTTCCAGCAGAAGGAATAGAATCAGTCAAAATATTTTGATAAATAATGTAAATGCGTTCTGTTTCCAATTCAGTCGTTGACATAACTCTTCGCGAACCATCTAGCCATGCAATCCACTCTTCAAATGCAGCATTGGCAAAATCGGCAGTCATATCTTTGCCGAAGATGGTTTTTAGCTTACTGAACTGTCCATCCGAAATCTGTATCTCTACGGGCTGCATTCTTTAACAATAGTCCGGACAGAAAAGCGAGAGTAGTAGCCAGAAAAGCTATTCAGGCTTTAA
>QBMP01000259.1:0-4667 GCA_003242115.1 Phormidesmis priestleyi
CTTCAGGCTGGAGCAGCTTTTGTACAATCGTCGTCCCTGCTTCTTGCAAATTTGCAAATACCGGTGTCGTCACAGCCAAAGGCGCTACTGCTACCAGCGCTGCGAACCCAAAACCAAACAAAAACTTGCGTTTCATACTTATCAAACCTATGGAGATTTACAAACAATTTTGAACAAACAACTTTGAACAAACTAATCGAGCGAGCTTGGGCTGAGGAAAGACTTGATAAGAGAGTGCCTCAGCCTGACAAACTTTAGTTAACCTGGCGACGGAATAGGAGAGAACCGCCATTAGTTGCGCCCGGAATGACAGTGCCAACTGTATTCACATAGCTATCAACTTTAGTCCCATTCACCGGGTCAGATGTAACCGTAGGGCCAGTCAAATCAATGAACTGCATGGTAGTTCCCGCTTTGAACACGGTGTTTTGGCGGTGAGCCGTCCTGGTAGCCCAAGTATTGCCGCCCGTAGTACCGTTCTCTACTATCTCAAAATTAATAGCATTAAGAACAACATTCCCTGCCCCAGCAGTCGGGGTTGAAATATTCTCGTAGCGAATCCTGTACTCAATGAACTCACCCGGTGCAATGTCTTCAGAGCCTGATGTGAATTCAGATTGGAACGTTGGGCCGACAGCGTTAGGCAGTCGCTGAGTCCCATCGGCTCTCAGGATGCGGGCATCCTTGACGAGTTTCATAAAGCCAGTGTAGAGGCGATTAATCGTGATGTTGTTAGTAGTCTCGCCTGTAAAGCCAGGGGCTGCTGTATCTGTAAAGGCAATGATCGGGATGTTCACTTTCTTTAACGCCACACTTGTGGGTAAATCGACATCTACCGTGTAGTTAATAGTTCCACCTGCCGTGATATCACCCACATTGATATGCGCGGTGGTAGCAGCGCCAGTGACAGGATCCGGCGCAAAGATAAATCCACCCGCCACCGTATAGGAGTATGAAGCTGTTTGAGTCGTCCCTCGCTTAATCGTGACAATAGTGTTATCGGGGATCTCAGCGTTGGTGCCGTACTGACCTGTCGTAGCATTACCGTCAGCAGATTCAGCACTAACCGCACCCTGCGGTGGCAGTGGCTGAAGCGTCACATTAGCCAAGAATCCAGTGGCTGCCGGGTTCTGTAAGGTATTGTTAAATCTCACCAAACCTGGGTCAAAGATCTCAGCCGGTAAAGGTGTAAAGGTAGGCCCTAGGGAAGACTCTAGCCGATCTGAGCGAATACCCGTAGGCACAGCCGTTGACTTATTCGTGAAATCATCGTTGGAGTCGGTTGGGCCGCTAGCGCTGGGTTGGCCGTCAGGACCATTAAGGATATCGTCGTTAGGCGGAATGATATTAACTTGGTTAACTTCACCATTGGGGCCAGTACCGGAGTTGTTACCAGCAGTGTCAACTTCATCTGTGCCAGGGTTTGCAATCCCCGGTTTTCCTGCGGTAGGATAGTCAGAACCGCTGCTATCTGGTGGCGTAATGCCATCAAAGTTGTTAGGGTTTTGGTCACCTGATTCGTCGTAGATTACCTGATTGGTAGTATCACCAACAGATTCACCAAATACCTGAGCAATGTTGTTGACAGTGCCACCCGCTGGAGGCAAGAGGCTAGTCACTACCGTAAAACGGAGATCAGCGGTGGAAGCGTAGCCCGGTGGCAAGGGGCCGTTGTGAATAAAACCAACTCTTTGCACGGTAGCAAGGTTAGTCGGCGCGGTTGTTGTCCACAGCGTTGTTCCCTTAGGATCGGTACCTGCGGTTGTCGCGTAAACAGGTGTCCATCCCGATGCGGGGGGGGGGGTAACAACAGATTGCAGCGTCGTACCGACTGGGATAGCATCAGAGACCAAAATGCGGGTTGCCAAACCGCCATTTAGCCGAATCTCTGTCCCTTCTAAGGGCGCTACGAGGAAGATATTCCCGGCTGGAACGGTGTTTTCAACTCGAAGCCCTAAGGTATAAGTAATTTGGTCATCTGTGGAGATGCTAGGGGCGTTGCCCACCACTGATGATGTTTTTAGTACAGTGGCAAGTGCCAATGGCTTGTTAGAAGCTGCAAATGGCTTACTATCTGAGGCGCTAGCTTCACGAACACCATTGCTAGCAAGGGGGCCAATGTCTATCGTGTACAGGTCACTGAGAGCATTAGCACCAAAGGCTTGGTTTTGAGTAGCGGCTGTGTTGTCATTAGGTGGCGTGTTACCCAGGGTAACGCCAATGGGATTACCGGCGGTGACTGGAGTAGTGCCGTTAGCTTGAAAAGGAGCAATGTTACCGGTGACGGTAACAATGAAACGACCGTTAGCCGGAACGTTTTGATTGCCTGTGCCGAAGGGATCGTTTGTTCCAATAATGGTAGAGAAATTGCCACCTGCCGCCGGGACAGTGCCGAGGGCTGCACCAGAGGGTGTCACACCATCGGTAGTAGCGAAAATCTGAATTGAGCCACCCGAAACATCAAAATTTTGCGTAATGATGTTGTTGATACCAGGAATAAAGATATCCGTGGCATCGTTACCGGTGTTGGTTACGGTAAAGCTGTACTTTAACACGTCAGTACTTTCAATGGCGCTGCCATTCACATCCTCAAATCCAGACGGAACAGCCGTAAGACCGGCCACTTCAGCCACTTGAATCGTCACTGTGTTGGAAGTCGCGTTGATGGGAGGATTACCTGATCCATCTGTATAGGTGGCGGTAGCAGTGTTCGTGATCAGTAATCCGGCAGCTGTTCCGGCAGCAACAACAGCTCCTACCATATGAAAAACGCCAGCTACTGCGAAAGCCGCAGCGAGAAGAGGCTTGTAAGCCTGCCAACGGAAGGGTTTTTGTGTTTGCGTTTTTGACATTGCTGTGGGGTCTAAGTTTTTAAGCAGAGTAGGTTGAGTCAGGTGAAAGATTGTTTTTCAAAACAAGAGAGCAATTCTCTTGAGAAGAAACGTACTTATGGGCAGACGCTGAAGACGAAAAAACAATAATCTGCCAAAAGCCTAACCAAACCTAAGATGCCCCATCGCTATACTTATAGACATAAGTTTATTTACTGAGACGCTAATAACCGTGGTTGCGGGTTCTACTGACAGCGATTTTACTGAAGCGAACTGAATGCTCTACCCTCAAAGAAGTGAGAATAAATTTGACACAATATTTTTTGTGTGCAATGTTACCAAACTGAATCTATCTTTAAATAGATAAAGTTATCTTCAATACAAAAAAAGGCGCTTTCTAGCCTAGAAAGTGCCTTTTCGCATTAACTATTGTCACATTTTGATATTGAGGTAACACGATATGGTGTCAGCCGTACGCATAGTCAGTGCGGCAATTCACACAGAGAGCTGAAGCGAAGGCAAGGTAATAATGTAGCGATAGCCATTGGCTGATGATCCTTGGACAAAGGCTGTGCCGCCGTGAATTTCGGTAAGATGACGGCTGAGCAATAGCCCTAGCGTCTGGCGAGAAATGTCTACTTTTTGGGCGGTGGCTAAAGCCTGGAAAACGTCTTTTGATGAGCGGGTAATTGTTTCGGTTGCAGATGAAACATCAGCTTTGGTAATGACTTCGCTAGCAGCAAAATCGTCTTCTAGCTGATGGACTATAGCTAAAGAAAACCCGCTTTTTTCCCAAGCAATCACAGCTTGCGGCAAGTCTTCTCCTAGCCAAGGGTTAGAGATCCAAAGGGCAATGCTAATCCCATCTCCTCGACGAGAAACGTGAAGGCGAACGGTGCTCCCGGCTGTAGACATTTTGATGATGCTAAAAACAAGATGATAAATGAGTTGTTTAACGACTCGATTGTCTAAATTCCAAAGGCGAGAGCCGGGTTCGACGGTGAGCTTAAGCTGAAGGTCTTGCTGCTTGGCTAAGTTGCTCAGAGCGGCGAGTGCCTGCTGTGCGACCATTTCAATATCAACTGTGGCCAAAGCTAGCTGGTAGCTGCCTTCTTCGAGATCGCCAACTTCTACAATCTCGTCAACCATCGTCAGTAGCTGCTGAGAACTGCTGAGAACAATTTTGGCGTATTCTTGTTGTTTCTCGCTGAGCGGGCCATAGATTTCCCGGCTGAGCATGTTGGCCATGCCCGTGATGGAGGTGAGTGGATTTCGCAGATCTTGCGTTAGCTGAACAATCAGATCGAAGCGGACTTGGTTGATCTTGGAAAGGAGCGAGGAGACGGTAGCACCGCTGCTAGATAGCTTAGGTGAGCTGTTGGCTGGTGAGCTATTGGTTTGAGTTTGATGCTCCGGTGAGCTGCTGGCACGCAGGCTGCTAGCTGATGATGCCGACATCGCTGAGTCTTTGGCTTTTAGAGCCGCTAAAATGTGTTGCTTTTCAAATTCGCTGATGCACCATCTAGCGCTGATTTCGAGAAAGGCGATTTCCTGCTGCGTAAAGTCGTGGGGCCGCAAGTCCATAATGGCAAGGGTGCCAATACAGCAGCCTTCATGGGTAATTAGCGGTACGCCCAAGTAAGACTGAATGCCGTAGTGCTGAACCAGTAAGCTGCCCGAAAAGGCCGGATGAGCAGTGGCATCTGCGAGTGCAAAGATTTTGCCGCTGTCGATGACATGGGTGCAGAATGATTCTGTGCGAGGGATGGTGCGGGCGGTGGCAAGCGGGTTCATGAGGCCCAAGCTAGAGAGCCCGACTACAGACTTGAACCGCTG
>QBMP01000259.1:4677-5774 GCA_003242115.1 Phormidesmis priestleyi
GTATGCAGATAGGCATGGCTAGCCGCCGGGAGACGGTTTGAGTGGCTTCATCAAAAACCGGAATCGCGTTGGACGCTAGCAGGTTGAGGCGAGCTAGTGTGCGCGCGCGATCTTGGTCACGCTGAGCCGGAGAGCGTCCTTCTAGGAGGCAAGAGAGCTGCGTTTGGATGAAGTTGTCGTTAGCGGAATCGGGCTCCGAAGCGCTAGAAATGCCGTAAGTCATGCGTTGTGCATTGAAAGGGTAGTTAGTTGAATTCATCATTCCCTGACGATCAAGGGAGATAAATCCGTAGCTTTACAGATTCTCTTGGTACGGGAGTATTTTTTTGTGCCTGAGGCGTTTTTGATCGGGCGGCACTTTCGGCCATTGATCCGTAAAAACATGAAGTAGACTAATGAAGCAATTGAAGCAATTGAAGCGATCTGCCTATGATTGCCCTACATCCTAATATATAGATAATTGAAATAATTTTGAGCTTATGCCACCTGCTATTGCTATAGGAACTGTTCTCCAAAACCACTATCGCATTATTCAACTGCTGGGTCAGGGCGGATTTGGCCGAACTTATTTGGCGGAAGATCAGGGCCGCTTTAATGAGCGCTGTGCGATTAAGGAGTTTGTGCCGACGCAGGGAGCAGATAGGTTTTCGGATAAGGCGACTGAGCTGTTTCAGCGTGAGGCGGCGGTGCTGTATCAGATTAGTCATCCGCAGATTCCGAAGTTTCGAGCAACGTTTGAAGAAGAAGAGCGGCTGTTTCTGGTGCAGGACTATGTGCAAGGGCCAACCTATCACGAGGTGCTGAAGCAGCGTAAGCAGCTAGGCGGGGCTTTTTCAGAAACTGAGGTGCGGCAGTTTTTGCAGCAGCTTTTGCCGGTGCTGGCGCACATTCATGCGAAAGGGATTATTCACCGTGATGTCAGCCCGGATAATATTATTTTGCGTCAGCAGGATGGACTGCCGGTGCTGATTGATTTTGGCGTAGTGAAAGAAGTTGTGACCCGGATGCAGCTAGACGGGGTGGTTTCTCATGCGACGACGGTGGGCAAGGCGGGCTATGCGCCAAGTGAGCAGATGCAGACGGGGCGGGCTTATCCC
>QBMP01000259.1:5784-6373 GCA_003242115.1 Phormidesmis priestleyi
TCCCAATAGCGATCTGTATGCGCTGGCGGTGACGGCGGTGGTGCTGCTGACAGGCAAGGAGCCGCAGGGGCTGTTTGATGATGTGAATGCGGTTTGGACCTGGCAGGATCAGGTGACGGTGAGCCCAGAATTGGCGGCGGTGCTGAATAAGGCGCTGAGCTACCGACCGGGCGATCGCTTCCAATCGGTTAGCCAAATGACTCAAGCCTTGCAGTCTGGCCGCATAGAAGGCCGCATAGAAGACAGTGCCAATATGCAGTCTGGTCAGGCTTTTCTAGATCCCAGCCAAATGCCCAGCCAAATGCCCAATCGAGCTTCTAGGCCGGTGCCGCCAGCTTCGCAAATGAAAACTGTGGCGGTAGGCCGAGCTAATCCCGATCAATCTTTTCCCAATCAAGGGATGAGCCAGGGTGTGACCCAGGGCATGAGTCCAGGTAATCCTACGGTAAACCGTCCCACGACGGTAAATCAGCCAAATACTCGAATGGTGATGCCTTCGGAGCGACCTTCGCAGCCATCTCTATTAGAAAATCCTTTGGCGGTAGGTGGGTTAGCGGTGGGGCTAGCGGCGATCGCTGGTTTTGGCGGC
>QBMP01000025.1:0-946 GCA_003242115.1 Phormidesmis priestleyi
CACTGCTGCTGCTCCTTTGGCGGTTGTCGCTGGCGCTGCTGTTCTAGGTGGAGGTGCCTTTTTTGGATTGAAAAGAGCTTTGTTTGATGGCACTTATACCGAAGGGAAAAAGGCCGAGCTTGTCAGACAAATGGAAGACGAGTTACGTGAGATGCAAGCAAAAGAACGAAAAGCTAAAATTAGCAAAGAAGATAAAAATAAGTTTCATCTTTTCCTGAAAGATCCTATCCAGTTTGATTTGATCACCCCAAAAGAAGCACAAAAACTCATGGAGCTAGTTGAAACAGGAAAACTCGAAATCAGCGAAGCATACAGGATGGTTATTGATATGCTTGCAGAGATAAAGGCATTGCCATCTGTTTGAGAAGCAAGAATTGAATGAAATTTACGATGCCTGAACTTGGATCGCAAAAATCTAGTTCAGGCATTTTTCATGGCTGGAACAGCGATAAACGGCTTAGTTTTCGTAAAGCACTCAGCCTAAGCTGCCGATCTTCTTGTCGAACAAATCATCGGGTTCGTACAGGTATTCAAACCAGTTGCCGAAAGGGTCGCGGCCATAAAATGAGGCAGTGCCGTCCCGGTGGTCGTGGATTTTGCCGACTTTTACGCCGTCGGCTTTGAGCTTTTCGTAGGCGGTGTCGATGTCGGCGCGATCGCTGAATACAAAGCCAAAGTGAGGGCCTGCTTGATCGTATTCAGGGCTCATGAGCGCTAGGCCATCGTTGCCAGCTTTGAGATAGGCCCAGTCACTATCTTGCCACACTAGCTTCATGCCCAAATTTTGATAGAACTCGGCAGCTTTAGCCACATCTTCTACACAGACGGCCACATGGCCTAGTCGCTTCATTTGCATCTTTATTTTCCCTTTTTTCCTTAAGCACTGCCGTTCACGATGATGCCTTTATTCTAAAGCAGTGAGTATTTTCGTGAGTTGGTTCGTAGA
>QBMP01000025.1:956-2145 GCA_003242115.1 Phormidesmis priestleyi
AGTTCAGTCCGTGGGAACATGCTGCGAAGCTTGAGACACCATAGGTTTTAGTAGGCTGACGGTTTTTACGAAATTTGACCGTATTTCCTCAGGAGAATGGAGTCGTTACTATAAGTTTATTGAACACAGCGCATCTGTTAATCGTGCCGGTAACCGCTAGCTAGTCATTCAAAAAATAGAGCATCATAAGGACTTAATTTTATGGAAACCACTTCTGATTTTGATAAGCGCAAAATCCTTTCAGTCGCCTCTCACGCTTCTATTTTCTTGAGTCAGCTTGTGCTATCTGCTGGCGTGCCGCTGGCGGTTATGCTGCTTTCAGATGATCCGGTAACGAAAGACAATGCCAAAGAAGCGCTGAATTTCCACTTCAATATGTGGCTGTATAGCGTTCTGCTGATCATTCCGGCTTGGCTGATTATTGGCCTGCCTTTGGTTGCCCTATTGGCGTTAGTGCAAATCATTTTGCCTATCTTTGCGATTTTGAGCAGCGTCACAGCTCCCGATACCGCTTTCCGCTATCCCTTCATTTTCCGTCCGCTTTAGTCTTTGTTAGCAGTTTTACCACTAGACAACTCTGCCATTAGACAGCTAAATCATCGGTGGAATCGTCAGGCCCTTAAGCGGTCTGGCGATTTGTGTTGGGGTAAGCCCTTTGCTTTGAATGAGCACGCCGAAGTTGCCAAAACCCATCGGGCTGATGAGCTGCTGTAAGGCTTCGCGGCGCATCATGATGGCTTGGATAGCTTTTCCGGTGGCGATTGGACTGGATGTGGGATTGTCAGGTGCGGGGTTGGAGAGTTGAGAGATGCGATCGCCTAACCCCAAAGCCATCAAAAACAATCCCTGCTGTGTGAAACCAACTTTGTGTAAGCCTACCTCACGGCCATAGGTTTCTAAGGTGGTAAAGTCCACATGCGCGGTAATGTCTTGCTCACCAATGTGAATGAAAGGATCGTTGTGATGAGCGTGGCGATAGTAGCACTGCAAGGTGCCCTGATGACGAGCCTGACTGTAATAGCGCTGAGCGCTGTAGCCATAGTCAATTGTGAGTATGTAGCCCCGGCTAATGCGCTCAGATAGGGCCTTGAGCCAATCTAAAGCCGCTAGGTTGACCTCGGTGCGATAGCCGTTTGGATAGTGGCAAAGATCGATATCAACCCGTTCAAAATAGCGCAATAGATCAAGG
>QBMP01000025.1:2155-10870 GCA_003242115.1 Phormidesmis priestleyi
AGGCTGGAGAGATCGCTCAGCACGGGTACAAAGCCATTTTCATCGGCGCTGACCCACATTTCTTGCAGTTTTTGATTCTGTACTTCTAGCCAATGAACCGGAAAAGCATCGATCAATTCATTGGAAAAAGCGCAGCCGATAAGTTCACTGCCGATAAGTTCACTTGAGGCAGCATTTGAGGCAAGGTCAGATAAGTCTTGCCAAACGAGTGAAACGCCTTGCTGTTGCCAATGGCTCAGACGATTTTGCTGCTCGGCTTTGAGCGCCGCTGACTTTTCGATCACGATATAGTGAAGGGTTTTGAAGCAGTCAGGATGATGAACTTGCAGGTGGCTGAGCACATCGGCGGCGACTAGCCCTTGGCCTGCGCCCATTTCTACCAGCGTAAACGGATCGGGATGTCCTAACGCTGCCCACATATCTACAAACTGCTCGGCGAGGATCTCGCCAAAATCATGACCCATATGAGGTGAGGTAATAAAGTCTCCCTGCGGGCCAAGGATGCTGGGGCGCGTTGTATAGTAGCCAAATTGCGGATGATATAGCGCGATCGCCATAAACTCAGCAAAGGGGATACGCTGCTGTTGACTCTGCTGAATTTGCTGAGTAATAGCCTGAGTTATGTTTTGAGGAGTTTTCAACTGTTCCATATAACCTCAGAGTAGAATATCCGATTAGCGGCACCAAGCGGCATCAAATCAGTGTCAAATTATCGCGCATAAATCCCGCAATTGACCCGCAATTGAGTGGAGCATTTGGAGATGCAAACGTTCTGGATAATCTTTGAAAGCCTTAGTTTGAATAGCTTAGAGATGCTTTTAAGCATTACAAAGAATTAAGCCTGAGCCATCATAGCCGTAAATTAAACGCAGACAATCACCTACAATTCTGGGACATCATAATTCCCCGGTTTATTTAGGAGCGCTGTTTAGCCATGTCGGCCATCGGAACGTTATTTTCACTGCTGATTCTCATCGGCATTGCCGCCTATCTTTGGATTGAATGGCAGTACTCTCAGCGCCCCGGCAATGACTTAGAGCTAAGTGTCACCGACTGGTCATTCGATTCCTACGACAGCGCCCACTACGCGATTTCGCTTGACACCGTTTTTACCAACCGCACTCGCACTCTCGAAATTTTCATCCCCGAAGTCAAGGTGGAATACGAACTGCTTTCTGGCAGTAGCCTGGAAGGCATACAGGTCAAAACCCAACTAACGCCGCAGCATGAAGACTTTCCGGCCCGCCCAGACAACTATTGGTTTGCCTACATCGTCAAAGTCGGCAAAGCTACCAAAGCCCATCTCAAGGTCGATATTACTGGCGCTGATCTCAGCGGCCTCAAGTCGCTTTGGCTACAGGTGCACTACATCACCTACGGCCCCGAAGGTCGCATCCCCAAAACCGGCCATCTGATAGTTCCGCTCAAATTTCCTAAGCCCGAAGCCGCGACCAACTGGCGTGAAAACAGCGTTGCCCACATCCTGCCCGTGCCTACGCACCTGCTTACCAACCTGGATAATACTGTCGAAATCGTTAAGCACTACGTTCAGCCGATTGCCAAACCGGGCGATATCGTCACCATCGGCGAAACGCCTGTCGCCATCATGCAAAGCCGACTGCGGCACCCCAACACCATTCGCCCCGGCTGGCTGGCCAAGCGACTGTGCTACTACTTTATGCCCACCTCTAGCTTAGCGACCGCCTGCGGAATGCAGACTCTCATAGATGTTTCTGGCCCCTGGCAGGTGGCTAGCGCTTTTGTGATTGGCGCGGTGGCCAAAGTCTGCGGCAAACCCGGCATGTTTTATCAGCTAGCGGGTGAGCAGGCCCGCCTGATTGACGACGTGACCGGCACCTTGCCGCCGTTTGATCAGTTTATTGTGCTTGGCCCAGCGCATTCTCAGCGCCTAGTCGATGAAATTTACCAAGAAACGGGGCTGAAAGCGGCGATTGTCGATGTCAACGATTTGAAAGCGGTTAAAATATTAGCAGCGACGGCAGGCACCGATCAGCTACTGCTGACTCAGGCGCTAATTGATAACCCAGCAGGTAATGCCGATGAGCAAACGCCCGTTGTGTTGATTCGTCCTAAGTCTTAATACCAGCCTTAATACCAGTCTTAATCCCTCCCCACTTAGCTATGACTCGCAATCAATCGTCAGATGACGGTCTTTTTATCCGCTCTATTCACCTGCGGGATCTAGATAATTTACGGGTGGCTGGGGCGACTGAAATTGCCTCTCACGATACCGAAACGCCAGAAATCGCTGAATACATTCAAAAGCTACGCCGCTGGTACGGGCCGATGAAAGCCCTAGCGCTGTTTCCCAATCCGCTACAGCACATTTTTTCAGCCTTTGTGGCTGAAGCCGACGGCAATTTGCACGGCATGGTGCAGGTGTCGCCCTTTAACCGCACTTTGAGCACTTGGAAAGTGGATCGAATGCTGGTTAATTTGGCTAAAAAATCAGCTAAGGCGGCTCAAACAGCGCTAGATCAAGAAGATCTGAGCGCTGAAGAGTTGGCTGAAAGTGGTTTGACTGAAACTGATTTGGCTGAAACTGACTTGGCGGGCGGCGATCGCCCATCCACCAACCCCAAGCTGCACCTGGGATTAGACGTCGGCTCACTGCTATTGCGCCATTGCTTTGAGCATATCCGCGAAGCTCAGTACTGGATTAGCGAAACTGACGTCAATGACAAATTTGGTCTATCGCTGTACCGGCACAATGGTTTTCAGCCGCTAGCGAGAGTTACCTACTGGTCAATTCAGCCAGAGCAGCTCGAAGCGCTCTCCAATCACGATCCAGATTTGCCCAACCTGCTGCCGGTGAGCAATGCCGATGCGCAGCTAATCTATCAGCTAGAGACAGTAGCCGTGCCGCCGCTGGTACGTCAGGTATTTGACTACCAAATTCAAGACTTCAAAACCACGCTCACCGGCAAGGTCAAAGACCGGCTCACCCGCTGGGTAAACCACGAAGACACCGTATCGGCCTACGTGTTTGAGCCGCAGCGAAAGACGGCGATTGGCTTTTTTGAAATCAAAATTTGCCGAGACGGTAGCGCCGCTCATACCGCTAGGCTAACGGTGCATCCGGCCTACACCTGGCTATACCCGGAGCTGATGGCCCAAATGGCAGGCGTCGTGCAAAAATTCCCGAATCAGCCGCTGCAAATTACGTCGCTCGACTATCAGACCGAGCGAGAAGACTACCTCCGGCAGATTGGCGCACTCGAAATTGAGCATACGCTGATGATGTCGCGATCGGTTTGGCATAAGGTGCGCGAGTCTAAAGCGGGCGCTTTGGAAGGGCTAAAGCTTCCTAGCAGCCTGAGTGGCTTGCAGCCATCTGGAACGCCAATACCGGGGCAATTTTCTTCTCACGATGGCCTGTCTTGGGATAGATTAGCCTGGGACAGGTTTTGGCTAGAAAGCATGTCTAAGCTATCGCTAGAAGGTCGTACAGGCGAAAATAAATCAAAGGATGGCGATCCAGCGTCTGATTAGTCTGAGTTAGTTTGAACTTAGAGCTAAAGGCAAAGATTACGAAAAGAGAGCAGGATCAGGCAGCCAAAATGGTTTCGGCATTGGGGTTAGATTTGGGCGCAAAGCGAATTGGGGTGGCAGGGTGCGATCGCACTGGCCTGATCGCCACCGGCCTCACCACGCTGCACCGCACCAGCTTTGACAGCATTCTGGTGCCCTTACGCCAGCTCATCAATGAAAGATCTGTTGATATATTAGTCGTCGGACTGCCGTACACTATGGACGGACAAATCGGCACCCAGGCCAAAAAAATTCAAAAGCTAGCGCGCCGCCTATCTGTCACACTAGATCTGCCCGTAGAATTTGTCGATGAGCGCCTGACCTCATTTGCCGCCGAACAGCTTCTGCAAGCAGCAGACCCCGCTGCTATCAGCAAATCCGACCGTCATCGCCGCCGTCATCAGCCCAACAACAAAAGCGGCATCATTGACCGCAAAGCCGCCGCTATCATCCTCCAGCAGTGGCTAGACGACCGGCCCACACTCGCTGCCTCCAATCCCCTCTGCTAAATTTCCCGTTGCTCTTTCCCTTAATCCCTCTTCCCCCCCAGGAGATGCCTCATGGTCTTCGACCCTAGCTCAATTGACGAACCCACCGAATATCCGATTGTCACGCTCACCGACGAAGAGCGCCGCCAGCTCCCTTGCTACGTCGAAAAAACGATGGACGTAGAGGGTGAGGAATTTTTGCTGCTGCTGCCAGTGAACCTGCCGATTGAGGTGTTTGTGTGGCAGAGCGCGGCGGAAGCGGGCATAGAAGATGATGAAGATGAAGGCGAAGTGCTTGTCGATGTAGAAGATGAAGACATTGAGGCGCTGTTTCCGTCGGCGCGGGCGGTGCTAGCTGAATTAGATCTTTTGCTAGAGCGCTCGGCCCATACTCTCACCGCTGCTGGAGATCTGCCCGAAGCGGATGAGGAAGACTGCTTTTCATTAGAAATTGATGAAGAGGGCAGTGAGCCGATGACAGAAGAATTTCAGCTCTTGGCGACGTTTTTTCATGAGGGTAGTCAGTACAGCCTCTGTACGCCGATTGAGCCACTGATGTTTTTTGCGCGTAGAGAAGCCGATGGCAGCGTTGAGCTAGTGGAGCCTGAAGAGTTTCAAAAAATGCGATCGCAGCTAGAAGATAAGCTATTTGACGTTTTAGAGTAAAGTTTGAAACAGTGGTTTTGGATGCTATTTCCATAGCGCTCAATCAGAATGACTTCAATCAGAATGACTTCAATCACAGTGACTTCAATCAGAATGACTTCATGACGACTCTACATAGCTAGTTATCTCAACAGGTAGCTATCTTTTTTATTGACATTATGCGTGCTTCAAAACGTCTTTTTTACCTTGTGCTGCTAGCGTTAGCCGCTGGCGCAGCCACCCAAAGCTGGCTGTGGTGGAGCTGGGCTACCGCGCCCGTGCTGGCAAAAGAAGGCAAACAAGCAGAAGATAGCTTCGTTCAGATTCAGATTCCGGCAGGGACAGGCGCTAATCAAATCGGGCATGATTTAGAAGCCGCTGGCTTGATTCGCTCAACAACCGCCTGGAAGCTGTACAGCAAATTGAAGGCGAGAGGCTCAGAGGGTGGTTTTCAGGCCGGTAGCTATCTGATTTCGCCGACTCAGAGCCTTGCTGAAATTTCCAGCACCATCTGGAATGGCGAGGTGGTGCAGACGAGCTTTACGATTCCGGAAGGCTGGAACCGCACTCAAATGGCTGAGCGATTTGAGGAGAAAGGATTGACGACTGCCGCTGAGTTTTTGGCTGCGACTGAGAAGATTCCTTACGAGCGCTTTCCCTGGCTGCCTAAAGATATTCCGCATGTAGAAGGTTTTTTGTACCCGGACACCTACCAAATAGACTCAGGCAAAATCAGCGCCGAGGAGCTAGTTGATCTCATGCTTCAGCGCTTTGAGCAGGTGGCGCTGCCAGTTTATAACGATCAGCCTAGTGACTATAGCTTGCTGGAGTGGGTGACCTTATCTAGCCTTGTGGAAAAAGAAGCCGTTGTCACCGATGAGCGCGATTTGATTGCGAGTGTGTTTGCGCGTCGGTTGGAAGATGGCATGACGCTGGGCTCTGATCCAACGGTGGAGTATGGGCTAGGAATTGTGCAGACGCCTGAAAATCCGCTGACGCTCGATCAGGTGCGCACGCCAAATGAATACAACACCTATATCAATCCGGGGCTAACGCCAACACCGATTGCCAGCCCTGGATTGGCAAGTCTTAAAGCGTCACTTGATCCGGCCCCGACTGAGTTTTTATATTTTGTGGCGCGCTATGATGGCACTCACGTTTTTAGCCGGACGCTAGCTGATCATGAAGAAGCTCAGGCACAAATTCGCGATCGCATCGACGCCACACCCACCCAATAGCACCATATGACCTGGATTAATTTACTACAGCCTGATCTAATCCTGGGAAAATCCGTCTTGGGAATTACACCACAAGTGCTGTGCGATCGCAACCTCAAAGCTCTTGTGCTCGATGTCGATGAAACGATTATCCCGATCGGTAAAAAGCAGCTAGATCCAGAAGTTGCCGCTTGGGCCAAGAGCATTCAGCAGGTAGTGCCGCTCTCATTGGTAAGCAATAACGTTGGCTACGAGCGGATTCGCACCATTGCCGAAGGTATGAACGTACCCTTTATTGCCAGTGCTGCTAAGCCCTCTCGCAAAAAGCTGCGCAGAGCAGCGACTGAAATGGCGGTGCCGTTTGAGCAGATTGCAATGGTAGGCGATCGCCTCTTCACCGACGTGCTAGCAGGTAACCGGGTAGGCTTATTTACGATTTTGGTGCAGCCGATGATAGCCCCCAATTCTAAAGACCCGAAAAATCTGCTGCGTGACGCCGAATTCTGGATTTCTCGGCAGCTAGGCGTGACCTTAAACGCTCTGCATTAGTTCATCAAAAAAATCACTCCGCTCATCACTAGGCTCTCCATGCCTCAGCGCCCTCTTGCCTCCAAAAAAAACGCAAAACCATCCAAAACTCTCGTCATCAAAATTGGCACCTCTAGCCTAACGCGGCCAGACACCGGGAATTTGGCGCTAGCCACGATTGCCCGACTGGTAGAAACTCTCTGTCAGCTTCAGCAGCTTGGGCACAGCGTTGTGCTGGTGTCTTCCGGGGCGGTGGGCGTTGGCTGCGCTCGGCTCGGCATTACTGAGCGGCCAAAAACCATGTCGCTGAAGCAGGCCGTTGCCGCCGTGGGGCAAGGCCGCCTGATGCGAATATACGACGATTTTTTTTCATCGCTCAATCAGCCGATTGCTCAGGTATTGCTCACCCGCAGTGATCTGGCGCAGCGATCGCGCTACGTCAACAGCTACCGCACCTTCCGCCAACTGCTCAGCCTCGGCGTCATTCCTATCGTCAATGAAAACGATACCGTCGCCACCGACGAACTCAAATTTGGCGACAATGACACCCTTTCCGCCCTGGTCGCCAACCTGCTGGCCGCCGACTATCTAATCTTGCTCACCGATGTCGATCAGCTTTACTCCGCCGATCCGAGGCAAAATCCAAACGCCGAACCGATTAGCCGAGTCCCCCGACTCGATCAGCTCGAAGCGAATATTGGCGCGGCGGGCACAAGCTGGGGCACGGGCGGCATGGGCACCAAAATCGAAGCCGCTCGGATTGCCACCACAGGCGGCACTCACACCGTCATTACCCAGGGGCAAACCCCCGAAAATATTCTCAAAATCGTTCAGGGCGACTCGATTGGCACCCTATTTGAAGCGAAGGCCAAGCAGCCTACCGCTCGCAAACGCTGGATTGCTGGGAATCTGGTTCCCGCTGGCAGGCTCTATTTGGATTCAGGGGCAGCTAAGGCAATTCGCGCTGACGGCAAATCTTTATTGCCCGCAGGCATTATCGAAGTCGAAGGCGAATTTATCGAGCAGGATGCCGTGCTGCTGTGTGATGCCGATGGCCAAGAAATTGCCAGAGGATTAGTCAACTACAGCGATCAGGATCTGCGCAAAATCTGCGGCCATCACTCTGCTAACATCGCTCAACTGCTGGGCTACGAAGGTGCAGAAACCGTCATTCATCGGGATAATTTGGTACTTAGCCCTTAACCTCTGCTTCAAACTATCTTCTTATAAACTGCCTGCTTCTTTAAGCTGATGCCTTCAGATCGTTTGGCGCTATCTTTTTGAGGCTATCTTCTTTAAGCTATCAGTACTTCAACACTTCTTGCTTCAACGTAGCTATGCACAACGATTCTGGCGATAAACCTACGGTACTGGTAACGGGCGGCGCAGGCTACATTGGCGCTCACGCCGTGCTAGCACTTGAGGTCGCAGGCTATCAAACGGTGATTTTAGACAGCTTAGAGTATGGTCACCAAGAACTCGCGCAGCAGTATCTCAAGGCTGAGCTGATTGTCGGCAATACGAGCGATCGCCCGCTTTTGGATAAGATTTTCACCACCTATAAAGTCGCGGCTGTCATGCATTTCGCGGCCTACATTGCCGTTGGCGAATCGGTCAGCGAACCGGCCAAGTACTACCGCAACAACGTCTATGGCACGCTGAATTTGCTAGAAGCGATGATTGCTCACGGCGTCAAACGGCTAGTTTTTTCTTCGACCTGCGCCATCTACGGCCCACCTAAAATCGTCCCCATTCCCGAAGATCATCCGCAAAACCCGATCAGCCCCTACGCTACTAGCAAGCTAATGGTCGAGAAAATGCTGCTCGATTTTCAAGCGGCCTACGGCTTACAGTCGGTTTGCTTTCGTTATTTCAATGCCGCAGGCGCAGATCCATCTGGCCGACTCGGCGAAGATCACAACCCTGAAACGCATTTGATTCCCCTGGTGCTGCTAACGGCCTTGGGCCAGCGCCAGTCGATTTCTATTTTTGGCAGCGATTACGACACTCGTGACGGCACCTGCATTCGCGACTACATCCACGTTTCTGACTTAGCCGATGCCCACGTTAAGGGCGCGGAATATTTGCTCGCAGGTGGCGAGACGTCCTTTTTTAACTTGGGTAATGGCAGCGGCTTTACGGTTAAGGAGGTAATTGAAACAGCGCGTCAGGTGACCGGCAAAGAAATTGTGGCGGTAATGTGCGATCGCCGCCCAGGCGATCCGCCCAGTTTGGTCGGAACTAGCGAACGAGCCCAGCAAACCCTCAACTGGAAACCTCAATAC
>QBMP01000025.1:10880-16098 GCA_003242115.1 Phormidesmis priestleyi
GCATAGCCTCACCGTGGCGCTTGATATCACTTTGTTAAGTCCAGTTAGTCTAGCTAGCTAGTCGATTTCGCTGATCGCCCTAAGACGCCTTAAGACGCGGCAACCACCCCAATTGGGCAAGACACGTTCACGCCGCCGAGCCCGCAGTAGCCCCCTGGATTTTTAGCTAGGTACTGCTGATGATAGTCTTCAGCGTAGTAAAACTCAGGTGCTGGCAAAATCTCCGTCGTGATTTGCCCGTGACCGGCCTTGCTCAAAGCGTCTTGATACATTTCCTGAGACTGTTTAGCAGCTGCTAGCTGCGCTTCAGAATAGGTGTAAATGCCAGAGCGGTACTGAGTGCCCTTGTCATTGCCCTGCTGCATTCCCTGCGTCGGGTTATGGCTCTCCCAAAACACCTTCAGCAGCTCGTCATAGCTTACAATCTGCGGGTCAAACACCACCAATACCACTTCATTGTGGCCGGTCATGCCAGAGCAGACCTCACGGTAAGTTGGGTTCGGCGTTGAGCCTGCGGCATATCCTGCCGCCGTGCTGTACACGCCTTTAATCTCCCAAAACTTGCGCTCAGCGCCCCAAAAGCAGCCTAAGCCGAACATCGCTAGCTCCATGCCGTCAGGAAAAGGCGCTTCGAGTCGGTTGCCATTCACATAGTGCTTTTCGGGTACTGGCATTGCTTTATCGCGTCCCGGCAAGGCGTCTTTAGGGCTCACAAGCACGTCCTTTTTACCCATTCCCATTCCAAAAAATGCCATAGATTTCCTTTGGTTTAATTTGCTGACTTCTGTTTAGATGTTAGCGGCTACGGCTAATTTTGCAGGGGCAAAGAACCGGCCATGATGCGATCAAAACCGAATTTTTCTGGGGTAGATGCCGTAGAAATGGACACAATATTGAGAGATTTGTATGGAACCTCAGAATTTGGCTGAAGATAGAGGAAAATCAAAATTCGCTTACATTAACTTTCAGCCTTTTCTTGCTATGGATCGCTTCAGAGTCGAAGTCATTTCAAAAACGCCCAATCCGCAGCAGACCATTTACGCCGGAATGCATCAGGACTACGCCGAAGCCTTCGTATGGGATCAGCGTCACGAATGGCCTACCGAAGAAAAAGCAGGCGAGCTGATTATCCGCAATTTGCTCAAAGGCGGACGCGGCCACTTTGGCCCCCTAGAGCATCCGCAAATTGTCCTTAACTGCGGATGGTTCCCCCATTCAACCATGCAGCAAATCCGCACTCATCGGGTTGGCTTAAGTTTTGATGTGCAATCTTTTCGATATACAGGTTCGCGCATTTTGGAGGTGGCGAAAGGAAATACCGATGTAGAAGATGTGTTTTATCTGCGTCCGGTTGGGGCTTATACAGATCGTCAGGGCAAAAAGTACGAATACACGGAAGTGCTGCGTCAGCAGGATTTGGACTGGTGTGTGCAGGGCTGTCACCTTTATAAAACTCGAATTGATCAAGGCTTTTCGGAAGAGCACGCGCGCGGGCTGATTCCGTTTGATGTGAGACAGCACTGGGTGCTTTCGGCGAATGCGCGATCGCTCATGCACCTGTTAGATTTGCGCTGGAAAGCCGACGCTCAGCTCGAAGCCCAAAAGCTCTGTGAAGCCATTTGGCCGCACTTTCAAACCTGGGTACCGGCATTAGCCGAATGGTACGAAACCAATCGCCTCAAAAAAGCCCGTCTTTCTCCCTAATTTTTTTGCCCTAGCGCTTTTTCTCTGGTTCTTTTGCTTGAAACAACCGATATTGATGGCTGCTTCATGGAACCGATGAGTTTCGATGTGCTAAGTGCGCTTAACGAATCGGCCATTGCCCAGAAAAAATATTTGCAGACAGCCTAGCCAAAACCGCTGCTCAAAACTATTGCCCAAAACCACTGCTTTTTGAAGCTAGTCGTTTTAAAAAACTAATCTGACACATAACTTTATGTAATCACAGCAAGCAGAAATGCGGTCTATTACGCCACATTACGGGTGCAATGGTGGCGCTATCAACAAAAAACGTTGGCATCGCCTCAGCGATTTTTGGGATCTTTTCTAAGACTTTTTTAAGTATTTTCTCGCAAATATAAGCATCGAGCAAAGCCTCGATTACAGCGTAGAAACATAGGTAAAGCGCTGGTTGTTATGACTTGCTTGCAACTGGCCGAATAGTATATTTACGTAGACAAGCGATCGCAATCACGCAGGTAACTTATCAAATCACCTGTTAAAAATTGAGCGGTTTTCACAAGTCCGTGTTAACACTGTAGAAATACCAGAGCCTTCCAAAGCTACTATCTGCGCAGACTAAATTGGAACCCTAGTTGGTGAATTTCTGTCTTAGAAGCTACAATTTATGCGGCCCTGAAAGGACGTTTAAACTTTACTTAGTGGGTAGACTTCTTTCAGCGCATTGATGTAGGTAATTAAGCGCTCTAGCTGCTCAATCGGCTTTTTTACTTTCAGTACATTCCCTGAGGCAACATTCAAACTGATTCCTGCCTGCTTTTCGGTGCTAGCACCTGCCCTATGGTTAGGCCTTAAGGTTAGGCTAAGCACTCTAAGCCCATCACCCTTGATTTAATCAGCCATTTGGCTCTGTACCGTTTGGACGCGATCCATAGGTAAAAGTATTGTGATTATCAAGCATGATCTATAGAAACAGCCCCGAAAGCTTCACGGAAGACAACCCTAGCGACGAACAATGATATTGAGCACCAAACGATCAACCGAATCATTAGCCAAGCAACTAATAGGCAGACGGTTCGAGAGCCATCATTAAGTTTTGATCAAAACAAAATCGAAATCAAACCAAGAAATCAAACCAAGATTTGATCAAGACTTCGATCAAAACATTTAATCACGGACACATCTAACGAAGACCTGACTTATCACTTATAAGAAGGAGCAAGAGGAACGCGGCATGACCCAGGCTAAAACCACAGTTGAGACTCTAGAACCCAGTATTGCGATCGCCGGTACTGCCGGGAAGTCAAAAAGCGCCACAGCCACACAGACCATAGATTTGACGAACCTAAAGACGACGACTGCTACCAAAAAAACTGCTACCAAAAAAACGACGGCGGCAGCAACTGCTGCTGCCAAAGCCGCAGATCTCGCTGCCAAAGCAGATCCAAAAGGTGCCGACGCTGACGCTACCAAAAAAGGAGCCAAAGGCAAAACGACCCGTCGTCGCACCGCTCAAACCAAAAAGAAGCACTATACCGAAGATTCTATTCGGCTTTATCTACAAGAAATTGGCCGTATTCGCCTGCTGCGGGCTGAAGAAGAAATCGAGCTGGCCCGCAAAATTGCTGATTTGCTAGAGCTAGAGCGCATTCGCGATGAAATTGACGATCAGCTTGACGATGAGCCGACTGATGAAGACTGGGCTAATGCGGTTGATATGCCCTTGCCCGCTTTTCGCCGCCGGTTGCACTTGGGTCGCCGCGCTAAAGACAAAATGGTGCAGTCAAACCTGCGCTTGGTGGTTTCTATCGCCAAAAAGTACATGAACCGGGGCCTGTCTTTTCAGGATTTGATCCAAGAGGGCAGCTTAGGGCTGATTCGCGCCGCTGAAAAGTTTGACCATGAAAAGGGCTACAAATTTTCAACGTATGCGACTTGGTGGATTCGTCAGGCCATTACTCGTGCTATTGCCGATCAGTCTCGCACCATTCGTCTGCCGGTGCACCTCTATGAAACGATTTCTCGCATCAAAAAGACCACTAAGCTGCTCTCTCAAGAACTCGGTCGCAAGCCTACCGAAGAAGAGATTGCAACCCGGATGGAAATGACGATTGAGAAACTGCGCTTTATTGCAAAATCTGCGCAGCTGCCGATTTCGCTCGAAACGCCCATTGGTAAAGAAGAAGACTCTCGTCTAGGAGACTTCATTGAGTCTGACGGTGAAACGCCTGAAGATGAGGTGTCAAAGAGCCTGTTGCGCGAAGATCTCGAAAGCGTGCTAAGCACTTTGAGCCCTCGTGAGCGCGACGTGTTGAGACTGCGCTACGGCCTAGACGATGGCCGCATGAAGACCTTAGAAGAAATTGGTCAGATCTTTAACGTTACCCGTGAGCGCATTCGTCAGATTGAAGCAAAAGCGCTGCGTAAGCTTCGCCATCCTAACCGCAACAGCGTACTCAAAGAATACATTCGCTAGCATCGGTTCAACAGCGCCTAAAGACAGATGCCCAGATAGTTTACGGCGAGTCTTCAGGCGTTTGAAGCGCATTGCTTACGAGAGGAAGTTTTACCGTTGGGTAGCTTCCTCTTTTTTAATGATCTTTTTTTGACAAAGGCTGAAAATATTGGTACAGTTGTTCTGATAGGTTTGTAGCTGATAGCGGATGAATAGCGATGGAATCTTTAACTAAGGCCCAACAAGAGCTTTATGATTGGCTGGTGCAGTATATTCGAGAAAATCGTCATTCGCCTTCGATTCGGCAAATGATGCGGGCCATGAAGCTCAAGTCACCCGCGCCCATTCAAAGCCGATTGGAGCATTTGCGCAACAAAAGCTACATCACTTGGACAGAAGGCAAAGCCAGAACCATCCGCATTTTACATGAGTCTCAAGGACTGCCGATTTTGGGCGCGATCGCAGCAGGCTCAATGGTAGAGGTTTTTCCGGATGCCGATGAGCACTTCGACCCGTCTACGCTGGCATTCAAGGGTGGCGACTTTGCCCTTAGAGTCAATGGCGACTCAATGATTGAGGCGCTAATTGACAGCGGCGATATTGTGATTATGCGCAAAGTTCCAGAACCGTCGCGCCTTCGCAATGGCACGATTGTCGCTGCCCGCGTAGAATCGACCACCACCTTGAAGTACTATCACTTAGATGGTAGTACTGTCGTTCTCAAGCCTGCTAATCCTAACTATGAGCCCATGTCCTACCCTGCTTCGGACGTGCATATTGATGGTCAGCTTGTGGCCGTATGGCGAGATAAAGCGCTCAGTTAAGAATCATTCAATTCATCGGCTTGTGCTGAAGAGATAACGCGATTGCCATAACGATTGCTATAAACTGTTGTCAGTTGAGCTGACACACAGTATGGCAGCGATAAAGGATGACAGCGGCTGCGAAAAAATACGATACGCCTGCTTCAGTTCGCCCTACTCGCAGGTTTTGGGTGGGACTGATAGCGACGGTAATCGCGCTACTGACGGCTGGAGCCGTTAGTTTTTGGGCGATTTTAGCGGGTAGCCCACTGGCGCTACT
>QBMP01000025.1:16108-18949 GCA_003242115.1 Phormidesmis priestleyi
ACTAAAGGGGAGCGATCGCCCCATTGCCACCGCCACTGTTTTTATCCCGGCCCAATCGCCTTTCACTATCTCTTTGCTGACCCAGCCAGATCGGTTAGTGGCGCTTCAGCAGGCGATGACAGCGCCTGATTTGCGGCGCCCAGCCTTAGCAGAAATCGATGATGTCAAGGCATATTTACTAAAGCAGACCGGGCTAGACTATGACCGTGATCTTCAGCCGTGGGTTGGCAATGAGGTCACGTTTGCTTTCACTGATAGAGATCTAGGCGCGTCGGCGGTCGATGGGTTAGAAAGCTCAAAGCCAGCCGCTGATGGAGCGCAGCAGCCGGGTTATTTATTAGCTCTAGAAATTGAGCCAGGAAAAGCGCAGCAGGCGCGTGAATTTTTGCAGTTCTTTTGGCAGCAGCAGAGTCTGAGCGGTAATACCCCTCAATCTGAGCGGATTAACGGGGCGCGATCGCTCTATAGCCTTAAGCGCCTCAAGCGCCCCAGATCCAATCAGCTCGCTAGCCAGCCCAATGCTTTACCAGCCGCTACCGCATTAGTCGGTGATCGGTTTGTGCTATTTGCCAATGATGTGCGGGTTTTACGGCGCAGCCTTCATACCACCCAAAACGGGGCTAATCTCGCTCAAAATCGGGCTTATCGTGATGCCGTTGCGCAGCTTCCGCAGCAGCGTATTGGTTTAGCGTATGTTGAGACGTCACTGCTCACTCATGCGCTTAATCGGGCGACAGGCGTTGAGCTAACAGCCGCAGGTTTGCCAAAATTTATGGCGACTAGCTTAGGAATAACCAACACGGGTCTAACGGCTAATGCCTGGATTCCAGCGGATACGACGACGACTGGCAAACAGGTCAATGATCGCTCAAATGCTAATGAGCTAACCGATCTGGCTGCACCCAACGATATGACTACCCAAAGCGATTTGGCTGCGTTGTCTTTGGCGGTACGCCAATTTTTGCCAGCGGATACGACGGTGGCACTGACTGGGCAAAGTTTTTCGCAGATCAAGGCGTCATTAAAGTCGGGAGGGCTCTCTAATCAGGTGCTGCCTAGCTTTTTTCAGTTAGGGTTTGAAACGCTTACGGCTCAGCGTCCGTTTTCATTAGCCTATAGAGCACCGAGCGACGATTGGATTTGGGCTATAGCTCACGATCCAGAAGGCATTGATCAGCTCAATAGGGGAGTTCAGGCACAGGGTTATAGCGCGGTGCCTGTACCCATTGGAGAAGTGCAGGCTACAGCTTGGACAAAATTTACGGCTCGGCCTTTGCAGCGGGACTTGGGTCGCAAGTCAGCGAGTGACAGCTTAGAAACTGAAATTTTGGGGCTGCATGTGCAGCAGGGCGATTGTGACCTGTTTGCTAGTACGCTATCGGCGATGGAAAGCGCTTTGAGCGCGGCTGCGAATCAGAACTTGCTGCTAGATGAGCCGCGATTTCAGGGAGCGATCGCCGCGCTCGAAAATCCTGACAACGGCTATCTTTATATTGATTGGCCTGCCATTTCGGCCCCAGCCATGCAAGCCGTCCCAGCCATTAAAGCAATTGAAACTGCCGCGCGTCGGTTGGTTTCTCACATTGATACCCTAGCAGTGACTCGCCGCCAAGCGGATGTCAGCTTTTCTATTCAAACTACAGCGCTTGAGACTACAGCAGCACCCAGTCGATGAATCATCCCACGGCTGAACTCACGAGCGAACTAAACGCGGTGCTGATCGCTTGGAGCCAAGGCCAGCCACCGACTGAGCATCAGCTTCAGCAATTAGCTGATTGGGCTTTGAATGATGCGCCTGCGGTTTGGGGTCTATCGGCTGAGAACGTGAATGAGGCGCTGCGCAGTCGAGCTAACTTGCTGCAATCTTTTTGTGGCACGATGGATAGTCGCCGCGCGGAGTTTCCCTTGGCGGGTCACTGGGCAGATTGGATAGTGCCGATGTGGCGAATTTGGCTCCCGCTAGCGCAGCGGCTAGATCTCCAGCAAAGGGCATTGGGAGCCCCCTTTGTGCAGGGCATTTTGGGCGGACAGGGCACGGGCAAATCGACCCTGACGCAAATTTTACAGATGATTTTGCAGCAGCTTGGCCACCAAACTGTGGGGCTTTCAATTGATGATCTCTATTTGACCTATGACGAAAGGCAATCTTTGCAGCGGCAAGATCCTCGGCTGGTTTGGCGAGGCCCACCCGGTACGCATGATGTGGATCTGGGGCTTCAGGTTTTGAACGCAATTAAGCAGGCCGATGCCAAGGCTCAAATTGAGCTGCCTCAATTTGATAAATCTCTGTATGCGGGACAGGGCGATCGCACCTCATCCATCCGCGTTGCTGCGCCCACGATTGCCTTTTTTGAAGGATGGTTTGTCGGGGCGCGCCCGGTTGCAGATGCTGTTTTCGAGAGGGCTCAAACGCCCCTTCCTGATCCGATCATCACCGATACTGACAAAGCCTTTGCCCGCGACTGCAATCAAAAGCTGCGCTCGTATCTGCCGCTTTGGGACACTTTGAACAGCTTAATTGTGCTTTGCCCTGAAGATTACCGGCTGTCGCAGCAGTGGCGGCAAGCGGCTGAACATGGCATGAAAGCCCAGGGAAAACCCGGCCTATCTGACCGAGACATTAAAGCGTTTGTGACCTATTTTTGGAAAGCGCTGCATCCTGATCTCTTCATTTCGTCACTGACACTAGGCATACACCCCAATAGCTCCGGTATATGCCCGAATCTCGTGATTAACATTCGTTCAGATCACAGCATGGGCAGCCTACGGGTTGCTTAATTTTGCTTGATTTTGCTCAATTAAGAACCCTGACGTAGCTTTTCCAGTACGCTCTGATCTTCC
>QBMP01000025.1:19057-20295 GCA_003242115.1 Phormidesmis priestleyi
CTTTTAGCTCCTCACTGCCGGTATAAGAGCCTTCCAGCGTCACAAAGGCATACACGTCCTCGCCTTTAAGATCGTCTTTGCGCCCTACCACCGCCGCTTCGGCCACCGCCGGATGCGATACCAAAGCCGACTCAATTTCCATCGTCCCCAGACGATGACCCGACACATTCAGCACATCATCAGTGCGGCCCATCACCCAAAAGTAGCCGTCTGCATCCTTACGCGCGCCATCGCCTGCAAAGTACAGATATTTGCCATCTTTGGGCGGAATATGCTCCCAGTACGTGCGGCGAAATCTGGCATCGTCACCATATACCGTGCGCATCATGCTGGGCCAAGGATGCTTGATCACGAGGTAGCCGCCCTCATTCACCCCGACCGGATTGCCTTCGGCATCGACCACATCAGCCAAAATACCTGGAAAGGGCTTGGTCGCAGAGCCCGGTTTAGTCGGCGTCGCCCCAGGCAATGGCGTCAGCATAAAGCCGCCCGTCTCGGTTTGCCACCAAGTATCGACAATCGGGCAGCGATCGCCGCCAATTACGCGGCGGTACCACATCCAAGCTTTCGGATTAATCGGCTCACCAACGGTGCCTAGCAGCCGTAAAGAAGACAAATCGCGGGCTTTGGGCAGATCTTCACCCATTTTCATAAAGGCGCGAATAGCGGTCGGGGCGGTGTAGAAAATGGTAACCCCGTGCTTTTCGATGACATCCCAAGTACAGCCAGGGTTAGAAGGCCGGGGTGCCCCTTCGTACATGAGGCTGGTTGCGCCGTTAGACAGGGGGCCATAAACGATGTAGCTATGCCCAGTAATCCAGCCCACATCGGCGGTGCACCAGTAAATGTCGTCTTCTTGGATGTCGAAAGTCCACTGAAAGGTCATGTGGGTATAGAGGTTGTAGCCCGCTGTGGTGTGGACGACGCCTTTGGGCTGGCCGGTCGTGCCGCTGGTGTAGAGGATGAAGAGCAGATCTTCGCTGTCCATCGGTTCAGCAGGGCAGTCAGTAGCGGCGCTGGGCTGCACATCGTGCCACCAAACGTCGCGTTCAGGCGTCCAATCAACGGCTTGCTTGGTTCGCTGTACGACGAGTACGTTCGTCACCGAAGGTACGGCATTATCAGCAAGCGCGGCGTCTACAGCGGGTTTGAGGCCCATCGGTTTGTCTTTACGAAAGCCGCCGTCGGCAGTAATGACTACTTTGGCTTCGGCGTCGTTGAGGCGATCGCGCAATGCC
>QBMP01000025.1:20305-25437 GCA_003242115.1 Phormidesmis priestleyi
CCGTATGCGCCGCTCCAATTCGCGCACAGGCCAGCATCGCCACCGCCGCTTCAGGAATCATGGGCATGTAAAGGCCGACGCGATCGCCTTTTCTCACCCCCATATCTTTGAGCACATTGGCCATTTGGCACACTTCTTGGTGCAGCTCTTGGTAGGTGAGCGATCGCGTATCACCCGGTTCACCCTCCCAGATCAGCGCCGTCTTATTGCGCCTATCGGTGGTCAAATGCCGGTCTAGGCAGTTGTAAGAAATATTGATCTTGCCGCCCACAAACCACTTCGCAAACGGCGGCTGCCAATCGAGCACAGTATCCCACTTTTCAAACCAGTCCAATTCCTCTGCGGCCAGCCGCGCCCAAAAAGCTTCTGGGTCAGCAGCGGCCTCATCGTATAGCTTCTGATAGGCAGCCATGCTAGGAATTCGCGCCTTTTCAGCAAACGCTGCTGGGGGTGCAAACACGCGCTGCTCTTGCAGAATTGATTCGATGGACGATTCGCTGGTGATGTTTGGCATGAGAAGTAAGCCCTAACGCACTGTAAACAAGAAAAATAAAAAGGATGGGTAAAAAGGTGTGAAAGAAACCCTTTAAAACCATACTGCGTTTGCTCACAGCTTGTTCACCTGAGCTGCGTTCCTTAATATTTTTGCGCTGACGACTCGCAGTTAGAAAGTAGTCGTTCTCAATTGCCTCAACCTCAACCGCCACAATTTCAACCGCCTCAATCGTCACTGACTTCTACTCGATTCCATTCAATATTGGGCAAATTTTTAGAGGCTTCTGAGAGCGTATGCTCCCAATAACTACGCATTTTCAGTAAGTAGGGATCGTTTTCTTGAAGCTGAACGCGATTGCGAATTTCTAGCGCATCGGCTTCGTACAGCACCATATCAATGGGCGGGCCGACCGATATATTTGAGCGCATAGTCGAATCAATTGATAGCAGGGTTGTTTTGGCAGCGCTGTCTAAAGGCGATTTGTAGCTGACTGTTCTATCTAAAATCGGTTTGCCGTACTTGGTTTCCCCAATTTGCAAAAACGGCGTTTCGGGGGTGGCGGCGATAAAATTACCCTGACTGTAGACCAAGTAAAGCTCATGTGCTTCTCCCGCAATTTGACCACCCACCAAAAAAGAACTTTGGTAGTCAATGCCGTCTTTTTCTAGCCAGGGGCGCTCTTTCTCTTGAATTTGGCGCATGGTTTCACCAACGTAGCCTGCGACCTGATGCATGGATGGGAGCTTGTGCAGATTGATGTCAGCGTCGTTTTTAATGTGCTGTTGAAGGGTGTGAAAAACGGATTGAGAAGTAGACAGGCTACCGGCTGTGCAAAGGATGATGACGCGATCGCCCGGCACCGAAAAGTCGAACAGCTTTTGATAGGAAGAAATATAGTCTACGCCCGCATTAGTGCGAGAGTCAGCGGCAAACACCAATCCCGTTTCAACAGTGATTCCGAGGCAGTATGTCATTTACTTTAAAGAGGGAGTGAGGTGGAACTACGAGGCGAAAAAACAGCAGAAAGGAAGCTTAACCGGGAAGTTATGGCGCTGTTGCCTATCTTTGGGCAGGAACTTGATCAGCAGTTGGAATTCAGAGGCACCCACGTATACTAAAGGAAGCTGGCAGGCGTGAGCCCTTAGGTTCAAGCCCTGATCTGCTGACGTATTTGCAAGAAGGATAGTCATGACCGAGGCAGCAGCTTATCAATGTGATCTAGGATCGAATCAGTGGCTGCATTTGAGCAATGATGGCTCGATCACGACGGTTGCGGTGTCGAGCCGAGGGCCGGGGCAACAGCAGCAGAGCAGTCAAGGTTTCGTGACAGGTGAGTGGCGAGGTAGCCCACAGGTGTATCGGCTTGCTCAAGGAGTTTTAGTCGTGATTGCAGCGGCCCAATCAACCGGCCAATCAACCGGCCAGTCAACCGGCCAGTCAACAGGCCAATCAACGGCCTACCTGCAAATTCAAGCAGGCCAGTCTCAAATGCTTTCGGGGCAGGCGGCTGAGCAAATGCATCAATTCATTCAGTCAAACAATTCGCAAGCTGTCCCGATGCAGCCGGTTGCTCCGCCAACCGCTACGACACCAATGACGCCGATGGCTCCGATGACCCCGATGACACCAATGGCTCCGATGACGCCGATGGGAATGAATCTCAATCCGATGTCAATGGCAATGGGCAACATGGCAATGAGCATGGGCTCAGCTGCTGCTCCATCCGTTGCGAAAGACTCTGCTGCTGAAACGGCTCACTCAGCAAAGCGGTTTTGCACACAGTGCGGCTCGGCGGTAGAGCCTGGAGATAAGTTTTGTGGGAACTGTGGCGATCGCCTAACGTAAGAAAATCCATATTAAACAATTCTCAGGCGATCCTGACAGCAAATACTCTAAAGCCCTCTAAATTTCTCTGGCCATGACCAATCTCAGCGTCAATCTCAACAAAGTCGCAATGCTACGCAACGCCCGTCCGCTAACGATTCCTAGCGTTGTAAAAATGGGCGAAATCAGCATCGCCGCCGGAGCACATGGCCTAACAGTGCATCCTCGCCCTGATGAGCGCCACATCCGCCGCACCGATGTATACGATCTGGCTGCGCTGCTTCAGCAGCATCCCACGATTGAATACAACATTGAGGGCAATCCGCTAGAGTCTCCTTTTATGGAAATTATTCGCGAAGTGCGCCCTGACCAGTGCACGTTAGTTCCAGATAATCCGTTACAAAATACCTCTGATCATGGCTGGAATGTGATTCAAGATGCCCAGAAGCTGAAGCCGATTATTGCTGAGCTGAATGAGCTGGGCTGTCGGGTGAGTTTGTTTATGGATGCGGATGTAGAACAGATTGAGCGAGTGAGTGATCTGGGGTGCGATCGCATTGAACTATACACCGAACCCTACGCCACCGCCTACCGCCAAGGCCAAGGCCAAGAAAGTTTTTCGATCTATCAGCAAGCCGCCAAATGTGCCCAAGCCTGCGGCCTCGGCGTCAACGGCGGTCATGATCTAAACCTAGATAATCTCCCGTTATTCAAACAAATTCCCAATCTGTTAGAAGTTTCCATCGGCCACGCGCTCACCGCCGATGCATTAGAAATGGGCTTCGCAAATGCCGTAAAAGCGTACTTAAAAGCGCTGGCGTAAGCAATCCGTAACAACAAATTTCTCAATTCATAGGCTGAGTAGGGCAGTAAACTTGCCTTAGTACGAGGTGAGATTACTAGATTTCAGTCGGTCAGTTTCGTTGATCAGATTTGATCATAATTTGAGTGGAGGTAGATTTTATCCAAGAGTCTTGGACGTCCGTAGATTCAAATTTAGAATTGCTGTTATCATAACTCATGATCATGAGCTAATAGCTCTCGCAGAATCCTTCTGGCGGCACATCATACAAATCGATGAAGCGGGATATTACGGGATTTTAGTAGCTTTACTAAAGCCGTTCGCCGCCGCTTACGTAGTCGTTAGTTGCCTTTAAGCTGGCACAGATTTCGCAATTTTTGGAGGAGCAGTGTTAATGCCTATTCAAGATATTGAAGTTTTTAATCAATTCTTAGCCTCGCTAACACTTCGATTACCCGACTCTGCAAGTGACTTTGAGCGAATTGAAGCTGTGCCTAGGAGAGCTCTATCGGACTTATCTCAAATTGCTAGTTCAAACCCAATATATCTTTGGTATTCCGGATCTTGCCAGCTTACTCTCACTGGTATGACTCAGGTTTTAGCTAAAGAACTTAGTCGCAAAGGCCATATCTCAACCCTGGGAATGGCGAAAGCAATACTTGCGATTCTATGCTTAACTTCATCTGGTGTGGGAACTCCTGCAGGACGGTTAAATACTATTATTGAAGCAATAGGCCCGGCTGATTCCTCTCAATTCTGGATTGCCCCATATCCTCCACCTCAAGATTTTAAAACTTTTCAACTTGGAAAGTTCTTAATAGGGAAACTTAATAGGCAGAAGCTTCTGTATCGGTGTCAAAAAGCCTCTTGCGATTTCTTTGAGAGAGATCCGAATCAATTTTTAGATAGGTTTGCAATTGAACATGAGCCTATCTCAGTATCAGTTCTTGACTGGCCTAGCATTAGAAATCACTTTGAGCTGTCTAATAGCGATGTTTTAGCAGTCTTGGTTGATCACTACTTCGACAGTCTAACTCAAAATTTACAGGATGACTTTCGACATAAATTTCGTACATCCCAAGAGGTCTTAGTTGTAGCTGGTGCGCCCTATGTTAACTTAGATCTTCCTCAAGTTCTTAGTGGCAGCACATTTGTTTCTGTCTACCAGAAAATTGGTAAAGATAAATCGAGTTATTTCTGTCCCCTTGGCATGAAGATTGCAATCGATTTCGCACAAGTAGATCGGCACCTTCCTGCTAAAGCCGAAGAGCTGAAGAATAAGTTTGCTTTTACTGACTTGGATAATTGCGAAATTCATCAATCCCTCGAAACCTACTGCCGGTTCGTGTTCAAAGCCAAAATCTATGAGAATGAAAACCGAAGGGATGAGGCTTTTCTCCACTACGTTATTGCGCTTGATCTTCTATTTGGGGAAAAGGATGCATCAACACGGAAAGTTTCTAGCAGGACAGCTTTGGTAGTTTCAAGGGCGCTAGGTGAAAGCTTCGATGAAACAGTTAAGCGAATGAAGAGCATCTATGAGAAACGTAGCAAGTATGTGCATGCGGGTAAGTCAGTTTTAGAGCAGGATATAGAACAAATCCGACCTATCATAAAAGAAGTATTTTTCTGCTTGCTCAGATTACAATCCGTCAGAGGCAATAGGGTGCAGGGATTTGTCGAATCTTGGCTCAAAAACTTAGATTATTTCATCGCAGCGGTAGAAGCTGGAAAAGAGATAGAAGATAAAGACTTAATTGTAGCTGGGCTTGCACTATTCCCAGAAGATGGCTAGTTACTTTTAGCCGGACGGTATCCTACAACAATATGAATCGAAGTCGCAGCAGCGGAGTTCCCGTTATTTCTCCAATGCCGTTCAGCGTAATCGTCGGTTACATACCTAAGTTTTGGCCGATCAAGGCACTGGTTCCGTCAAATGGGAGTGGAAATCTCTTTCCACCAGTGGATTAGACGGCATAGCGCATGGTTAATAATTGAGACCAAGAAAGT
>QBMP01000260.1:0-4283 GCA_003242115.1 Phormidesmis priestleyi
TGCCTGTCCCATCTATGCTCTCCTAAACGTGAATGGAGGCCACTATCTAGCTGCTATGCAACCGGCTCTATGAACTCCATTAATGATTGTACGGGAGAAGGGGAACGCGCTCAATTTGCAATCAATATCTGTTACGCAGTCGTTGGTTTAAGTGGAACTTATTCAATGAAGGGTAAGGATTCTTCGGTGTAGTCTAGCTCTAGGGTACGCAGGACGTTAAGGGTAGGGTTAGGAATTAACGTGTGGGCATATGCGCCGTCGCCGTAGCAGGCATTGGCAGCTTTGAGGCCAGCTTCTAGGGCCATTTTGACTTCGGCATTTGGCCCGCGCACGACGACGTACTGGTGGCCGCTGTCTGCCGGGGCGATTTTGATCAAAGTGACTCGACCGGCTTTGACCATCGCATCGGCAGCGGCTAAAGAAGCGGGAAATCCGTGGGTTTCAATGGTGACGACGGCGATGGGCATAGTTTTCAGCGGGTGCAGCGCAAGTAAAGATAGGCTGAATTATACCGTGGGGCGCGATCGCCTTAGGTTTTAGGATGATCTCGCGCCTAAACCTTAATGCCGCTGGGATGACTGTGAGTGGCGATAACGCGATCGCACCCCGAGTCAGGATAGGCCCAAGCATAGTAGCTTTCTTTTGGATTGCCCCAGCACAGCAGCAGATACAGCTCACTGCGAGTCGCTTCAACGTCGGCCCATTCGGCGTTTTCTATCAGCGTTTCGACTCGATCTAGGGCAATCGGTTCGGGTGGATTGCTCGCCCGCCAGAGCCGCAAATCGGGAATAGATTTGCGCCAAAAGTCAATGACTGCGCCTTTGGCCGCGCTGAGCTTGAGCTTATCTTCAGCTGTAGCTGTGAGCTGCGGATGAATTTCGGGAAAGCGGACGCTGCGGCCCTGAAAGCTGCACTCACGCCAGATGATGCCAGAGACGCCTTCAGCGATTTGATATTGGTGAATTTGATCGCGAAAGTCTTGAAAGGCGTAGATTTGGCTGAGCTTTTGAGGGCCGATGGCTTTGGTGATGACGGGATTATCTAGGCGGCGATCATTGTTTAGTAGGAGGCGATCGCCCCGCACGGCTGCTTTCATCTCGGTGTTGAGAATGTCTAAGAGCTGCGCGGTGGTATAAGCCATAGCTCGCTAGGTGAGGTGATTTTGCTGGCCTTATTCTATCAACAATGATCGGTGCTGACCTTTGAAAAAACTAGCGTCTAGCCATAGAGCAGTTTATCTAAGGAACGCACTCAATATTTGTCAGAGAAAGGTCAGAGGAAAGCTCCAATCAACTGTGCGCGACATATAGCGTTTTAAGATTTTGGAAAAATCCTAGAACAAATCAGCAACCATGAGTTTCTATCGTTGAGCTGTAACCAGAAACGTTATAGGTTACACTCAATGAATGATAGTCAGTTTCAAACATCGAGGGATAGAGCAGTTCTTTGAGTCAGGAACTACCCGAGGGATTCAAGCAAATCAGGCTAAACGAATTCGGCTGATTCTGGCTCGCCTCAGTGCTGCAACTTCACCGCAAGACATGAACTTGCCTGGATTGGTACTTCATGAGCTAGCGGGGCAACGTCAAGGAACTTGGACAGTGCGAGTATCTGGAAACTGGCGGATCACGTTTACCTTTGACGGTGTTGATGCTTGTGATGTCGATCTTGAGGACTACCACTGATGAAAATGCACAATCCACCACATCCTGGTGAAATTCTAAAGGAACTTTGTATCGAACCTTTGAATCTGACTATTACTGAAACTGCTGAAGCACTGGGTGTAAGTCGCAAAACGCTGTCCGCTATCTTAAACGGTAGAGCAGGTATTAGCCCCGAAATGGCAATTCGCTTGGGGAAAGCCTTTGATACCTCTCCTGAAAGTTGGCTCAATCAGCAAATGCAGTACGATTTGTGGCAAGCAGAGCAGGCAGTCGGCGACATTAAGGTCAAACGTTTGTCAGTTGCCTGACTAGGTTTTGCAACTAATGGCCTCAATATGAGACCTCTTGCATAATAGATTTAATGGTACTATTGAAGGCTTTGCCGAATTCCTTTAATATCGGCCCTTTAACTAGGGCCATCCAAACAGTGCAGGCAAAGGCCCTTTTGTTTAAAACCAATTAGCATATCACAAAAGTAATTATGCAAGAGGTCTACTCTGGTGCTGACTCGAAAATTTGTACCACTGCCGAAAACTAAGCCGTTAGATTTCACAAATTGCGTAGGGTGGCTATAAAGCAATAGAAATTAGCCAAAGGCTGCGAGTGCTTCTATCACCAGGGCATAAACGCCCTCAGCATCGACGCTTTCAACGACTTGAACAGTTGAGCCTTTACCTTCTCCGTACCAGTCTACAACGGTGCGACCAAGGCTATGTTCTCCGCTGGTTTCGACGGTAACATTGACCCGGCGGGTGGTAAAAAGCTGCGGCTGAAGCAAGTAGGCGATCACACAAGGATCGTGCAGCGGACAGCCGGGAAGGCCGTAGCGGGCGACGTCGTTTTGGCCATAGAAGCTGAGCATTCCGGCAGCGGCGGTGCTAACCGGGTTACCGATGGCGCGAATGGCCGCGAGTCGTTCTGGGGTGGTGAGTACTTGATGGGTGGCATCAAGCGTGATCAGCACGGTGGGAATATTGGCGCTGAGTACGACTTGAGCCGCGTGCGGATCGACGTACATATTGAACTCGGCGGCAGGGGTGATGTTGCCTTGGGTCATGGAGCCGCCCATGATCACGAGCTGATCGATATGCGCTGCGATGGGCGGACATTTAATCAGCGCCACGGCCAAATTGGTGAGCGGGCCAAGGGCGGCAATCGTCACCGGCTTCGGGGCATTAAGCAATTGTTCGATGAGAAAGTCAACGCCATGTTGGGATTGAATTGCCGACTGGGATGGCAATAGTTCGGGTAGGTCTGCGCCTTGGAGTCCGGTGGCTCCGTGGATGTCTTCAGCGGTGGCAAGGGGCTTGAGTAAAGGGCGCGGGCAGCCTGCAAAAACGGGCGTTTGGGGTTGGCCTGCAAGGGCGCAGAGTTTGCGGGCGTTGCTAAAAGTTAGCGGCAGCGGCACATTGCCTGCAACGGTGGTAATGCCCAGTAAAGGAAGGTGCTGGCTGAAGGTGAGCAGCAGGGCGATCGCATCATCCACCCCCGGATCGCAGTCTACAATTAGGCTATTCATTGATTTGTTCATGATTAACAACCTGCTATCCTTTGTAGTGCTTAGAGTGTAGTACTTGGAGACGATACAAAACTTTGTTGCAACGGGTCATAAAAAACGGTGTAGAATTTTGCGCGATCGCGCTTAAATGAGCTAATTGAGGGTCATTTTGCGTTAGCGTAGACCCGTGTTGTAAGGATTGAGTCATGATGCGATCGCGTTCTCTAAACGGGCTGCCAAATCGGTTATCGGTAAAATTATGGGTTCCCGCTTTATTGGGGATGCTAGCGATCGCGGGCTGCTCCGGCACGCAGCTCGGTGACACCCTCGGCAAAAATTTAGAGCCTGACCCGCAGCTTAGCGAAGGCAATAATCCAATAGATTCGAGTGCCAATCAGCCCACCGCCCGCCACTCCCGATCCTGACAAAGCCGATGCCGCTATACCGTCACCTGCGGCCACTGAGCCGACGGTTAACGCTGGCGAGTATACCGACTTGGGCAAAGCGCCGGAAGAAATTCAGCCCTACTTAGCTGATTTGATCAAGCTCAATCTATTGGAAGTGCGCCCAACCACCGCCACGACATCACCTAGTCCGTCGCCCAGTCCGTCACCTAGTCCAGCAGCCAATAGCACGGCGGCTACCTCGTCTACCCCCAATTCTACACCTGTCGCCCCACCCCCCGGCCCAGATGAATTTCGGCCCAATCAGGCGATTCTGCGCCGGGAATACGCCCGCTGGCTACTCGCTACCAACAACCGCTTTTACGACAGTCAGCGCACCCGCAAAATTCGCCCCGGCGTCACTAGCTCCACGCCCGTTTTTCAAGATGTCAAAGCTAGCGATCCGGATTTCGCGGCCATTCAAGGCTTAGCCGAAGCGGGCATCATTCCTAGCCCCCTCACTGGCAGCAGTACGGCTCTAACCTTTCGTCCCAATGCCCCCTTAACGCGCAAAGATCTGCTGCTGTGGAAAGTGCCGCTAGATACGCGCCAGCCCTTGCCGCAAGCCACGATTGCTGCCGTAGAGCAAGCCTGGGGCTTCCAAGATGCCAGCAAAATTGAGCCCAGAGCGTTGCAGGCGTTGCTGGCCGACTATCAAAACGGCGATTTTGCTAATAC
>QBMP01000260.1:4293-6355 GCA_003242115.1 Phormidesmis priestleyi
GTGCTCTGGCGCTTTGGCAACTCTACCGAAGGCATTACCGCTGCTGAAGTGCTGAATCCTGGGGCTGCTAGCTCCGACCAAAATAATGACCAAAGTAATGGCCAAAGTAATGGCCAAAGCGGTGCAAACTCTGCTGCTGAAACTGACGCTAAGCCCAATGGCAACAACTGAACCGATAGCCGCCGAATCCATTGCCAAATTTTGAAGGCGCTGATTTTAGGCGATTAATGCCTTTAATTTAATTTTAGAGTGAGTTCATCGCAGGGCAGCGCTGTAAAGCTCGATTTAGCGCCTCCCGGTTAAGGGGTTTGCTCAGGTAGTCGTCCATGCCTGCGGCGTAGCAGCGCTGGCGATCGCGCGCCATTGCATTTGCCGTCATCGCCACAATCCAAACATCTCGCTGGGTCGAGAGCGGGTTCAACTTGCAAGTACTCAATTGGCGAATCTGACGAGTGGTTTCGATGCCATCGAGTTCGGGCATCCACATATCCATCAAAATCACGTCGTATCGCTGTTTTTGAAGGGCTGCTAACGCCGCTTTACCAGAATTTGCCACATCGGCTTGGTAGCCAAGTAGCTCTAGCAAACGCAGGACAACACGCTGATTGATGTGGTTGTCTTCGGCAATCAGAATTTTCAGGCGATCGCCTGGGCTGCCCAATGGATGAGCAACCATAGAAGCCTCAGCGACGTCTGAAGATGAGCTAGAAAACGGAATCGGCGTAATTGGGCGGATAGATCGCAAGGCGTGATATAAAGCAATTTGCTTGACTGGTTTCCAAAGGATGATGGTATCGCCAGAAAAATTCGGTGGACTGCTTTTGAGCGCACTCATGAGAATGATAGGCAGCGGTTCATGTTGAGCGCTTTGGCGCAACTGGTTAAGAGCACTCGCACAGTCGCTAGACAGCAAGGCTACATGGGCGGCAAGAATCGCTTCATCGAGAATGATGCCGTCAAAATCAGGAGCCTGAGAAAGCACTGAAAGTGCCTCGGCAAAGGTGGTGGCCAGGGTGAGGTCAATATCTAGCGGGGTCAGCGTCCAAATCAGGCGATCGCGCCGCGTCTCGTTGCCATCAATCACCAGCAGTCGGGTGCCGCTCAGCCCCGCTAAGTAGCCCGGAAGCAACGGCGCTTGCACCGCTAGCCGAGCCCGCACCGTCAGATAAAACGTACTGCCCTTACCCAAGTGGCTGCAAACCCACAAATTTCCCCCCATCCGCTCGCTCAGCTGCCGACTAATTGAAAGCCCTAGCCCAGTGCCCCCATACTTACGAGTCGTGGAAGCACTCGCCTGCGTAAACGGCTTAAACATTTGGCCAATGCGATTAGCGGGAATGCCAATGCCCGTATCGCGCACAGCAAAGCGAATGGCCAGAGTTGGCGCGGCTAGCTGAGCGGGTAGGGGAAATTTTGAGCCATAGAACCAGCGCCGGACACCTTGCTCCAAAGCCGGGGTTACAACCTCTGCTTGAACCCGCACCGAAACTTCTCCGGCCTCAGTAAATTTCACCGCATTGCTCAACAAATTCAGTAAAATTTGCTGAAGCCGAACCGGATCGCCCATAATCAGCGGCGGCGTGCCGGGTTCTAGCGCATACACCAGCTCTAACCCCTTTTCAGCGGCGTGAGGAGCCAACATTTCAAGGCTGCGCTCAATCGCTTCATGTAAGACAACCGGATAGTCTTCGAGCATAAACTGCCCTGACTCAATTTTAGAAAGGTCGAGAATATCATTGATCAGCACCAACAGCGTTTGGCTACTGTTGTGCAAAATGTCGGCAAACTCTCGCTGGCGATCATCTAGCGGCGTTTCTCGCAGCATGTCGGAAAGGTTGACGATGGCATTGAGCGGCGTACGAATTTCGTGGCTCATGGTATTGAGAAAAGCTGACCGCACCTGCCAGAGCGCATTTGACTGTAGCCAGCTCAAAATCGTAACCGAGAGGCCAGTGGCCAAAATCGCTGCCAATGGCGGCACTACTGGCAGCAGATAGCTAGCAGATAAAAAGCCACAACAAATGATGACCCAACCAGTAGCGGCACTCGCATACAGGGCAAT
>QBMP01000261.1 GCA_003242115.1 Phormidesmis priestleyi
TTGTGGCCCTATCCCTTATGAAACAGGTGATGTAGCCCTGTTGTCACCCGGCAAGAGCGCTTAGACGGCTTCGATTAATGAGCTTTTACTTGGCTTCCATCCAATTTTTACCTGCATTAGCTTCCACTTTTAAAGGAACGATTAAGTCCACAGCGGTTTCCATCGTGTTCTCGATCTTGGGCTTTAGCTCATCCCACTCTTCGGGTGGAACTTCAAATATGAGTTCATCGTGCACTTGCAGCAGCATGTTGGCCTGATAGCTTTTGAGCAGATCGTGAATGTGGATCATCGCGACTTTGATAATGTCGGCGCTAGAGCCTTGAATAGGGGCGTTGGCGGCGGCTCTCAGTGAGCCTGCATCGTAGCCGTTGGTACGCAATTGGCTCAGATCAATGGCTTTGGGGTCTGTGCCTTTGAGCGCTTGCAGGCTGCGGGTCGTGAAGTTGAAGTAGCGGCGACGACCGGCAATGGTTTGAACGTAGCCGTGAGCAATAGCTTCTCTCTGCATCTGCTGCAAATATTCAAATACTTTTGGATAGCGATCATTGAATCTGTCAATGAACGTCTTCGCATCTAGCCGATGAACGCCCGTTTCGCGCGCAAATCGAACCGCGCCCATGCCGTAAATCACCCCGAAGTTGATGATTTTGGCCATCCGTCGTTCATCCGCCGTAATCTCTTCTTTTGCTTTGTCAAATAGCAGCGTCGCGGTCAAACGGTGTACATCGTCGTTGCTGCGATAAGCCTCCACCAAGATCGGCTCTTGGCTCAAATGCGCCAAAATTCGCAGCTCTATTTGAGAATAGTCGGCGGCAACTAAGTGCCAACCTGCTTTGGGCAAAAATGCCTGACGAATTTGTCGGCTAAAGGCAGTGCGGGTAGGAATGTTCTGTAGGTTTGGATTAGAAGATGACAGTCTGCCGGTAGAGGTCACGGCTTGGTTAAAGTCGGTATGCACACGGCCTGTACTGGGTAAGATCAGCGCTGGCAAAGCATCTACATAGGTTGATTTCAGCTTAGATAGGGTGCGGTGCTCAATGACAGCATCGACGACCGGGTGATCGCCTTGCAGTTTCTCAAGGGTAGAGGCATCGGTAGAGTAGCCAGTTTTGTTTTTACGAGACTTGCGTTTGTCAAGACCCAAAGTGTCAAAGAACAATGTGCTGAGCTGCTTAGGAGAACCGAGGTTGAATTCTTCACCAGCGGCGGCATAGGCTGACTTTTCGATGCTAGCTAGATCTGTTTCTAGCCGTTTAGAGAACTCATTCAAATAAGCTTTATCAATTCGGATACCAGCCGCTTCCATGCTAGCCAGCACGGGCTCTACCGGCATCTCAATATCATTGAACAGCTTTTCTAATTCAACAACTTCCACTAGATCGGCTTTGAGTAAAGGTACTAAGCGGTAGGTCGTGTGTACATCGCTGCCGCAGTAGTCGGCGACTGAGGCGATCGCAACCTCCCCAATCGTCTTCCCCTTCGGTACCAAATCGGTGTAGCTCACAGTTGTCAGCGACAGATACCTCAGAGCCAAATCTGCCAAATTATGAGTATTCTCTGGATCTAACACATAGCTAGCTAGCATTGAATCGAACACCACCCCTCGCAAATGAATGCCCGCTCGGCGCAGCACTAGCCGGTCGTATTTTGCGTTTTGCAATGCTTTGGGATAGCGCTCATCTTCTAAAATAGGCCGAAGCGCTTCTATTACCGTTTCGACGCTGAGCTGATCGCCTTTTATGTGGCCGACCGGAATGTAGGCAAGATCTTTCACGTCTTCACCCCAACAGCAGCCGATGCCAACAAGATCAGCCTCTAGCGGATTAATAGAGGTTGTTTCAGTATCCCAAGCTACGGGTTTTTGGATATTCGTGTGAGACTTTAATCGGGTCACCAACTCTTGCAATTGTGCGTCAACAATAATAATCTGCGGCTGAATGCTGACGCCGCTAAGCCCTGTGCCGCTGCTAGCATCGGTTTCTTCGGCGCTAAAAAAAGCGGTATCTTCATCTTCAAAGTCATCGGCAACTGGCGCTGACTTAACGTATGGTTTGTAATCTGACTCACCGCCAAATGAGGCTTGGAGCTTACTCAGCCGATTAACAAAGTGCTGCATTTCTAGCCGCTTTAGCACCGGAATCACATCGTTTGAATCAAAGCCTTCGAGCTTGCAAGTTTCTAAATCTGTTTCTACCGGCACATCAGTAACGATAGTTGCCAAAAATTTTGACTGGTCTGCCAATTCTTTACCTTCTTCTAGTTTTTTCTTTACCGCTCCTTTAATTTCATCAATTGAGGCATAGATAGTCTCCAAATTACCGTAGGTTTCCAACAGCTTTACAGCCGTCTTTTTGCCGATGCCTTTGACGCCTGGAATGTTGTCAGATTTATCCCCACACAATGCCTTGTAGTCTATTACCTGACAGGGTAAAATCCTCAGTTTTTCGAGTACTTCTGCTACGCCAAATTCTCTTGCGGTGCTGGTTTTACTGCCAAAAGTCGTGCTTAGATACACCACTTTAATATCTTCTTGATCGTCAATCAGCTGAAAGAGATCCTGATCGCCGCTGAGAATTTTGACTCTAAAGCCTTTGGCCTTAGCCCGAGTCGCCAATGTACCAATCATGTCATCGGCTTCGTAGCCCGGTGTGCAAAAAATCGGCAGCTTGAGCGCCCCTAAAAGTCCTTTGAGATTTTCAACGTCTTCTGTAAAGTCTTCTGGCGTCTCGGCGCGTCCGGCTTTGTAGGTGTCGGTTTCTTCGTGCCGAAACGTAGGGGTCGCCAAATCGAAGGTGACGGCGGCGTAGGCTGGTTTTTCGGCCTCTAGGGTATCCATGAGTGATTTGAGAAAGCCAAAACACACGCTGGTCGGAATGCCCGTGGAAGTGCGCAGGCCACCGTCGCGGCTGCGGGCGAAAGCATAGTAGGAACGAAAGGCCAAAGAATGGCCATCGACGAGTATGAGAACGGGTTTGGCTTGATCAGCGCTCAAATCAGTATTCAAATTATAGGTAAGGCAGCGACCTCTTCATTATCCGATAGCTGTGAAGAAATGGGACATTGAGAATCTACAGGGCTGGGCTATATGAATTTAGAGGCGCATTGCGTGGGATGTAGCGCGGATGACGATGATGGCCGGAGCGGTTGATCTGAAGGTAGCTGAGTTTGGCTCACTCAGTGCGTTTTGCCCTGAACGGCGGCAGAGACGTGTATGCCATCAAAAGCTGAGCACAGTCGAAGCCTTCTGCCCGAAATTAAGGTGCCAAAAAATAAGAGCCTCAAAAATAAGGTGCTAAAAAATGAAATTCCAAAAAAGTAAGGTGCCAAACAAAATTGCTTGACACCTTACCTCTTTAAGCGAGCCTGGAGAGATTCGAACTCCCGACACCGTAGTCCGTAGCCACGTGCTCTAGTCCACTGAGCTACAGGCCCATCAGGGATTTCCCTTGTTTGGGATTTAATATTAACACACCGCTCGTGCTTCTTGCGGATAAAAATTGAGCCTTTCAAAAAAATGATCTCTTCCAACCTTCCCTCTGATAATCCTTCTAATAATTCCTCCGATGATTTTTTAGCGCTCACTCACCTAGATGCTCAAGGGCAAGCCCAAATGGTAGATGTTTCGGCTAAAGAAGTCTCTGTGCGGCAGGCAGTCGCCACTGGCACCATCACCATGCAGCCCGCTACTTTAGCCGCCATCCAATCGGGCAATCTGCCTAAAGGAGATGTCATCGGCACCGCTCGCTTAGCCGGGATCATGGCCGCCAAACAAACCGCTACCCTAATCCCGCTGTGCCACCCCTTACCGCTCAAAAAGATCGAAGTCAGCATCGAACCTGACGCTTTACTACCGGGCTATCGCATCCAGGCTACGGTCAAAACCAAATCTGAAACCGGCGTCGAAATGGAAGCGCTGACCGCTGTCTCTATCGCTGCGCTCACTCTGTATGACATGGCTAAAGCGCTAGAAAAATCTATGTGCATCGGCGACATTCAGCTATTAGAAAAAATCGGCGGCAAATCCGGCCACTGGCAAAAACCGACCGACCGCCATTCACTACAGTAGAGACGGTAAAATAGAGACAGTAACTCAAATCTGAAGATTTTTTATGCCTCCTCGCTGGCCCCGAAAACCAGATCCTGCTAACGATCCCCCGCTGCGGAAGCTACAAGATCGCATCAATTTTGCGGTGCATGTGGCTGGCTTTGCAGCGGTCAATTCTAGCCTTTGGTTCTTTAATACGCTAAATCCAGGTTCTTTGCCGCAGGCCAAAATCGTGACGCTGGTAATGCTGACTATATTGTTTGCGCATGGGGTCTATATTTTTGCCATAGCAGACTACACCGACCTCTCACCGCAACCTTCAGACTCCAAAATAGAATAGACGAGACGTTGGTAAGTAGCGCCAAACGTAACCCCATGGGAAAGCTCTCGCTAGAGCCACTCTAAAGGTAGGCAAAATATGCTCAAAACTTTGGCAAAGTGTCTTTGTACCCATTCGTATCAATTCTGTATCACAAGATAAATTGCCCAGGAGGGCGCATTATGAAAAACGCAAACTCAGCCGAATCGCTAGAAGCACTCGCTGCTGAAATTGGCGAAAACATCTATATGGACATTGCTAAATGGCACTTATATCTAAACAGCGCTAATTTGCATACGCCGCTAGCCGAAAGGCTTTTACCGATGGTTGTTGCCGACAATATTTCGGAAGACGAAGTGCTCAAAGTGCTCAAAGACATCCCCATTAAGCTAGGCGGCGGACGGAAAACCTTGCCGTTAGTCGATCTATTGCCGATGCAGTGCCAAGTCAACCTGATTGATTTGCTAGAGGAGTATCAGCGATCGCTTTAAGCCTCTTCATAAAGTCCTTCCAAAAGATCCGAATATAGGCGTCAGGTCTCTGCATCCGCACAATAACGACTAAAAATCAGACAAAAGGCTGCGAGATCTACCGCTCATCTTCCTAATTTTTATTTTTTGCAAAAATCTTAGAATTGGCTTTCTAATAAAGAAAATAAAAGTTAATCTAAGTATAAGTTCATTCAATGGATTAAATAGGAAAAACAATGGGTCTTTTAGAATTTATATTTGGCAAAAGCGCTCCCAAAGACGATAGCCAGTCTAAGCAGGCGTACTACCTCAATGATGACGACGCCAAAAGCTTTGGCAACATTGACTACATGCGCACTGTAAAAACGGTGCGCCGTACCTTTGCCAAAAAGAAAGGGCAAGAGCATATGGAAAGCATTCGGCAGATTTCGGCCATGCAAAGAGCTGATGCGGCAAACAACGGCAACAGCTTTGGCGCTACCCCCTCTGCCAGCGCTAGCACCTCAGCTTCTAGCAATAACGCTACCGGCAACAGCTCAGTCCCTAGCGCTCAGCGTCCTCGCCGCAAAGCTAGCAGTGACATGGATATGTTCCGCAACATGGCTAAAGATATGCGCAAGTAAGCTTGCTATCCAATGAGTGGCTGAATTCTAAAAGCCAAATTTCAATGACTCCACGACGGCTGCAAAATCAGCCGTCGTTTTTTTAGCTATTGACCGCATCTATAAAATCGTCATCACCGCTATCACAGCGACCGATTAGGCACTAACGTCGGCAAAATTTGTCGGCCAAGCAGGATCGCTCTCATCGCCATTAGCCCGGTCATCGCCAGCCAAAGTAAGTGAACCGATGCTATATGACTAGCCACGATAGCCAGCGGCAAAAACCCTAAAAACGCCGCAATCAGCGTAGCATTGCGCAGCGTTCGTCCAGCCGTTAAGCCCAAAAAATAGCCATCTAAGGTAAAAGCTACACCGCCCAAGCCCAGTACTGGCAGCAGCCAGCCTACATAAGTCGGAATTTGATCCAGTAAGATTTTGTGGCTAGTGAGCAGACTAAAAAATGGCGTTGGCCAAAGCATTAAAACCAGTGCGATCGCCACCCCTAATGCCATGCTGCCGAGAGCGCCAAATAGCAGCAGCCAGCCCAAGTCATTAGTTGCCCGCTGCCCATAAAAATTGCCTGCATAGCTCTCTACAGCCAGCGCAATTCCATCCATAAAATAAGCCGCCATCAGCACAATCTGAATCAGCAGCGTGTTGACCCCTAAAATGCGATCGCCCATGCCCGCACTAAAACTTGTGAACAGTGACATTGCCATCACCAGTGCAAAGGTGCGAACCAAAATATCTCTATTGAGATTGAACAAAGCCTTGAGGGCAACAGGTTGCCATAGCCGAGCCTTGATTTGTGGCCACAGATGCCAGGGAACCGGGCTATCGACGCTCCCTTTAAAAATCAAAATCAAGGCCGCCACCAGCGTCAGATATTGAC
>QBMP01000262.1:0-327 GCA_003242115.1 Phormidesmis priestleyi
CTTTTAATAGCGGCAGAGTCGATGTGACTTTTAATGCGATCGCGACCTCAGACGGCTACACGCAGCTCGAAGCTAATAGCGCGGCAGCAGGCGGCGGCATTGAGGCATTAGTGAATGGCGGCTTAGCGACTCAGCTCACCAGCAGCGCCAAACGAATTGACCGGCAGCTCAGCGATCTGTTAGGCCAGGTCTCGGCGGGCTATAGCCAACGGGATCAAATTCGAGCAGCAATGGGACGAAGCTATGGCGCTATAGCCCCTAGCTTTGCCTCTGCCGACGACCCTGCCCAGGATCTAGCGGGCGATACGCCGACTGAGCTACCCACCG
>QBMP01000262.1:337-2177 GCA_003242115.1 Phormidesmis priestleyi
CTGCCCGGAATCTAGCGGGCGATCCGCCAACTGAGCTCCCCACCGAAACGAGTCTGATCGATCTCGACGGGTTCTTACCGCTGTCTATTCGCTTCAACCCCGCCACTTACTACCAAGATCACGCTCGGGTCGCAGGCGATTACGATGGCGACTACAAAGCCTTTCAGCTGGTGGGCAAGCAGACCTCCGCCCTAGACCGCCTCGTGCAGTTCACAGCGCAAAAACAAATTCCCCTGGTCTTCATCAATACGCCGCTGACCGATGAGTATCTCGATGGCTACCGCACCCGCTCCGAAGCCGAATTTTTGCGGTACATGGTGACACAAGCCGAGCGCACACCCATCATGCTCTTTCGTAATTTAGGACAGCTATGGCCCCAAAACTACGACTACTTCTCTGATCCCAGTCATCTCAATCGCTACGGCGCGTATCAGGTTTCTCAGAGACTAGCGCAAGATCCGCTCATTCCGTGGCCGCAGGCTTTACCCCCTAAAGAAAAATAAGCAGAAAAACAATATGCTTCAGCCGTCTATTCTCTACGGTTTGTTTTTATTGAATGTGATGCTGCTCTACTGGGCGCTGCCCAATAAGTCAGCCAAACTCTGGGTGATGCTGATGAGCAGCCTGGTGTTCTATGCCTCTTTACAAGCGCAGTATGTGCCGCTAATGCTGGTGCTAGTCGGACTGAATTTTGCAATTGGCAAAGCCCTTGGCGCACCGCTTGACTGGCGCATTCCCAACGAGGCTTGGCAGTATGCAGAAGCCGACTGGGAGAAAAGGCGCACAAGGCTGCTAGGGCTCGGTATTGTCTTAAATGTCTTGCTATTGCTCGGCTTTAAATATTTATCGCCTCTATTATTATTGCTGGCTTTTCCTCAGGTGGCAGATAGCCCAACTGAAATTTGGATGCCGCTGGGGCTGAGCTTTTTCACCTTCGAGTGTATTGCTTACTTAGTCGATGTGTATCGAGGATCGCCAGCCAGCGATCGCCTGCTAGAATTTGCCGCCTACAAGCTGTTTTTCCCCAAGCTGATTTCTGGGCCGATTACCCGGTTTCACAGCTTCACCAGCCAGCTCAAGCGCCCCACCTTCCCCAATCCTGCGCAGCGAGCAGAAGGGCTGTGGCTAATCGCAATTGGCGCAGTTAAAAAACTGCTAATTGCTGATCGGATCGGCTTACTGGTCAATCTCAGTGCCGACAGTTTACCCCGCGCGGGCAGTGGCGACATCTGGCTGTTAGCGATAGCCTATGGCCTACAGCTTTACTTCGACTTCAGTGGCTATGTCGATATGGCGCGAGGCAGCGCCCTTTTACTCGGCATTCACCTACCGCAAAACTTTAACTTTCCTTACTTTGCTATCAGCATCGCCGACTTTTGGCGGCGCTGGCACATCACCCTTGGCGACTGGCTGCGAAACTACCTCTATTTTCCACTGGGCGGTTCGAGGCGTGGACTCCTGCGTACTTGTCTCAACTTGATGATCATTATGCTGATTGCAGGGGTGTGGCACGGCGATCGCTGGGGCTTTATCCTTTGGGGTGCGGTTCATGGCCTAGCATTGATAGCTCATCGGCTCAGCTTGGCGCTTTCAGAGCGCTCCAAAATCATCAAGACCTTCTGGGCTAGTCTCCCCGGCAGCGTCACGGCCTGGGCACTCACGCAACTCACTGTCTTCTTTAGCTGGATTTTCTTCCGCCTGCCCAACCTCAATGACGCTAGCCTCGCCATTCGTCATTTATTCGGCCATGCTGCCGATGTGCAGTTCGCCCAAAAAGTTTACGTCGAGTCCTTCAGCCTCAGCCGCCCGCAGATCTCCCTATTGCTAGCAAGCATCTTTG
>QBMP01000262.1:2187-6306 GCA_003242115.1 Phormidesmis priestleyi
GGTCTTGCATACGCCATCCAGCGGGGGCTCAAGCTTCAAATTAGCTGGCCGATCAAGGTCTTTCTACTGCCGGTCTGCTTCTATCTCGCCTGGGTGCTAGCGCCTTCAGAAGCCTCTCCCTACATCTACTTCGATTTCTAAGGTTTGACTTCCAAAGGCAGTGGCTAGCTATTCAGCTCCAGTCTAATAACGATTTAACTGCCATAGCCGTCCTTTTGTATACACAGGAATCACATGGGGTAGCCATTAGCGCCATCTGATTGCTCCCTGGCCCGCTGGGAAATATAGGGCAAGTGCTACCACGAGTAATTAGAAGAATGCCTTCTAGGCGATTACTTTTCCTCTACATACATCTCAGGTTCTATTGCAAAATTATTTAGCCGACCCGAGTCATCAACGACGTAGCCGTCCGTCGTTTTCAAATCAGAATCGGCTTCTTCTGCTTTAGCCGCAGCGATATCATCTCTTGCTTGCTCAACATCTCCACCCGGCATGGTACGAGTGCCTTCCGGCTGCACAGCATCGCCGACCGGCTGAGCCGTTTGTACTGCCCACTGATCCCCAGCAGCGCCTTTGCCCGGTTCAGCTCCTTTCTTGATAGGGTCGCTGTTATTGTTAGTTTGTTCAGTCGCCATCAGGCAGATCCTCTCATTGTGTAAGCCCCAAAAGCGTATTAGGATCGAGCTAGCTAGCCCATCTTGCCTTAGATAGGTTTGGTTGGTAATATCGCTATGACTATTAATAGAGCTATTAGAGCTGGTTCTATCTGTATCCGGTTCCAGATTTAGGCTGATGTCACGTTAAGACTACCTATTCATAGACTCTAAGCTCGCGCGATAGTCGCTGCGCTCTTGCAGAAAGCTAGACAACAGCGAAGCAGGCTGCTGCGGATGCGGCCAAGCAAACGCATGGCGAAAAGCCGCTGCCTGACAGGCGCGCAGGCCATCAAAGCCAATTACATCGTGAGTGAGCAGATTTTCATATTCAAAAGGCAGTCGCACATTGTGTAATCCCGCATTGTCAGTGCAGATGGCGATGTCTACTCCGGCGTCGAAACAGCGGTTAAAGACCGTTTTGAGCTGGCTGATGTCATCTAATGTCCCTGTCTGCAAATAGGTAGTCGGGCAAACTTCTAGGCACTGCCCACGAGCAGCAACTTCTTTCAATAGCTCAGGGTAGCGTAGCGGAATTTGGATACCGTGACCAATGCGCATCAGGTAAGGCAATAGATCGGGGTAGCAGCCGTCTTTGGTTTCGTAGAGGTGGCCTGTCGTGTTTAGTCCCAAATTTCGCGCGTGAGCGTACAGCAGCTTGAGTTCTTCTAAGTTGTAAACTGCGTCGCCTCCGGCAATGTCGATGCCACACACGTACTCAGGGTATTGAGCCGCTAGCTCCAAAGTTGCGCGGTTAATTTCATAGGGCAGACGAGAATGCAAACACAGGATTTGCTTAGTTACAACCGGATATTCGCTTTGATGGCTAGCCCGACCAACCACCTCAATAATTTCCGCCATTGCGTCAATTCTTTGGGTTGAGTTGAGCTGATGAGGGGTGCGGTAATAAGGGGTATAGCGTAATTCTAAATAGGCTAGATTCTCGAAAATATAAGCGCCGCGAATGAGGCGATAAATAAAGTAGGGAAGGGCTTCTTTGGTCTGGACGCTTTCTACTAAAGTGTGTAGTTCTAAATATTCTTCAAGGGTGTCTTTCGGCTGGGTGTAAAACTGCTCAAAGGCTGAGTAGTCAGTAAATTTATCAGAAATATCGGGTCGGTTTTGCTCAAAATAACGCCATAGTACCCGAGGCACCACAGAGCCTCCTAAATGTCGGTGTAGTTCTGCGTAAAGGCTCATTCTTCATATCCTCTGTCTATAGGTTGGGTGATGCTGGTAGGCTGCAATCGTTAGGGATAAAAAATAAAGTGTGTGAGATCAGCGGGTGAAATTAAATTAAATTTGGGTTGGGGCGATCGCATGGAGCGCACGAAGCGAATGGAGCGAAAAAATTGGTGAAGCGAAAAAATTGGAGCGAGAGCTGTGATTACAAGGTAGCTATGCAGGAGTTGTATAAAAACTTATTACTCCCTTGTAACGCATAAGTAAGATTTCTGAGAAGGGGGCCAGCAACCTATCCGCTGATTTAGCACAATTAGCTCGGCTAACTTAATCAGCCAATTGCCAGCTCTTGCCAACTTTTATTGTTGACACTTCAATCACCGCTTGGTGATAATGGTTGTTTGTTTAAACTCTAGCGATGTAATTCTTTTGGCTAACGTTATTGTAATCGGCGCTCAGTGGGGCGATGAAGGAAAGGGCAAAATCACAGATTTGCTTAGCAAATCGGCAGATGTGGTTGTGCGCTATCAGGGCGGCGTCAATGCTGGCCACACCGTTGTTGTCGCTGGGCAGACTTTTAAGCTCCATCTAATTCCGTCAGGAATTTTGTACCCTAAAACAGAGTGCATTATTGGTAGTGGCACGGTGATTGATCCCAAGGAACTGATCGCCGAGTTAGACAAAGTAGAGGCGCTGAATGTCTCTTCGGATAATTTATTTATTTCACAGACGGCGCATGTGACGATGCCCTATCACCGGCTGATTGATCAGGCAGAAGAAGAGCGGCGGGGCAATAAAAAAATCGGGACGACGAAGCGCGGCATTGGCCCAACCTATGCAGATAAGTCGGAGCGCACGGGCATTCGGATCGTCGATATGATGGATACGGATGAATTTGCTGAGCAGCTTAAGTGGACGATTGACTATAAAAACGTGGTGCTAGAGAAGCTGTATAATTTGCAGCCGCTGAAAGCTGAGGACGTACTAGAAGAGTATGTGGCCTATGCAGATCGGCTGCGATCGCACATCACCGATAGCTCCCTGCACATCTACAACGCTGCTCAGCAAAAAAAGAACATCCTCTTTGAAGGCGCACAGGGCACTTTGCTCGATCTTGATCACGGCACCTATCCTTACGTCACCTCTTCCAATCCGGTAGCGGGTGGCGCTTGCATCGGCTCAGGCGTTGGCCCGACTACGATTGATCGCGTCATTGGCGTGGCCAAAGCCTACACCACGCGAGTTGGCGAAGGCCCTTTCCCAACTGAATTAGACGACGAAGTTGGCAATATGATCTGCGAAGTCGGCGCAGAATTTGGCACTACCACGGGTCGTCGCCGTCGCTGTGGCTGGTTTGACGGCATTGTCAGCCGCTACGCAGTGCGCATCAATGGCCTAGACTGCCTCGCAATTACCAAGCTAGATGTGCTAGATGGCCTCGACGAAATTAAAGTCTGCGTCGCTTATGAGCTAGACGGCACCCGCTGCACCGAAATGCCTAGCAGTGCTCGTCAGTTTGCGCGGTGCAAACCGATTTATGAAACGCTGCCTGGATGGCAGCAATCCACTGAAACCTGTCGCACTTTGGCAGATTTACCCAAGGCTGCTTTAGATTATCTGGAATTTTTGGCCAAGCTAACCGAAGCGCCGATTGCTATCGTCTCGCTCGGTGCGAGCCGCGATCAGACGATCATTGTTGAAGATCCCATTCACGGGCCAAAGCGAGCTTTATTAGAAGAAAATACCAGCGCTTTTAAGATGATGGCTTAGCGATCGCTCCATCAGATCGCGCGATCAGGTAGAATAACCCTCCGGGCTAATTTTCGTGTTTTCGCCGATAGCACTGCTAGCACCCAAAAGACTCACCCCAAAAGACCCACAGAATCGACTAACCTTTAGACCGACCAACCACCCCGACTTCTCATGGATTTAACAATTGACTGCACCCAGCGTGCATCGGACGAAAAGCCTAAAAAACTGCGTCGCGAAGGCACCCTGCCAGCCGTTTTGTACGGTCACGATGGCAAAAATTCGGTCGCGCTAAAGCTCAGCAACTACGAAGCAGAAGCGCTTTTACGCAAAGCCACCGTCAACAAATCAGTAATCACCGTCAACGTCACCGACCTGCCCTGGAAGGGCAAAGTTATTTTGCGCGAGGTGCAAAAGCATCCTTGGAAAAACAAAATTCATCACCTCAGCTTTTTCTCAATTTCCTCGCAGTCCGAAATTGAAGTGAGTATGCCGATTAACTTCGTGGGCGAAGCGATTGGCGTAGTCAATAAAG
>QBMP01000263.1 GCA_003242115.1 Phormidesmis priestleyi
TTAGACAGACTCCTAAAACCTGAAAAGTCGTAAGCACCAATTCTAGATCTATCTGCAGTAAGAAGCTTGGATATTCTGAGCGATACAACCTCACGTTTCTACGATATTTTTCAAACTCATTACGGTCTCGAGTTAGTGAGGAAAAGTATAGAAGGTAATGGGCTGCAAGAAATTGATCATCATCCAAGGGGTTATTCTTATTTCGACCAAGATTATGGTATATCGCTTTCCAACAATCGTTAATAGTTCGGCGTAAGGCTCTCTTTTCAGAATCAGGCTCTTGAAACTTCAGAAATAGATAAATAAGCCGGTTTTTCAGTAGCTCTAAATAACTTAACGGCTTACCTCGATTATTCATTGTCTCAAAGGCAACACATACATCTACTTCTTCAGCAATTGTAAATATATTAAATAGGAGCTGTTGAGTAACTTTCTTGTAAATCCTTCCAAGTTCATTGTGATTTAGCGCCTCTAGTTCTCCTCTAAAGAAGAGCTTTGCATGCCTTAGGTTTTGTGTATAGGTTGTTTCCTTTAGATCACCTGCCGTAGTAGAATACTCTCCAAAAATGTGTGTCTTTAAATATTCATAGCTTGGGTTATCTTGCTCATATCCAAAAATATAGGATCTTGATATACCATCATCCTTAGAATCAAAAATAAATTTTTTCTGTATGTCTAGATGAGATGTATAGTTAAGCTTATCTTCAGAATTTACTTGTTCAAGAATTGTCTGGATCAGAACAATTGAGGTGGTTAATCTCTGCTGTCCATCAACTATGTAGAAGGGTTGAAAATTCTTTGCTTCAATAATCCATAAATCATCTTCCCATTTTCGGTATAAGTCTTCTGGGACAGCTTCAAGAGTTAAAACTCCTGTGTAGTGATTTTTCCCGGCTTCAAGCTGATTAATATCATTCCAAAAGTCCCTGAGTTGCTTTTCTTCCCATGCATAACCACGTTGATAATCTGGAATTCGGAAGAGACGCTCTGTAAATATCTTGGATAGGGACTGTAATTGAGTATCCATTAATGTTTTCCCAATGAGTAAATATACCGTATAAGATCTGACTTTATCGGTCAGACTTAGTTCTTTTTCAGAAAAAGGCTTCTAAACAATCTCCTGAATACATATCTTGTGAAGCATTAGCTGCATAACTATTTATTAGAGGGAAAGGTTCCACCTAATCACTCCATACGGCAGATTAGGTGGAAATAATTCAGTCTAATCACCCTATAGGGGTAGTTAGGTGGAAATTTGTCTGCTTAATCGCCTTACTATGACAGATTAGGTGGAGTCTTTCAGTATAATTGTCCCTACTGTGAGGGGGCCTAGTATTGTCTAGTCTTCATTTGCGTTTAGGTCTTTACCGTTGCTCCACTGGGCAATCACAGCCGCAGTACAAAAAAGTCAGCTCCTAGCGGCGTAGGCGCTTTTTATCACCGTCTTTAGATTCCTAGCAGCGTCTGGGCTATCCCAAATCATGTGGGCATGAGCTTGATAGCCATCTATTGGGGTGTCATGAGCGATGGCAGCAGGAACAAAGATAATCCGGTGGTAAAGCTAGGTGATGGGTCTTTTTCTAAGCGGTACGGTCAGCGAATTGCCTAGGCTGCTGACAAGGTGGCTTAGGCAATTTTGAGCCCGACAGTCTGAGCGCTCTAGCAGCCGACTTCTTGCGCGATTTCAGTTAGAGCGCGATCAATATTATCTCTGTCCACCATCAAATTAGTGACCGCTCGAATTTTATGAGGCCCGGTGGCTAGTACCGCCACTCCTCTTTGAGCAAGCCCTTTCACCACTTCTTCAGCCGCTAATCCTGGTATTTCAACGTTCACAATATTGGTTTGCACGGCGCTAGGATCGATTTCAATTCCTTTGAGCCCCTGCAAGCCTAAAGCTAATCGCTGCGCGTTGTCGTGATCTTCGCTGAGGCGATCGCGATGATATTTCAGCGCATACAGAGCCCCGGCGGCGATCATTCCGGCCTGTCGCATACCACCGCCAAACATTTTACGAAACCGCCGAGCTGTCGCCATTTGCGCCGAGGTGCCCACCAAAGCCGAGCCGACCGGCGCACCGAGCCCTTTAGAAAAGCAAACGCTGAGCGTATCAAAAGGCGCGGCATAATCGGCTTCACCAATGCCCGTCGCCATACAGGCATTCCAAAACCGAGCCCCGTCTAAATGAAGGGCTAGCTGCTGAGCCTGACACACTTGCGCGATCGCCTCAATCGCCGCCAGCGGAAAAATTCGGCCACCGCTGCGATTATGCGTATTTTCAAGGCACACCAGCCGGGATCTCGGAAAGTGCGGATCTGGCGGGCGCAGCGCCTGCTCCAACTCTGTCGCCGAAAAAACGCCGCCTTCACCCTTTATCAGCCGACAGCTCACACCCGATAGCGCTGCCGGTGCGCCGCCTTCGTAGTAGTAAATGTGGGCTTCGGCTTCAAGAAATATTTCATCTCCGGGCTGAGTGTGCGATCGCAGCGCCACCTGATTGGTCATCGTGCCCGACGGCATATACACCGCTGCTTCTTTTCCTAACAGATCAGCGACATAGGCTTCTAGCTCATTCACGCTGGGATCATCGCCTAGCACATCATCGCCTACGGGCGCTTGCGCCATCACCTGACGCATTTCAGCTGTGGGCTGAGTCACCGTGTCACTTCGCAAATCAATCATTGTCATCTCCCGTTAGAATTCGCGCCATTAAAGCCTAGTACCTATCTGAAAACTTGACTGACCGCGCTGTCAAGTAAAAAAAATCCAGTAGTACAGACAAAATTTCTGTACCTTTTTTTCTGTACCTTTTTTTCTGTACCTTTTTTTCTGTACTTTTTTTACTTAGCGCTTCCATGTGGGCACCTTAGATCGGCAGATTGGCCGCTCTCATGCCTCGCGCTCACGCGATTGATGTGCGGCAACGAAACCCTAATGCCTGGGCCATGCCGCACCACCGTCCCCTGCAAAAAAGATCGGCAAGAATGTGAGAAAAGTTTCCGCCAGTGGATAGATGACAAATGCGTCGATAGTGACTGTGACCCCGATGACCCCGTATTTTGAGCTTGGTTAGGCGATCGCTTTTTTACCTGAGCAGTCATGAATAAAAAGACTGTGTAAAACTCTCGATAGGCGACAGTTGAAAGCGCTGGATTTTGTGAACCCTCTTGATAAGATTCGGGAAAATTAGAATTATCAGCGCGCCTAACCCTTATGAACACTCCCGTGCATCCTCAAATTCAGCGAACCTTAGCTGCTATTGTCATCACCGATGCAGTGAGCTTTAGCAAGCGCATGTCGCAGGATGAAGACAAGGCGCTCAGCATGATCAACCGCGATTTGCAGCTGATCTCGGAGATGTGTGAATTCTTTGAAGGGCAGGTGCTCAAAACCATTGGAGATGGGGTGCTGATGTACTTTGTCAGCGCAGTTCAAGCGGCGGCCTGCGCGGTAGAGATGCAAAAAACCTTCGCCGGATTTGTTAAGGCGGGCAAAGCCGATGAGCACTTCGTTCATCGGGTAGGGGTGCATTTGGGCGATATCTTTTTCACCCAAACAGACATGATGGGCACTGGCGTCAATATTGCGGCTCGCCTAGAATCTGAAGCCAAGCCGGGGGCTATTTGTATGTCGCAGGTGGTGTACGAGGTTGTAAAGTCGCGACTAGCGTTAGATGCGGTCTATATCGGTAAGCTGCCGCTGAAAAATATCGAAGAAGCGATCGCGGCTTATCACGTCTGGCCGCTAGGAATGCGCCCTGACGAAATCTCAGGTGAAAGCACAGCAGCCGTTGCCCCTCTGACTATTACGCCGCTCAATGCCACCCTCAAGCTGCTTTCTGAGCACCCTAATAGCTGCCGTATCAAAAAGCTCCTGTACGGCACTCACCAAGCCATGTGGGAAAACGACGAAGCCGTATTGGAAAGCATTCCGCTCAAGGTGCTGCTAGAGTCGCTAACAGGCCGCAACCCAACGATGACAGAGTGCCGCCACAGCCTGTATCAAATTGTCGGCACACTCAATCGTCAAGCCGAATACACACAAGTCGCCGACACTATTTTAGACAGCCTTAAAGCTTTCTACGTCGTCACGTCAGGAATTAACCGCCCGCCGCAAAATTTGCCGCCTACTGACCATCAGCAGCAGGAAAGCTTGGTCGAGACGCTTTCGGATAAATCAATTAATGGCTTAAATCAAAAATCTGCAAACCCTATAGCCAACGATCTCGCTGACGATCTGCTGCCAGCGCCTGCCGTTGCCCTATACCGAGATATTGCAGATCGTTTAGAGCAAACCCCTGACTTAATTCGCGTTAAGAAAATGCTCTATTGCCTATGCTATGACACTTGGGAAAACGACGACAGCCGCATTGCTCAAATAGAGACGTTGAGGCTGATTGAAACCTTGCTTCATCAAAATGTTGCCAGCATTCAAGATCTGCAAAATCGTCTACGAATTATTTTGCTGCGGCTTAATCGCAAGGCTAAATACGCCCCGATCGCCAACATTATTTTTCAAGAGTGCCAAGTTTTGTATCCCGAAGACACCGACCATATTTCGCTACCAGGAACATCTGAGCTAGAAGATTCTACCGCTGACAATACTCAAATAAATTTGCGAAAAAAGCCCGATAGGCAGCCCGACAAACAGCCCGATAAACCGTGGAGCGCCGCCCAGCCAGCCGTCGGTCAAACCGCCAACGCCTCGGTCTTAATCCGCTCGGCTGCTTTTGGCAAATAGCTGCTTTTGGCAAATAGCTGCTTCTGGCTTTGATGACTCAGTAATACTGGGTGTTATCTACTAGGATGACTTACATAAATGGTAAAGGTAAGCAGCACTGGAGTTAAGCATATGGGTGTGCCGACGGTTTTTATTGATGGTGAAGCGGGGACGACCGGATTGCAGATCTATCAGCGGCTAGCTCAGCGAGATGACCTTGAAGTGATCAGGATCGCAGCTGACAAACGTAAAGATCAGACCGAGCGCGCGAAGTTACTCAATGCTGCTGATATTTCTATTTTGTGTTTGCCCGATGAGGCGGCGCGCGAGGCGGTGAGCTGGGTGAATAACCCTCAGGTCAGAATTTTAGATGCGAGTACGGCTTATCGCACGGATGAAGATTGGGCCTATGGGTTTCCTGAGCTGATGAGTGAGCAGCGCACTAGCATTGCCGCCTCGAAACGGGTGAGCAATCCGGGCTGCTATCCTACTGGCTTTTTAGCAGTTGTTGCCCCCCTGGTTAAGGCCGGACTGATCCCAGCTGATTTTCCCATTACCGTCAATGCAATTTCGGGCTATTCTGGCGGCGGCAAAAAGCTGATTGCTGAATACGAAAGCCTTCATGCTGAAAGTCCAGACGAGTCGGCTGCTCCCTACAGCCCTTATGGCCTCAAGTTTGGCCATAAGCATGTGAAAGAAATGCAGAAGTATGCAGGACTTAGCCACGCCCCTTTGTTTGTGCCAGCCGTGGGAGACTTTGCGCAGGGAATGGTGGTGCAGGTGCCTTTGCCGCTGTGGAGTATGGCTAAAACGATGACCAACTTGCCCACTGGCCAGCAAATTCACGATTCGCTCAGTGAGCGCTATGCGGATGAGTCGTTTGTACAGGTGATGCCTTACGGCGATGATACTCAGCTTCGCGACGGCAGCTTTTTAGAAGCTAAAAGCGCCAATCAAACGAATTTAGTGCAGCTATTTGTGTTTGCTAACGATGCCACTCAAGAGGCGCTGCTGGTCGCGCGATTGGACAATTTGGGTAAAGGGGCTTCGGGCGCGGCGGTTCAAAACCTCAACATCATGTTGGGATTGCCCGAACACAAGGGCTTAACGACTACTTGAAAAAGCGCTGATGACGGCGGCTTGGGCGCTAGACGAATTCATGATAAGTAATTGCAGCGCGGGCTAGAACGCCGCCTAACGAATGACTGACAATCGCCTTGAACCCTGAATGAGTAGAATATTCATATTCTTTTTCTATTCTTTTTGGGAGCAACAGATCTCATGGTGCAGGTCAAAATTACCGGGGTTAAGCACTTTCTCAATTCTATTAAGCCTCAGCTTTCTGAGATTGTGCATAGCTGCTTGCAAGATACGATTGGCACACCGGAAAATAAGAAGTTTCAGCGATTTTTTCCGCTTGAGCCGGAAAACTTTTTTTATCCAAGCGATCGCACCAGCCAATACACCCTCATCGAAATTGTCATGTTTGAAGGGGTGTAACCTGAATTTAATGTAGGATTAAAAGGCGAGAGAAAATCCATATTGGTTAATTTT
>QBMP01000264.1 GCA_003242115.1 Phormidesmis priestleyi
ATCCAGTAATGGCAGGGCGCTGCCGCCTTGACCTTGATCGATGAAGTCAGTAGCCAGCAGGTAGCGGGCGCGATCGCCTTCTATAGTGCGATCGCTTTTAGCAATTGTATTGAGCGCTTCTAGGCGAATTTCTGGCGGCTGGCTCACCAGCTTCAGCACCACCGACGCTTCATTGGCCTCTGATTGCAGCGCCGGACTCAGCAAGAGATCAGGCGAACCAAAGGGGTCAGTCACTTTGATAAGAGCCGCCACCATCCCAATGGAGAGCGCACTGACGCCAGCGATCGCAATCAGCGGCCACCTATCCTTAATCGTTTTTAGCATGTCAAATTCTCAGAACCTTACTTGAATGCGCTTAGGCGTTGGCTTTAGGGGGCTGACTTTAGGGGTTAATTTTAGGGGCTGACTAATTGATTAGGCTGAGGGTCGAGGGGCTTGCGAAGCGCAATACCAGTTTCTGCGCTAGCTTCTGATGAAGTTTTAACAGAAAAATCCCGATAAAGTGAGAAAAGTTGTTAAATTCACTGGCTAAAAGCAGGCTGACAGTCGCCTCACAGCTCTTCAAAGATGCTTCAAAGCTTCTTCAAAGATTCAAGAGTAAGGAGCCAAAAGCGCAGACCGCTTTGCCAAGGAAAACTACCAGAACACGCAAAAGCGCAAAATCAGCAGATACTATAGAGCAAGCATTTAAAGTAGACGAACAGGGAATGGATTTTATAGCGTCAGATCAATCTTGCCTGAGCTGGACAGGGGATTGCCTAGTAATCGGCCTTTCGGAAGAGTCTTTACCGCTGACGGGAATCTTATCGGAACTCAACGACAAGGTATCAGGGCTGCTACAGGTACTCATTGATGAGGAATCGTTTGAGGGCAAAACGGGCACCACGGCGATCACTCGCTTGGGCCTTGGTTCTCCCATCAAAAAAATTGCCATCGTTGGGCTGGGCCGATCTGACGGCATGGCGCTAGAAGGACTGCGCAAAGGCGCTGCGATCGCTGCTCGGCTCGCCAAAAAAGCCAAAAGTCGCTCTCTTGGCATCAGCTTTCCGGTATGGAACAACAGCCAGTCATTGACCGCCCAAGCGCTGAGTGAAGGCGCAATCCTGGCGCTCAGTCAAGATCGCCGCTTTAAGTCCGAACCCGACAAAACCGAGACTCAGCTAGAGCAGATTCATCTGCTCGCGTTTCCCGGCGAAGAAGCCGCTATTCAAACCGCTCAAATCGTTTGTGAAGGCGTGATTTTGGCTCGTGAGCTAGTCGCTGCTCCGCCCAATGTCGTCACCCCAGATATGCTGGCTGAAACCGCTGCTAGCATCGCGCATGACCACGGCCTCAAGCTGACTGTGCTAGAGCGCGAAGACTGCGAGGCGTTAGGCATGGGCGCGTATTTGGGCGTTGCCCAAGCCTCAGATCTCCCCCCTAAGTTCATTCACCTTGTGTATAGCCCGCAAGGCCCCGCTAAACGCAAGCTGGCCATCATCGGCAAAGGGCTGACCTTCGACTCAGGCGGTCTGAACCTCACAGTCGGTGGATCGGGCATTGAAATGATGAAAATTGACATGGGCGGGGCAGCGGCAGTATTGGGGGCAGCTAAGGCAATTGCTCAGCTCAAGCCCGACGTCGAAGTTCACTTCATCAGCGCCGCCGCCGAAAACATGATCAGTGGCCACGCCATGCGACCGGGTGACATTCTCACCGCCTCTAACGGCAAAACCATTGAAGTCAATAACACCGACGCCGAAGGTCGCCTCACGCTAGCCGACGCCCTGGTCTACGCAGATCAGCTAGGCTTAGATGCCATGATTGACCTAGCAACCCTAACGGGCGCTTGCGTAGTTGCTTTAGGCGACGACATCGCCGCGCTATTTAGCCCCGATGAAAATCTTGCTCAAGGGCTCAGCGCTGCGGCTAATCTATCCGGCGAAAAGCTATGGCCCATGCCAATGGAAGACAAATACTTTGAAGGGCTCAAATCAGTCGTCGCGGACATGAAAAATACGGGGCCAAGAGCCGGTGGCTCCATCACCGCCGCGCTGTTTCTCAAGCAATTTGTCAAAGAGACGCCTTGGGCGCATTTAGATATTGCTGGCCCGGTTTGGTCTGAAAAAGAAAACGGTTACAACAGCCCCGGCGCAACCGGCTACGGCGTTAGGCTACTCGTTCAGTGGGTGATGGATAGCTAGAGATGAGTAGCTGATAGGGCTGCTAAGAGAAAAGGCTGCTAAGAGAGAAGGCTGCTAAGAGAATTGGGAGGCCGGTAAGTTCTGGTAGCTATCTGATTTATCTGAGTCTCGTTGAGCCTGTACTGGTTTTGGGTGGGCCGATAGATTGACCGGTAGATTGGTTGATAAATTGGCCAGTAGATTGGACTCTAGGTTGGGCATATCTTGCCGACAAGTCGGGCAATACCAGCGGATGCCATCTTTGCGAATATGGCGCAGCAAACCGTCATCACACAGCGTGCAGTGAATGCCAGCATAATTGAGCGAAGTGGACATGTTTTTTTGGCATCAAGGCTATATTCCAACAACATAGCTTTTATTTCGTCGTCTCTAGGTCGCAGAACTACTGGATCAAAAGGTGTTAATGCTTACGCCCAATGCCACTGCGATCGCTACATCATTGATTCAAACAAGCCGATCAGATTGCCTTCAGGATCGCGAAAGTAAGCGACTTTAAGCGAAAACTCTGCATTTTGAGTGGGCGGCTCTGCGAACACGACTTGGGCATGGCGCAGCTCGTGGTAGATGGCATCAATGTCACGAACCGCTAATACAAAGCCAAATTTGTCTTGGCAGTCAGTGGTGGTTGGCTTTTCGCTGGTGCGCAAAATTTCGGCCATTTCCTGCTGCCGAAATAGCGAAAGCCGCATTTGGCCTACTTCAAACTCGGCATAGCCCTTTTCTATTTGCACCGTGACTGGTTTGAAGCGCAGCACATCGCGATAAAACTCGGTGCAGGCGGCAATATCAGAGACGTACAGGCGAGTATGCGCAGATTGAACTTCCATGTGTTTTGGGGGTTGTTTTTTGGGATGAAAAGGTCAGTTTTTAGTGTAGTTCGAGCAGTGCCGTTTGCCGTTCTCAAACATCGTCAGAATTTTGCGCTAAAGAGGCTGTAGCTCTATTTTCAAGTGCTTTGCCTGGGAAATTTGTCTCGAAAGGCGATCGCTTGTGCTAACCCTCATCCTAGCTGCTGGTTCAGCTATAGATTCTGTTGTGAAAAATCCTGCGCCTGTCGATAAACTGACTGACTCCTCAAAGGTCTGGCAAAATCCTCTGGTTGTCGGCTGTCTATGCCTGTTTCTTTTTAATTACCCTGTGGGCTGCCTACCACAATCAGCTGCCGCTAAATTTTCTTGAGAAATTGCCTAATTATGACAAATTTGGCCATGTGATTTTGTACTGTATTGCCAGCTATCTGGGCCATTACCTGTGCAGACAAAAGCATTTCAAACCAGCTGGCTTGTCTCTACCCGTATTTCCAGTGCTCTTTGCTCTATTTACGATCACTGAAGAGCTGCTGCAAGGGCTTTCTCCCTACCGCACGCTGGATGCAGGCGATCTGCTTTGCAGCTTTGCAGGCATTGGTTTGGGCTACTGGTTCGCTCAGCGAGCGGGCAGGCACACAGACACTAACCGCCCCTAAAAAGTAAAATTCGCGAACGCTACAGATTGAAGCGCTGGAAGCTAGAAATCTGACTAGCGGGGATGACATGCCGGTTCACGACGGCTTTACTGCTTTCTTGCTGGGTGGCCATGTCGATGGCGATCGCAGCAATTTGCACATCCAAACAATCCATCGGTACCAGCATTTGAGTGGCTGCTTCTAGATCGCCTAGCGCATCAGGCTTCAGGTTAGTCAGCAGCTTAGGCTCTATTACCAGGCTCCGGCTCTGACGATCCACCATCCAAAGCTTAATAAAAGGCTTAAAGGCCGATGGCCGGGTCCGCACCGTAATCGTCACTAATTCGCCCGCTACCAAGTCTCCCATCGGCACACTAATCACTGGCAAGGCCATTTCCGGCAGATCTGCTTGAGCCGCTGCGGCGGCTTGTATCGGCGGCTCGAAGCGGCTAGTCAGTGGATGGCTCGTGGACTCTTGGCTGGCGCTTGGGTCTAGGCGGCTTTGATCCAGACGGCTTTGGCCCGACTTGGCTTGACGGTTAGCTTGCAGGCTGGCCAAACGCTGGGCTCGACGCTGCTCAATAGCCTGATCTCGCGCTGAACCAGGGCGCTGAGGATCTCGCTGGACGTTGCGTTGCGTCCACTGGGGGGCAGCAGGTTCGTCATAAACCACAATCTCATTGCCATCGGTAAAATCGCTAAGCTCCGGCTGGTTGGCGGTGCGACTTTGGCTAACCCCAGCAGCTTTCATATTCTGGGCCAGCTGATTTGCTTCTTGACGGCCTTCATGCGTCAGGTTAGTGAGCCGCTGCCAAAAGTGGTCTTTGAGCTTAAGCGACTGAAAATCGTGGTCAGAACTTTCGGCTGAATCGGCGGGCTCTGACTGATTATCTTTTAGCCAGTCAGCTTGTTGGGCAGTTTGCTGCGCGGATGGATGCTTGTTCTGGCTATCAGTTTTAGAGAGCGCAGCTTCGATTCCGGGCGGTTCTAGCTCATCTAAAGCAGAGTTGGCTAAGTGCAAATTTTCGTCAATGTCTTCTAATGCGGCAGCGATTTCATCGGTTTCTAAGTCATCTTCTAAAATGCTGGTGCCTAAAAACTGCGCTGGTTGCGACACCATTGGGGGATAGCTCAAAGGCAGGGTCGGCGGCGGGGTTGGGCTACTCGCTGGATTAGCATTATCTGTGGATTCGGGCGCGATCGCACCTACTCCATTCGCCTCAGCACTCGCGCCAAAGGTCGGCAAATCGAGATAGTGAGCGGCAGACGCAGCCGTCGTATCGTTGTCTCGACTGAGCTGAGGCGGCAACACTACCCCAACGGCGGGAGCCACGCCCTGAGGTGTCAAGTCCAGCGAGGTCAGCGGCAGCATCGGATCGGCAGCTTTATGAGTCGGCGCTTTTGACTCTAACAGTACGGCAGTTTCTTCTTCAAAAACGCTGGCATCCTGGTTGGCAATCGTATCTAGCAGTTGAGCGATACCGGCTGTAATGGTGAACGCGGTAGAGGCCAATATCGGCGTAGGTGTATGGGTCTCACTCGCCGTCGCCTTAAGAGAAACTTCTCCCAAAATTACCCGCGTTGATATCTCTGCCGGAAGTTGGATCTGCACCTTAAAGTCAGCCGGTAACCGCGCTAAGCTCAAGGGCCGATGTGCTTCCATAATGATCTGCGCAGTCTGTGGATTTTGCAGCCGAATCCACAGTTCGCTAGTGTCTTCGTTCAGCGCTTCAGTCAAAGAATTGACCTTGCCAACAATGGTCATTGGCTGATTGTGACGGGCCAGATAAGCCTGCTGTCTCAGCGAGATGCGGTAGGCTTGAGCGGCTGGTTCTAATCTAAAAGTGGTTTCTGAAGCCGAAGAATCCGCATAAGAATTTTTGTTTTGGCGCTGCGTTTCAAGCTCTGCTTGCGCTTGAAGCAACGGCAGATCTTCGCGGGTGGCATGGCTGAGGTCACGGGCGCTGCTATCTTCTATCAGAACGCTATCGACCGTTTCTGAATCAGTTGGAATCGGCCATTCTGACGACCAGTCTTCTTCGGTGCGGGCAAACACATGGAGCTGCACATGATACTGCCAACTCTCGCCCGTCAGCGCATCCAGGTTGTCAAGACCACTACAGATCAGCTCCCATTCACCGGGTTTAAGGTGCATGTAGGGCATGACGACGACGAGGCCAGTGCCGTTTGTTTTGCCGGTGCGCTTGCGGATGCGCTTGCGGGTCGGCAGTTCGTCGGTAATGAGCTGACTTACCCGAATATCCATCGGGGTTTCAACGCGATCCGTATGCGCAACGACCCTGTAGCGACCTTCTAGAATCTCGACCTGCTGAGCTTCTAGCGGTAACCAAGTTTGATCGCCTTCTTTTTGGATCAAAAATTCCCAATATTTCATGTTGCTCACTCAGGTGGCCAGAATGCAGTGTATGGGCATACAACCGTGAAGTATAGAGGAAGTATAGGGGAAATTGTGGCCGAACGTTTTAGCAGACAGCACATCTTTGTAAAAAAACGGCAGCTCCTCCGTAAAGTTACGGAGCCTTATGGTTAGGTGATCACAGTGGGCTGATCGCGGCCAGTCAGGGCCTGAA
>QBMP01000265.1:0-1409 GCA_003242115.1 Phormidesmis priestleyi
AGCGGGCGCGGCGGCGCGGCAAATTGGGGTAGCGGCAGGCGCATGGCTTACTTTTTCCCGCGCATGGGCTTAACGATTTCTAAATCAGTTGGTTTAAAGGTAACGAGCTTATCCCAGTTGCCACCCTCAAAGAGCACGGCAACTTTGCCATCGGTGACGCGCTGCACCAGCCCCTCAAAGCTAAAGTAAGTATCATCAACATTGGTAATGCGAACCGGCGAACCTGGCAATATCATCATGATGGTAGTCTTCTCTTGCGATCATCTTTTCTGAGTATAAGCATGTTTATTGAGTACTTGTATAATGCGGCGAATTTGTTTGTGCTGCCTTTTTGGCTACTGATGGTGCTATTGCCCAATTGGGGCTTCACGCGCAAGGTGATGGGCTCGGCGTGGCCTTTTGTGCCCTTGGCGCTGGCGTATATCTATTGTTTTGCCAGCAGCCTCGATCCAGCGTCTTTAAAATCGTTTGCAAATCCGACCTTGAGCACGCTAGCCGGACTGTTTGCGCAAGAGCCAGTAATGGCGACAGGATGGATTCACTTTGTCGTGATGGACTTGTTTGTGGGGCGCTGGATCTATTGGCAGGGGCAGGAAAAAGGAATTTTTACTCGGCATTCTTTGGCGCTGTGTTTGTTTGCGGGGCCAATTGGGCTACTGTCGCATTTGATTACGCAACCTTTGCAGGAACGGGTGTTTGGGCTAGGAGACAAGGCCGGTTCGGAAGCCTTAGGGTAAGTTTGGACTGCCGAACTGAACTGCCGAACTGATTCAGAATTGCTCTGAATTGCCAGCGTAATAGCGGGTTTGATCGCGGCTTTTTTGGTAATCTGCTTCGCATCCTTCATAATGTCGTGTTGTAGGTTAATCAAGGCAGCCCATGATCGTGTCCTTTATGCTTCGTTGGTCGCAACTAATGTCACAACGGCTGTCACAACTGTCACAACGGCGATCGCTGTCGAGACGGCGGTTCTTGCAGTTGGGTCGATTTCTCGGCTTATTTGGCCTCTGCTGGGCTCTGGTAGTGGGCTGTGGCAGCAAATCCGGTTCAGATTCAGCCTCTCAACCCGCTGCTGGCCCGGTTGGTGCGGGCGATCGCGTCTCCATCGGCACTACCCTCAGCGCCCGCACCCTCGACCCGGCGGATGCGTATGAAATTTTCCCCGGCATTTTGCTGTACAACATGGGCGATCGCCTCTACACCTACAAGCCGGGCAGCACCGAACTGGTTCCGCAGCTTGCAACCGCCATGCCCACCGTCTCCGGCGATGGCCTTACCTACACCATTCCTTTACGCGATGATGTTACCTTGCACGACGGCACCGCTTTTACTGCCGAAGTCATGGCCTTTTCAATTCAGCGAATTATTGAAAACGGCGGTCGCCCGTCTTCGCTGATTGCGGACAAAGT
>QBMP01000265.1:1419-2659 GCA_003242115.1 Phormidesmis priestleyi
AAGTAGCTTCGGTAAAGGCGACTGATGGCCAGCTAGAGATTAAGCTCAAGCAGCCATTTGCGGCCTTTCCGGCCCTGCTCACCTTTTGGAGCATGACCCCGGTGTCGCCAAAGGCATACGAAGTCGGCGCAGGCAGCTTTAAGCCCGATACCTTCATTGGCTCTGGCCCGTACAAGCTAGCTTCTTTTAGCAGCGATGTGATTAAGCTCGATGTCAATGAAAACTACTGGGGTGAAAAGCCCGCTAACGGCGGCATTGACATTCAGGTATTCACCAGCGCCGTAAACCTGTACAACACCTTTACCTCTGGCGGGCTCGATGTCGCCTACCAAACCCTAGACCCCGACCAAATCGCTAAGCTAGAGGCAGACGCACCTAGCAAAAACTGGCAGGTGATTGAAGCGGGCAGTACGGTGGTCAATTACCTGTCGCTGAATCAAAAAATTGCGCCTTTTGACGATCTCAATGTGCGCAAGGCCGTCGCAGCGATGATGGATCGGCAATTGATCAGCGATCGCGCCTTCTCCGGCCAAGCCGAACCGCTCTACAGCCTCATTCCCAAAAGCTTCGACGTTTACAAACCCGTCTTTGAAACTGCCTATGGAGACGGCAACTACGAAGCCGCCAAAAAATATCTCACCGCCGCCGGAATTACCGAAGCAAATCCACTGGCGTTTGAAATTTGGTATCCATCCGCTTCGACGCCGAGAGCCGTCGCGGCCAACACCATTAAGCAAGCCATCGAGCAAAAGCTACCGGGACTGGTGAATGTCACCGTCAGCACCGCCGAATCCGCCACCTTGTGGGACAACGTGGAAAAAGGCGCTTACAACAGCGTGCTCTCGAACTGGTACCCCGATTATTTTGATCCAGAAAACTTTGTTCAGCCCTTTTTAACCTGCGACGAGGGCTCCGTCAGTACGCTGTGCAAAGTCGGCGCAACCCAAAGCAACGGCTCCTTTTACTACAGCGACAAAGCCAACCAGCTCGTCGCCGCCCAAAACGCCGAGCAAGACCCTGCCAAGCGCGACAAAATCTTTGAGGACTTGCAGCAGCTCATGGCAGATGACGTGCCCTATGTCCCCCTATGGCAAACCAAAGACTACGTATTCACCACCACCGATGTCAGTCAAGTCGCCATTGAACCCAATCAGCAGTTTCTGCTCTGGCAAATCAAAAAGCCATAGGCTGGATTAAGCCTCGACAGCCCCCTGATCAAGCGCCAGCATCCATCGCCAGC
>QBMP01000265.1:2786-6207 GCA_003242115.1 Phormidesmis priestleyi
ATCTAACTCTCTGCGCCTGTACGTCATCTCCCGTCTATTGCTTGCGCCGCTGATGATCTGGACTATCACCACCGTGGTTTTCCTGCTGATGCGGGCGACCCCTGGCGATCCGGTCGATGCGCTGCTCGGCCCGCGCGCGCCAGAAGCCGCTAAAGCCATCATGCGAGCCAAACTCGGCCTCGATCAGTCGCTGATTAAGCAGTATATCGACTATGTGGGGCAGCTATTGAGCTTTGATTTGGGCAGTTCTTTGGCCAGTCAGGGGCAGAGCGTATGGCAAATTATCGGCGACCACTTTCCAGCTACGGTCGAGCTGACGTTCTGCGGAATGCTGATTGCGGCGACAGTTGGGCTGACGGTCGGCTCCATTGCCGCTTCCCGGCCCAATACGGTCTTGGATGCGGGCGGCAGGATATTTGGCATTGTCACCTACGCGGTGCCGATGTATTGGTTTGGCATGATTTTACAGCTCATTTTTGCCGTGCAGCTCGGCTGGTTTCCGATTGGCACCCGGTTTCCGCTGAGTGAACTCGCCCCTTCTGGCCCTAGCGGACTGTATTTATTAGATAGCCTGCTGCACGGCAATTTGGCTCAGTTTGGCACCACGCTCTATTATCTGGCGCTGCCCAGCATGACGCTTGGCCTACTGATCAGCGGCGTATTTGAGCGGATTGTGCGGGTGAATTTACGCCAAACGATGAAGGCAGACTATGTGGAGGCAGCGCGGGCCAGAGGCATTTCAGAATTTAAGGTGATTACGGCTCATGCGCTCAAAAATGCGATGATTCCAGTAATTACGGTGCTGGGGCTGACGTTCGCCTCGCTGCTAGGTGGCGCGGTGCTAACGGAGGTGACTTTTTCTTGGCCGGGGCTAGCGAACCGGCTGTACGAGGCCATTAGCCAGCGCGACTATCCGGTAGTGCAGGGGCTGATGGTCTTTTTTGCCGGGATTGTGGCGCTGGTGAGCATTGCAATTGATATTCTGAATGCCTATGTAGATCCGCGCATTCGCTACTAGATTCGCGGTTAGACGCAGTTGAATAGCTATTCAATGAGATTTTCTGATACCGTAAGCAAACATCACTAAACATCACTCGTCGCTGCGTTTTTAGCTGTGATCTATCTACATCAGTTATTTGAAGCTAGCTACGAAGTTAGCTCCGATGCCGCTTATTCACCGGCCTTATTAGCGTTCAAACGTTTCATCAGGCGAATTTTGAGGCCGCTAGCGATCGCCTCCATCTCATGCCTGTTGCTGCTGTACCTTAGCGCTCATGCTTCGGCTCACATTTCGGCTCATGCTTCGGCTGAAGCCAAGTCACAGATGACCTCTGATAGAGCCTCTAATCAGACATCTGACAGGGCAGTAAATATTGCGATACCGCCCTTATCCAAATCATTTTATGGGCCTAGATCCGAGCTGAGCTACTCTCATCTCACCAGTGCTCGGCTGGCCATTCCGCAGCGGTGAAAAAGATGATTAAAAAGCTGGCCGTCGAATTCGCAATCACGGCTGTAACTCTGTTTGTCTGGAGCCTCGCCGCTGAATCTAACACTGAAGCTAACCAAGCGACCTGTGACTTTTTTTCAGAACCTCAGCGCTACAATACACAGACGCGCGGAGAGGTGATTGTGATTGGAGCGCAGCGCGATCGCCCCTACCGAGTGGTGATTATTAGCGAAAGTCAAAATACACTAGCCGCTATTCAAGCCTGCATTTTAGACGCCTTTATTACCTACAGCCGTTTTGGTGCATACATTCAAGTCGGTAGCTTTGACAATCGCGGCGACGCTGAAACCATCCGTCAGATATTACAAAAAGAAGGCTTTTCTGCCAGAGTGACCTATGGCTCTTAGAGGGCTCTCAAATCAAGAAAATAGCAGCAATTGAAAGCTAACGTAAGCAAACCCTGAAAAATCTGTTCTTTACCAATTCACCGCAGTTCCCTACTTAAATGCTGGGCTGTCATGGCATAGTGAAGAGACCTTGACTATTCGTAATCAACCTCTGTGCGTACATTTGATTGGTTTATCGCCTCTAAAGGAGCCTTTCATTGGCCTTTACTCCTTTTTCATCCTGCTTTTTTTTCTTTTCTAGGTTCAATCCTACATCTAAATCTGTTGCTTAGTAAAAGAAAGCAATGGCCTTACTGGTTAGTGGCTTTGCTAACCGCTGTCTTGCTGATCTGCTTTAGCGCCGCGATGGTTCTCGCTCAGCCCATCAGCTTAACGGGTGATCGGTGGCTCGCAATTACTAGCGTCACGGGTGATGTTGACATTACTCCTTACCAGGGGCGACGACGGCAGGCGAGGCTAGGCGATCGCCTAGAGCAAGTTGGTGATAGCATCGCCACCGGAGCCAATGCTTCTGCTCGGCTCGATGTTGATCAGGCCGCTGGTGAAATCAGCATGGCCGAAAATAGTCAGCTTCAGGTGCAAGCGCTCAGCATTACTCGCAGCGGTGGCCGCATTACGCGACTGCGGGTTAACCGAGGCCAGGTGCGAACTAGAGTCAGACCCTTCACCAACCCCGACAGCGAACTCGAAATTTATACCCCAGCCGGTGTCAGCGGCGTGCGTGGTACTGACTTTGGCGTAAGCGTTCAGCCCAGTGGCGCGATGGCCGTTGCCACTCAATCAGGCAACGTCGCTACCAGCGCTCAAAGCCAAACTGTTTCTGTTACAGCTGGCTTACAGTCCACTGTTTTCCCTGGGGAGCCACCCACGGCTCCTGAGCCGCTACGCAACGATCCGACTTTATTTGTCGAATCAATTAGCCTCAGCTCAGATAATCAGTTCGTGAGACTAATCGGTCGTACCGACGCTGTTAATCTGCTAGAAATTGCCGGTGAAGCGATCGCGCTAACGCGCACAGGCAGCTTTGATACGCTCGTGCCAATTGCGGCGATGTGGGATGATCGCCAGGTTTCAGCGACTGTGCTAACGCCCTTGGGCATGAAGCAAGCGTACGAAGTAGTCGTGCCCTAATGAAAAGCATCAGACCTTTCAAATATTTAGACCAGGTGGTGCCGGGACTCATTGTCGGCTCCTGTGTCGCTTTGCTAATGCAGCTTCACGCCTGGTTACCCCTAGAGCGAACGGCGACAAACTATCTTATGAACTGGCGGGGCGCTAAGGCATGGGACGACCGCATTGTGATGATTAGCATTGACAATGACACGCTGAAGCAGCTGGGGCAGTTTCCAATTTCTCGCAGCTATTACGCAGACTTAGTTGATCAACTCACCGCAGACGGCGCTAGCGTAATTGCTTTTAACATACTGTTTTCCGATCCGGTGGTTGCTAATAGCGATTTGGCGGCAAGCCGTGCGGCCAACGCCAGCCTCGCTAGAGCCATGAGTTTGCAGGGCAGCGTTGTGCTGGCCGAGGTTTGGGGTACCGCTGGCGAAGTGATTCAGCC
>QBMP01000266.1 GCA_003242115.1 Phormidesmis priestleyi
GGCTTAACCTTAGTCATCTGTCGCAGCGATGAGCTATTGATTGCATACTGCTCTGCCAGCTCACGGCCTGCGTTGTATTCCTGAATCGCTGCTACAGACCGGCGCAGCTTTTCAGCGTAGGCATCACGGCGGCGATCGCCGTTTAGCTCATCGTTGGAAACATTGCGCCAATCGAAGCCGGTAGGCTCATCATCAGTCATGGGTAGCTTAACGGTAGTCTTTTGCCAGTGAAGCCATTAAGTAGGCTAGCTTCAGCACATCCAGAGAAAGCAGACAAAAGCTTCTACGGATAGTTGTGAGCGTTGGCGTAGCCTCTCCATTCACATCAATGAGGTCATGCCGAAGGCTTTAGCATCTCCGCAGGTGTTAGGAGAATCGCACTCATTCACTTCTAGACCAGCATTGAGCCTTGACAGTTAAGATGCTATAGCTCTCAAAAGCTGCTCAAGCCCAAAGTTTTGCTTAATACAGTCAATATCAATTGAGTGGCCACCAGACCACACCCGGACAGTCGATAGCTGCGCATCAGTCGGCCTTGGAGCTGCTTTCAATTGCCCGTCTTCCCATAGCTCCATCACCAGCAGATCGACCGGCACCAACAGTCTAGATCCGTTATCAAGCGAGATCTCAAAGCACCGCCCTTTTGCTTCATAGCTAACCGCCTCGATTAGCGTTGTGATGAGTTTAGTTGCGAGCATCTTTAATTACCTCCAGAGCGGCTTTGAGTTCGTCTAATCGCGTTTGTGCCAGCTTTAGTGCGGTTTTTTGAAACTTGGATTCTTTAGAGCCGCCAGCGGCTACATCCATCAACATCGGCCCATTGACCGAGATGTCTATCTTGACCTCAAAATCGGCGCTCTTCGCGTGGCAGTGGTCTGGGTCGTGGTCATCTGAGTAGATGATAAACTTTATTCCCTGGGATCGGAATATTTCAGCCATCAGGCTTGAGCCTCTTAAAAATCCTAAGCTTTGTTGATCTGCTCAAGCCTATCAGCAGGCTGCGCGTTCTCAATGGTCAATGCATTCGCGAAAAAGCTAACGACTGCCTACAATCAGTATGAATCAGGGGTTGCGACAGCAACTGGCTGCATTGGTGGACTCACGCCCAATTGATGGGATTGATGCGTACAGAATCAGTCAGTGCTATTGACCTTTAGGGCTGTTGGCGCGCGGTTTCTATCCAGCCAAGGGCGTATTGACGATAGCCATCATCTAGGGAGGTGGCCAGATGCTCAGCATGGTCAAAGTACTTTAGGCTAATCGCATAGTTTAGGGAATTCCACAGCATTTCTCGCTTGGCGTAGGTATTGGGCTGCTGGGCCAGAGTCTCTGCCAGTGCGGTGTAGAAGGGGGCGCTTTCTGTAGGCGAGAGGAAGGGCGCAATACTGATGGCGACGAAGGCGCGTAGGCCAGGGTCACTGATGTATTGCGGGATGCGCATCAGGATAGCGACTTGGGCCGGGGTGGCCGGGGGAAGCGTCGGTGTATCGGCTGTGCGAAAGACAAAGGTATTGTTGAGGTTTACGAGGGCATTGTCTCTGTCGCTCGGTGAAAGCGATTGTTCACTCAGCGACAAAAAGTCTTCAAAATAGGCTAGGGCGAGCGCTGTTTGGTTGCTGATAGCAGCTTCATTAATGATCAGTTGCAGTCCTATTACCTGGGACTGTGGCGAGGAGATTTGCGAGAGCAGGTCTTTGACCGCTGTTTGGTTGCTGATAACAGCTTCATTAATGATCGGTCGCAGTCCTTCTACTTGGGATTGTGGCGAGGAGATTTGCGAGAGCAGGTCTTTGACTAGGTTTAGAAGGGCTTCAGTTTCTGAAGCAAAAATGGGCGAGATGGCAAATGCCAGACTTGTTAGTGACCCATCTCTTTCTTCGACGGGTAGTTGCGCGGTGAGTTCTATTATTTGCTGTGCGATTTCTGCTATGGCTGGGTGCTGGTCGATCTCTTGATAGACAAAAATCAGCCCTATTAATAAGGCTATCTGCTCGGCGGGTGCGGTGGGTTGCTCGCGAAGATCGGCAAGCCGGGCAAGATAATGCTGGGGTCGTTCGGACGGGGCTTGGTTGGGGTCATAGGTTAACCGCACCAGTCGCAAGATCTGATTGGTGGCAGATAAGGTGTCAAAGGTTTCTATCTCACTGGTTTCTGTGCCGGATTCAGTCTCTGCTAGCTGTTTTTCCAGTTCACCGATAGCTTCTTCATGGAAATCTTGCTGTTGCCAGTCGTGGGCTAGCTGAGCGATCGCACCATAGTCAATTTCACCCTCACGCACACCGCCCAGTGCTAACGGTGATTCTGAGCGAAACGCTTGTAGCGCCATTAGAGCCTCCCGAATGGTGGCGACTGCCTGATCGGCTTGGCCAATACTACGATAGCCTTCGGCAACAACTTCCAACAAGTCGGCATTGGATTTGCTGTAGGAGAGATGACGATCAATCAACACAAAGTCTCGTTCGATAGTACGGGCGATCACCAGGGCTTGATCAAGTGCCTCAATGGCAGCGGTGCGCTGATTTTCGGGGTAGATGGCGGCAATTTTCACCCAGCTCAAGACTTGGGTAGCCGGATTTTCAAAGCTTTTGGCAATCTGTGTTGCCAAGTCGAACGAGCCGTTCTCCGGTTGGTTCTCTATAGTTGTATCCAAAATTTGAGTGAGCAGTTCTACCTTCGGATCGGCATATTCTGGGAGTGGCATCAGCGCCCTATCTGGAATTTGGTTCAGCAGGGCGATCGCCTCGGCCTGTCGCCCTTGATCGCTGTGGGTCTTGGCTACTCTGAGCATTGCTTCGTATTTCAACCCGTCGTCATTGAGGCTGTTCAATAGCACCGTAGCTCGATCAATTGCACCGATAGCTAAATAGGCTTCAATGCGGGAAACCGGAAAATAGGTATCGCCGTCAAGAGGGGCATTAGCAGCATCATCTAAGACTTGCTGTGCCTGGGTGGGCTGCTTGAATTCGGCATAGGCTTGGGCAATGAGCTTAGTTGCAGTCCAGCCGCTTTGCGCATCGCTTGGATTTGGTGGCAACTGTGTAGCGGCGGCTAGCAGGTCGATGGCGGTTTCTGGCTGACCACGATAGTAATACAGTCGAGCTAGCTCCACTAACGCGGGTGCGCGGTGGTCTGCAACGATTTGATCGACAGTGGCGCTAGCAGTTTCTAGCTGGCCCGCTCGGCCTGCCCATCGGGCAATGTCTTCCAGGGCTCTGGCCTGATCGAACGGATCGGCAAAGGGCTGTGCCTGCAAAATACCTGAGCAGCACTGTATTGTTCGGTGGGCGATGTAGGCTCGGATGATGCTGTTGCTGGTCTGATAGCGCAAATAGCTCTCTGCCGAGATAAATCGCTCAGCTAGGGGCAACGCTGCTGAAAGGTTGCCAGCTTGAACCAAGGTTTCGATTAGATAGGCCGCTTGCTGATCGCGGATGCCGGACGGGAGCGGATCGACCAGGGCGATCGCCTGTGGAATTTGATCGGCCTGAACATACGCGGCAATTAACGCTTTTTCTAATTCCACGCGCAGCTGATCGGTGGTGCCCAGGGTTTCGTAGGTCATGGCCTGGGCGATCGCCTGCACCGGCTCCAACCCCGCTGACAGATTAAGCCAACCCAGACCAATAGAATGCAGAATGCGATCGCGACTGTCGATGGATTGGATTGATTTTGCTAGTGCGATCGATTGGTTTAACCGGGCGGTAGCGGCTTCCACCTGTCCCTGCTGAGCCAAGCTACGGACAGTGCCCCACTGTTCTTGCACCTGGCTGTAGATCTCGGCATCGCTATCGGCTGAGATAGGAGAACTGGCTGAGGATGCTGACGGTAAGGATTGTGCTAGCAGGGGAGCGCCACTGAGGGGGAGTGCGCCGAACAGGCCCAAGATTAAAGCCATTGCCATTGCTTTGCGCTTCGGTTGCTGAGCAATCGTGAGGGATAAGAGACAAAATAACGACGCGGAAAAGTGACTCATAGAACAGCTGACCGAGGACACTCGGTTCACAAGTAAAGAACAAAAAAATAAAACACAACCAATCGTCAGAAATAGTGCATGAAGTACTGTCTAAGTCACTGTCTGAACCGCTCTTGTGACTGTAATCGCTTGTGCTTTGTTAGCAGGACTGCCAGGGGCTACTTTCAAAATTGGCCGTAGCACCCTATATGTCTGTTAGGTGGGCGTAGATAAAATGCACTGTTCCAACCCCAGGGCGCTTATACATTGCCCTGCGCAAACAGGCTCTCTTGAACCGACCGCCAGCCGTTTTCAGTACAGATGCCTGCTTCACCTGCGGGGGGCATGTAGCGGTAATTGTCGCTATAAAATATCACATTCAACTGGTTGTAAACTTCAATCCTGAATGGCTTTTTTGACTATTTCTCTCGCTTTTCTGTCCGGACTATTGTAATGTACCCTTGCGTATTTGCTATTTTCCCTTAGTGACCATCTGAGCTAGTCAAACTCATTGTTTCTCGGTCATAGCAGAAGCGATTTATCGTTCCTTCTTTGATTTTCTCGATTACCTCCTCAATCACCTCGACTGGAACGAAGAACCATTCTTTTGGCTTTACTGGCGTGCCGAAGCGATCTTTCAATTCCAACTCTAACCGCGCACTGCTGAAAAATTTATGGAGTAGTGATTCAAGTCCTTTCCGGTTAATGTTTACCAATTTGAATGTGGCGACGGTATCTACGTCCACCAGCAGATAGGTCGAGTCTTTCTTAGCGTTGGCAATACGGCTTTTTACATCACCTCACGTCACACCAATTTTATGAATTAAAGCTCGATGCTCTGCAATGAACGGGTGCTCCGATTGACTCCTAAGTATGCATATGTAGCCAGTCGGCAAATCATCGGCTGATTCAGTGCCCGAAAAAAGTGGGCCAAGATCTGGAGTGGTGATACGGCGGCGCTGATGAGGACTATTCAAGACTGCGCAGAGTGGGCCGAAACAGTAGGCGGGAGATCTTACCTAGCAGACTCCGCCATCACGCCCCTAATAAGTACTGCGTTACTACTAGCAATCCCCTGGCCCAGATAAGTGACTACTTGCAGCTCCGGGCATGACCAATAAACCAATAAACCAACTCAGCTATTCACAGTTTCGCCAAGTCGAAAATATGAATCCTGTGCGAGCAGTACCGCGCATCAGTTCGATTCCAACAGACCGCGCCATCGCATAGCTAATCAGGGCTGCTTTATAAGAGATCCGCTCACAACTCGCTCTGAGCCGTCAGGCCAGATCATAAAGGCGCTTTGCTATCGTCTAACGATGCGTGAGCCTTGACTGGGCGATCGCTCCCTGTCGGGCAATAAAGATGGGCAATAAAGATGGCCACTAGAAGCGATCGCTCTCCTGCATGGGACGCTGAATCGGGGCAACACCTAGAAGTCAACAACAACGCTCTACCAAGAACGACAGTGATCGCGCTACAAAAGGACTGAGACCAGGTGATCGCACGCTATCGGCAATCGGGCAACGATCACACCGCTGTAGTCTGACTCCTCCTTAGATAGCTGCTGAATAAGCTGAATAACGCTAGGGCTGTTCAACAACACTCTACCTACAACTGTTTACACTCGCTCTATACGGGCTAGATCTACGCCTGAATCCTGCTAGTCTTTTTAGCGTTATTCAAGTGGTGCTCTGCATTACTAAGGGGCCTGCTGAGGTAGTAGGATCATTAGGCGCATCTAGGGCGATGATGACTTTCAAGGGCTGCTTTGTGCAGATCGCATCTGGTATGAGCCACTGCGCGGTACCGCTATTATCTTGGCGAAATTGTCCGCAGTAGAGGGGGGGAGCAGCAGCATCAGCTACTGACCAAAGTCGGTAGATCTGCTTTTCGGATAGCTTAGGCAGGTCTTGAGCGACAAGCGTTACGCTAGAGTCGCCGGGCTTCACCAATAGGCGGGCGGTTGGAAAACGACTGTTTGTTGGGTTGGGGACGCTGCCGACTAAAGTCTGCATTTGAGTAGCTGGATTACTAAGCTGCGCTACTGTTGCTTGGTTAGCTTGCAGCTCATTGCGCAGGCGCGTCAGTTCTGTATTCGTGGCTGCGAGCTGTTGCTGAAGGGCTACCGTTTGCTGGGACTGCTGGCTTAGCTGCATTTGGTTCAATCCGAGGGCAGCTACTGCCATAGCGGCGATGCTCGTACTAATAGCCGGTATCCACTGTCTCCAGTGACGCT
>QBMP01000267.1:0-8659 GCA_003242115.1 Phormidesmis priestleyi
GGTAAAGCTGTGCAAAGCGCACTCAGCATCAGCGGTGATGCGCGAATCAGCGTATTTTGAAAGGTGCTAGCGCTGCCAAAAGCCGCCTTCCAAATCAGCCGATAGACCTCTAAAGGATTGGCTCCAGCCAAAGCGCAAAACAGGCCAAACAACAGCAGGCCGACCACAATTGCGCCAAATGACAGACAGAGAGATTCTAATGTGCGACGCCAAGATTGCATGGTTTTTTCTCCTAGTTTTAGCCGGTTTTTTAATCGGATTGGGTGAGGAGCTGTTGCTTTAGCTGCCGATGGAGCCAACCACCCCTTCCACTAAATAATCCATCTGCTCTAGCTTCGGATCTTGCTGCTTGAGCGATTCTGAAGTCGCGACCACTACATTACCCTTATTGTCTTTGACTTCGCCTTTGTAAATCACCATGCTGCCATCCATAAACTGCGCCTTTACCGCCTCGGCTTTCTGCTGCGTCTCGCTACTGACTGCCGTCCCATAAGGTGATAATTTACAAAAACCTTCCTTCAGTCCGCCCCGCAGAATATGCGGAATGCCGCCATCCATCACCTTTTTGCCAGCGTGCATCTCTTCGGCTAGCTGAGTATAAATGTTGCTCCAATCCCACTCGGCCCCAGTTAAATAGCCCTTAGGCGCAAGGGCTGCTTGATTAGCGTGATAGCCCGATGAGAAAATGCCCCGCTTTTCAGCCGTTTCCATCACCACTTTGGGGCTATCGACGTGACAGGTCACCACATCAATACCCTGATCGGCCATACTGTTGGTCGCTTCAGCTTCTTTAATGGGCTCCGCCCAGTTGCCGGTAAAGACAACCTGCGTCGTGATTTCGGGCTTTACGCTGCGCGCTCCTAGGGTAAAGCTGTTGATGTTGCGCAGCACTTGCGGAATGGGCTTGGCTCCGACAAAGCCGAGCTTGCCGGTTTTAGAGGTGAGTGCGGCGACGACCCCGGCGACATATTGCGCTTCGTCAATGTAGCCAAAATAGCTGCCAATATTTTTGGGCGTGGTGCCCTCTTGGTAAAGCCCGCCTGCATGGAGAAACTGTACGTCGGGGTAGTCTCCAGCCAATTTGAGAACGTGCGGATCGTAATAGCCAAATGAAGTCGGAAACAGCGCATTGACCCCATCAATATCGATCATGCTGCGCATGGATTCGACTACAGCCGTTGTCTCAGGGACGTTGGCCTCTTCGACCAATTTCGCCCAGGAAAATTTCTTGGCAACGGCGGCTGCACCTTCGGCATGGGCCTGATTGTAGCCATAGTCATCTTTGGGGCCAACATAGATAAAGCCAATCGTGAGGGGCTCATCTTTGCCACCGGCTGCACTACTTTCGGCCCCCGTATCAGCACTCTTGTTGGCCCCAGAGTCGGCTCCAGAATTGGCGCTACAGCCTGTCCCAAATTTTGCCGTTAGTCCGAAGGCGCTGGTTGCTAACAATCCGCGCATGATTTGGCGGCGAGACATTCCGAATAACTGACGATTGCTCATGTTGGCAATTCCTTAACGAAGAATTGAACAAGAGTCTATCAAGCTAAATTGGGTAGCGGAGCCTGGAAAGGTGCGAGGAAAGTGTGCAAAATTGCTGTCTGAAAGAGAGAATTGTAGTTTTTGCTACCGTCTTAATCTCTTACAGTCTTAATCTCCTACAGTCTTAATTTCGCTGTTCGGGATGTAAAGCCATCCCACGCTTCTTTAGCATTCAGTTTTTAAGGGCGCGAGACGGTTTTATCGAGTGCAGCGGTTAGCTGGCGAAGGCGATCGCTCACCTCCAAATTCACCTCAAGCTTTTTCAAATTATCGGGTAGCTCTGAGAGCAATAGAGGATTTTCGCCTAGCCACTCATTTGTTGCAACGCCGCTCCAAACTGCTTGTGAATTAATAAATTTATCACGCAGTCTATCGAGTTCTTGTGAGCAGTACTGTCTAAAGCCAGCCGCTTCAAAAATCGCTTCCTTCAAATACACTTCTACTGCCTTCAAATCGGCTTCTACTTCACGAACGAGCAGTTCTTCAGGCGTCAAAGCTGACTGAGTAACCTGCCCTACAACTGCCACAATCTCTTGAATGCCGAGAACTTTCTCTCTAATGGTCAGGTCATAAAGAAGTTTCGCGCCATAGTTGGCAAATCGCTTCAGAGTTTTGAATTCTGCACTTTCTCCACCGTAGTAGTTGTCTAATATCTCAATATCTGGGCCAAGTCTTTTGACAATGCTACAACGCATTTCGCTATCTACCGGGCCACGAACCAAGGCTTCTACCATTGGGCGGGCAAAGCGCAAAAATAGAACGCTGAGGCTGCGGTTGAGCATTTCTACGTAGTCTTCGGCGTCTTTAATGAGGCGCAGTTTCACTTCAGGGCTGTTCCACATGAGTGAAGAGATGTATTCCACCAGCTCTATGGCTTCTTGGCGTAGCTCTATGGCTAGCTCTTTTGAAATGTCCTGAAGCATTTGGCTGATGTCAGCATACAGTTCTTCTCGCCAGTCAAAGTTGGTTTTATGGCTGTCGAACTGAACGACTGATTGCTGCTTGAAGATGAGTTCTCTGCGATTTTTAGCGCGTTCTTTAAAGGCTGAAAATAGTTCGTCTACATGTGCTAGATAGCGACTATGAAAATTGGCCTGAGTTTTAGAACATGCTGTAAGCTGGTCTAAATTTTTGGGAATTCGATCAGAGGGTCGGATGTTGAGATCATAGTAGTCGGCTAGCTCTGCTAATATTCGCTCCCATTTGGCTTCCCACCATTCAGCAAAACTGATGCGTTTGCTGTCTTCTTCCTGCCGTTTGGCATCTTCTGGATTGTCTGAATATCGTTTACTGACGGCACTTCTAATGCTCTCTGAAGTAGATAGGATCTGACTAATTGAAGCTTCACAGCGCTTTTTGAGCACGTCAACTCTTTCGGTATTGATGTAGGCGTTGACTCTACTTTTTATTTTTCTGATGCCCGTCACTTGGTCAAGGAGCTGATCGCGATCGCCTATCCCGGTCAACCCTTCAAGATTTTGCCGAACCGCCTCAGGTGAACCGACTTCTTTCAGCGTTTGCTCACTGGCGACGCCGCTGAGCACCAAGTGCGATCCTGCTGTTCCTGAAACGATTCTACGCTCTGGCAAATTGGCCTGTTTGATCCAGTCGGCTTTGGCTAAGTCTATGTGGTCTTTAATGGCTTCAGGGGTTTTCTTTGAGTCGATTCGGCTTAAAAACGCGAAGAGTTTGTCGGCGACTTTGACATTGCGATCGCCTTCTGCCGTAAATTTAATAATTTTCAGCTCAGCATCTCGCAGGCTTGGAAACATCTGAACAATGATGACCGCATCACAGTCGGCGAGCATTTCTTTGGATTCTTCTACATGCTTGGCTAGGCCGGAGTCGAGCCCAGGAACATCATAAAAAACAATGCCTTCGGCTTGGGCGAGCTTGTTGGTGTACAGCCAAATTTCATCGACGGCATGGGCAAAGCGCTCGTCGGCCACGTACTTTTGCAGAGGTTCTTTGATGTCTTCTAGGCGAGAGAACGGGATTTCTTTGTTGCCTTCGTCTATGACTTGCTGAAGCGTGGTTGCATATCGGCTGATGGTTTCTAGATCTTTTTTGGCGTTTTCTTCTGTTTGCGCAGTTAGTTTTAGATCGCTCTGGAGCTGAGCAAATTGGGCGGGTGTTTTGGCTTTTACAGTCAGGACTTGCTGAGAGTCGGCCTGGACTGAGAAAATTTGGGTGGTGGTAAAGGTGCAGCGTCCTCCTTTGGAGGGCAGCAGGTCACAGTCTAACCAGGCGTTGACGAAGGTGCTTTTGCCCGCTTTTTCTAGGCCGACGACGGCGATTCTAAATTCGCGCTTTTTTAGCCGCTCAAGCTGCTTTTTAGCAGGAATTCCCTCATCAATCAAAACGTTCTTTTCGTCTTCGCTGATGCCGGTTTGGGGCAAGTCAGCGAGGTTGAGGGCGTGGCGCTGCACGTTGAGAGCGTTTGTTAGTTTTGCTTCGTAATAAGCCGAGGCTTCCTGCCAATCCATTTTTGTTACTTCCTAAGCTCGGTTGAAATTTTGTAGGCCGTTGAGATCTTTGAGTAAGCCTTTCTTTTGGATGGTGATCCCTTCTTGATTAGAAACCGCTCGCGATAGACTTCTTTTAAGATCGAGTTTGATTAAGTCGCCACCATTAGGAACGTGAAGTTGAACGAACAGATCATCGCCTTCTGGAAGTTCCTCCCAGTTGTTATTGAGTTCTATTCTTGAACTGTAGTCGTCAGTTGTTCCCAAGAAATAAATTGAGCTGTTAACCAAACCGGCTGCTTCCTCAGGCAGTAAATTTATCTCGGATATAGTGCCTCGCAAAGATCCTATAATGCGGTTGCACGGAATTATTAAACATAAATTCAGTGGCTCCTTAGTATATGGAGCGGTAGATTCACTTGCTTTTGAAGCGCGATCAATTTTCTCCTCAGACAAGCTCTTTCCGAAAGGGTTAAACCGCACAAAATAAGTACCTATAAGCAGTAGTGCCACAATAACGATCACTCCTGCGGAAGACTTAGGAGTCAAAGAACGACTAAAATTTATGCTTGCCTCTATCATTCCGCTTATGGGAAATATGTTTCTTACATTTGCTATTGGATCTATTCTTTTAAGAATCGGCTGAAAGAAAGATGCTTGAGTTAAGACTTGCAAGTCATCGGAATAAGATCCAGAAGGGCTAATCAAGAAATGCTGTATGATTTCATCTGCATTTGTCGGAATCATAGTTTTTATACATGTAAAGAGAACACCTTTCTCAAGGTCTTCGACATCATTGAGAACTTTTTCGAGAATGTGGCTATAGTCATTTTCTCGTTCCATAACTATTTCCCCGCAGATTTTTTCTGTTTGCCAAACAAGCCAGAAGTTAGAATTACTGTCATCGGCTCTTCCATTCTGCTCCTAGCTGGTTGATCCTAGAAGAAACTAACTCTGCCTCTCCCTTCAACGGTTTCCAAGCCTCCATCTTGCTGTCGTGATCTATTCGATTATCTCTATATGCTCGATCTAGTCGAATTTGATATTCATCAATAACATCTGCTTGAAATTTCCCTACTCCTCTATCAAACTGGTTAAACTGTTCTTTCCACCAAGCCAATATCACATTGTAGGCTTCTATTTCACCGCGTTCTTTTTGCAGCTTCCAGCCTCTATCCAATTCTTCAAAGGAGGGAATGTGAGCATTGTCACTAGAGCGCTTCTCTACTTTGGTGACATATATATCCTTATTAAAGAAAAACCAAACTCGTTTTGTTCCCGTCTTCTTAGTTACCTCTTCAGTATAAGATTCCTGAAGTACTGGAAAACCGCCTTCAAACGAAAAATTTGGATTTACTGTGCAGCTAACCTTCGTCAGCACCGTTTGAGGGAAATTAATCGCTAAATCAGGTGCAGTATCTGTCGCGGATTTTTGAAGAGACTCTAGATGAAAAACAAACAAATTCTCTATTGCATCCTTGACTCTATCCATCTCTCGGTCAAGAACTTTCTTAGCAACATCATTGACAATGCGTTTCAGAACGTAAGAAAGATCGTTGAGCTTTTTGTTGAGAGTGCTAAGCTTTTCTTTTTCTAAAGGAGTTCGTGCCTCAAATAGTTTGCCAGCATGTTTAGAATAGCCTTCCTTTGCAAGATCTCGAATGAGTCCTTCCAACAAAGAAACATCTCCAAGTGTGGCATATTCAAAAGATTTGTTATTTAGGATACTGATGCTTTTGCCGTCTTCTAAAGCATTGAGAATGCAATTAGTAATTTTTTCTAGTGCATTAATCAGCGCTCTATCCCAGTCATATAGAGGCTTCAATCGCTCTGAAATTTGCTTTCCAAAATGTTTGTTGTCTTTCAGGCTTATAATTATATCCTCCAACTCACGTCGCGGATGTTTTACCTCTTCAGTAGTATCTTTTGCTTCACCTGAGAAATTTTGTAACTACTCAGGCTATGACAAAAAACTGTTGAAGTCCGTTCTGAAAGCGTTTCAGCGAATATGCCAAAAAATAGATTCTCAATAACCCAAATAAATCTGCCCTTATTGAGAATCGGCGGATTTTCAATCGAAAAAAGGAAAATCCTGATCGCTACCTATAGCTCAGATCTTGCACCATTCTCAGTAGGGGTTGCGCTGAGGGCCAAAATCTGAAAANATTAAAACCATGCTTCAGCACGCCCAAGGGCTAGTGTATAGCCTAATTTCTCTGATGCCTAGTGTCTATCAAAAAGCCAGTCTCAAAGCCGTTCTCGGCTTATTTCTAGATGCGCAAGGTCATGCGCTACCTGAACATACACAAGTCAAGTCAGCGAGTTCCCTGAGTCGATTTTTCAATCGCTACCGTTGGTCGACCCGTCAAGTGATTCGCACTACCCGCGCCGCTATCTTGAAACAGCTGAGCACCCATCCCATTCGTAAGGGCGTACCTGTGCGGTTATTGATAGATTTGAGCACGCTGAAGAAAACAGGCAAGTTCTGGCAGTTGAGCACCCCGACCGATGATATCGATGCGCCTGACCCTTGGGTGAGAATGCTCAATGGCAAGCGCGGACTGCATCTAGTCGTGCTTTATATCATCATCGGAGAAAGACGTATACCCTGGAGCTTCCGCGTCTGGCGCGGCCAGGGTCACCCGAGTCCTAATCACTTGGCCTGCCAATTGTTGGCCAGCGTCCCCAAAGCGCTCGTCAAAGGCAGAACCGTGATTGTTCAGGCAGATACTGAATTTGGTACCGTCGAATTTCTCAATGCCGTCTATCAGCGAAAATGGAGAGCCGTTGTCGGTGTTAAAAACAGTCGGCTATTACAAGATGGTCGGCATCTTAAAGACCTTCCAGGCAATGCCAAACGAGGTCTACAGGTCTACCTCAAAGATATCGACTATCCCCTCACCGTCTCTTGGTTTTGGCTCAAACGGGCAGATAATAAACGAGAGTTGCGCTTTGTCGCTTCTACCTATCCTTATTCTGGTGTTTATCTCGTCCGCTTAGGCCGCAAACGTTGGGCGATTGAGGGCTTTTTCAAAACTGCCAAGCATCAATTTGGTCTGCATTGCTTTGGCCAAAGTACCAAGATCGGTGTCTATCGTTGGCTCATTCTCTCCTTAATTGCTTATTTGCTCGCTCACTGGGTGAACCTCTGGGCTGGACCACCCGTCTTAGATTGGAAGGCCACTGCCAGGTTGACCCTAGAGAAACTATTACCCTCGGTACTCTGGTCTCAGTTGCTTAGAAAAATCAAGCGTAGTGCTGATATCGCTGCTTACTATGGCTTTGAAATTATCATAAGATCACTGCCTGACGCGGCTTATCAAGATTGGTGCAAGATCTAAGATAAGCAAAACTCTCCATCAGCTTAAAAGAACTCAAACTCATTTGGTACAGCAAGAGAAAATGTCAGGCTTGGGGCAAATGGTTGCGGGTGTAGCTCACGAGATCAACAATCCAGCTAATTTTATCCACGGTAACCTTAGACATATCGGCAGCTATACTCATGACCTCATAGACCTTTTACAGCTATACGAGAAGCATTACCCCAACCCTCATAGTGACATTAAAGCGCAAGCTGAAGAAATAGACATAGGCTTTATTAAAACAGATTTAGCAAAGACCTTTACCTCCATGAAGGTCGGCACCGAACGCATTCGAGAGATTGTGCTGTCGCTGCGCAACTTTTCTCGAATGGATGAATCAGAGTGCAAAGCTGTTGACATTCATCAGGGGATAGAAAGTACGCTGATGATTTTGCAACATCGGATGAAGGCGTCGGCTGAGCGGCCTGAAATTGTGGTTATCCGAGACTTTGGCGAACTGCCACCAGTCGAGTGCTATGCTAGTCAGCTCAATCAGGTGTTTATGAATATTTTGGTGAATGGCATTGACGCGCTAGAGACCGATCTGGCCCAAAGCCCTGGCACTGAAAAAATGCCGCAGATAACGCTGCACACAGAAGTCCGAGGCAAGAGCGTTGTGATTAGCATTGCTGATAACGGAACTGGCATTCCGGCAGTCGTGAAAGACAGAATTTTTGATCCATTTTTTACCACGAAAGCAATTGGTAAAGGTACCGGCATGGGCATGGCCATTAGCTATCAGATCATAACCGAAAAGCATCGGGGCAAAATTGAATGCTTTTCGGATGCAGGCGTCGGTACGGAGTTTGTCATCGAAATTCCGATATGTCTATCGGCTGAAGCTCTTTAGAATAAAATAGCTCTGGCTAGTACGGTGACATAGCCAGAGCTATTAAGATTATTGAAAAATGCCTTTACTGAAGCGTAGATTTAGATCGAGCATCAAGACCGGCTAGCCGTTCAGCTTGAACGTTATCAACAGCTTTGGATTGAGTATCGAGGTGAGCTAATCGGGCTGCTTGAAGGTTGTCTATAGATTTAGACTGATTGTTCAAAAACTCAAGGCGAGTGGATTGAATATCTTGAATGGCTTTGGTTTGGTTGTTCAAAAGCTCAAGGCGAGCTGCTTGAATATTATCTACGGCTTTGGTTTGGTTGTTTAAGAACTCAAGACGAGTAGATTGAATGTTGTTGACGGCTTTGGTTTGGTTGTTTAAGAACTCAAGGCGGGTGGATTGAATGTTGTTGACAGCTTTGCTCTCGGCGGCGTGGGCGGTGGGGGCAATAGCG
>QBMP01000267.1:8669-10176 GCA_003242115.1 Phormidesmis priestleyi
AAGCACAAAAGCGGCGAGGAATTGATTTTTCATGAGGTGGCTCCTTGAGGAATCAGTTAGGTTTGCTTGACTGATTTAAGAATGCCATCGTTACTCGCTAGGCTTCTGAGCTGACTTTAAGGGCTTGCTGAGATTTGCTGAAGGCTTAGCGTGAATGTTTCACAGGCGCTACTCAGCCCTAACTCAGAAAAGCCGATAGCGCTGGCACGGGTTCGGCCATAATCGCCTGCTGCTATGGCTGCATCAGCTTACAAGCAATCATCTCAGCTTGCTTGAGTACATTTTCGGTGGCGGTAGTGCTTGAATGCAAGTGTTACGCCCAATGCTAATCTTTTCCCAAACGCTAAGGCTGCAAACTATGAACGATATCAAAATTGCGATTGAAGGGACGGCGGCATCTGAGGCAGCACAGGCGCTTTTTGAGATTGAAGGGTTGAGCGGTGAGTATGAGAATGATCCTGATGTCAGGCGCGATGGTGGGCTGACGGTGATTGCAACAGTGGTGGCTGTGGTGGGTGGCACAATGGCGATCGCGGAGCAGATTCGCAAGTGGTACGCGGAGTATAAATCTAAGCAGGGCGTGAAGAAACTTGAAAAAGTGCTGATCGTTACGCGGAATGGGCGCTTTTTGCTTGAAGATGCCACTATTGAAGAGATTGCTAAGGCGCTAGAGCCGCTGGCAAAGTAGACTTCCTTCTGCTAACGGTCGATTGCACCTGCTATGTCCGCACTTCCTCAGATTCTCCATATTGATCTGCGCAGTTTGACGGCTGACTACGCTGACCTGCGCTACAGCGAAGGTAATTTGAATGCGTTTGAGGCCAGACGACTGCCGCTGGCGGATATTCAAGATTTGATTGAGCAGATGGAGCGTGACTATTATGTGGCGCTGCCGGAAGCGTATGTGAAAACGGGGCGGCGACTGTATGAGTGGCTGGATGGGAGCGATCGCTGGCTTTCTACGCTACTAGGGTCAGGGGCGGCGGTGCTGGCGATCGCAACTGAGCAGCGGCTGGCGCATTTGCCTTGGGAGGTGCTGCACGATAAGCATGGCTTTTTGGTGGGGCGATCGCAGCCCGTTGTGCCCGTGCGATGGCAAGGCGAAAGATTAACCTGGCAAACCGCAGCGGTACCAAACCGACCGCTGCAAATGCTGTTTATGGCCACTTCGCCGGAAGGAGTGGAGCCGGTGCTGGACTTTGAGGCGGAAGAAGGGCGGATTTTGGAGGCGACGCAGCGGCAGCCGTTGACACTGATGGTGGAGGAAAGCGGCTGTTTGGCTGAGTTAGAAAACTTGCTGACTTCTTATGAGCCGGGACATTTTGATGTGGTTCATGCAAGCGGCCATGCGTTGATTGGGCCAGAGGGGCCGCGCTTTATTACAGAGACGGAGACGGGCGATCGCTTCGATGCAAGCCCGCAAGATATTGCTAAGGCGCTTCAGTTTCGCTTTCCGGCGCTGATGTTTTTATCAGGGTGTCGGACGGGGCAGTCGGGCGGGCAAGGT
>QBMP01000268.1 GCA_003242115.1 Phormidesmis priestleyi
TCGGGGCTCAGCAGTTCTGTCGCATTCGAGGCTACATCTCAACGTTGAGAAAGCAAGGGTTACCTTTACTTGAAGCGCTCAGGAGGACATTCCTTGGCGATCCTATTCTGCCTAGATTACAGCCTGAGTAGTTACAGTCAATCAATATATCATTCTTTAAAAGTCAATTAGAGATTAAACGATTAAATTCAATGGTATTTGGATCAGGGCAGCCATTAATTACTGGCACTCAAATCAAATCACTAAAAATAGCATTTCCCTTGATTGCAGAACAGGAAAAGATTGCTAGTTTTTTGGACGCGATCGCAACCCACCTAACCCAACTCCACCGCAAACACGAACTATTACAAACCTACAAACGGGGCGTAATGCAAAAAATATTCTCCCAACAAATCCGCTTCAAACAAGCCGACGGTACCCCCTTTCCTGACTGGGAGAAAAAGAGGCTGGGAGATATCGGAAAGCTTACTGGTGGAGGAACGCCAGATACAAACAATAAAGATTATTGGAGCGGCGACATTCCTTGGGTGTCAAGCTCAGATATTTCAGAGGATTCTATACATAAGCTTTCCATCACTAGATTTATCAACGAAAAAGCAGTAAAAGAATCTGCGACTAAAGTAATTACAGCACCTAGCATTCTCCTTATCTCTAGGGTTGGAGTGGGTAAGTTAGCTATCTCACAACAATTAGTCTGTACCAGCCAAGACTTTTCAAACTTCACACCAAAACAAAACAATAACCTAGTTTTTTTAGCTTATTTGCTAAGCACGAAGAAAAATAAATTGCTTTCTATCAGCCAGGGAACATCAATAAAAGGGTTTACAGGCTACGATATCAGTCGTTTGAGTCTTGAGATCCCAGCTATCGACGAACAAGAGAAAATAGCTACGTTTCTAACCGGAATGGATTGCAAGATTGACGCAACGAAACAGCAAATTCAAAAAATAGAAAAGTTCAAGCAAGGCTTACTACAAAAGATGTTTGTATAAATCGCTAAAATCAAAGCAGACAAGTAATCGCTAACTCGGAGCTGACTCGTCATGATCGCAGCAAAAGAAAACGCCTCACGGCTCACCCCCGAAGAATACTTTGCCTGGGAAGAACAGCAGCTCGAAAAACACGAATACATTGACGGTCAAGTCTACGCGCTATTCCGTAATCACAAAAGTGGCGGCAGCAAAAACCACAGCCTGATCTCCGTCAGACTTACTACACTACTCGCTAATCACCTAGAGGGCAGCGACTGCGAAACCGGCAACTCAGACCTAAAAGTAAACATTGCAGCAACCAATAACTACACCTATCCAGACATCAGCGTCACCTGCGACGAACGAGACAAAGCAACCACTCAATACATTACATACCCTTGCCTAATCGTCGAAGTCTTATCTAGCAGCACCGAAGCCTACGACCGAGGCGGCAAATTCAGACTCTACCAAAACAACCCCGCCCTACAAGACTACCTACTCGTCAGCTCCACCCGCATCGAAATAGACCTGTACCAAAAAACCGACACCGGCAACTGGCTCATCATCAACTACAAAGCAGGCGACGCGATCAACCTCAAAAGCATCAACCTCACCTTCCCCATAGAGCAAATCTACCGCAACCTCACCCTAGACCCAAAAGACACCGCCCAACTGAGTTCCTAAGCTGTTAAGCCTATGAAAATCACCTTTATCAAAATCAACCATCAGAAAACCACATTCCCCACCGAACAATCATGCTAACCCTAGAAATGGCCATTCAAAAGATTCAGCAGCTCCCGATTGAGCAGCGTAACAAAGTTATTGAATTCATTGAATTTCTAGAATTTCAATCTAACCAACGCCAAAAAGAAGACTTAGCTCACAAAGAGCAGTCTACTCAAGAACTCTTTAAGCTAGCTGGAATTTGGAAAGGTAGAAATATCACAATTGAATCTATCCGCAGCGAAGCATGGGGCGATAGACAGTGATTTTATCCGATACCAACATCTTTGTAGAGTTCTATAAAAACGTATGACCCAATCCGAACAAGAGCTAGAACAAAACCTTATTCAACGCCTCACTGGCCTCGGCTACGAACGCGCCACCATCCGCAACGCCGCAGACCTCAAAGCCAACCTCAAAACCCAGCTCGAAAAACACAACGCCACCACCCTCAGCCCCCAAGAATTCGCCCAAGTCCTCAACCACCTCGACAAAGGCACCGTCTTCACTCGCGCCAAAACCCTGCGCGACAAAATGGAACTCCTCCGCGACGACGGCACCACCACCTATCTCGAATTCCTCAACACCGAACACTGGTGCCAAAACCAATACCAAGTCACCAGCCAAGTCACCCAGCAAGGATCATACAAAAACCGCTACGACGTCACCTTACTGATCAACGGTCTGCCCCTCGTCCAAATCGAACTCAAACGCCGAGGACTCGAACTCAAAGAAGCCTTCAACCAAATCAACCGCTACCAGCGCCACTCCTACAGCGCCGAACTTGGCCTCTTCAACTACGTCCAAATCTTCGTCATCTCCAACGGCGTCAACACCCGCTACTACGCCAACAACCGCAAACAAGAATACAAACAAACCTTCTGCTGGGCCAACGAACAAAACACCCTAATCACCCAGCTAGACGACTTTGCCGACAGCTTTTTGGAAAAATGCCACCTCTCCAAAATGATCTGCAAATACATCGTCCTGCACGAATCCGACAAAGTACTGATGGTACTGCGCCCCTACCAGTACTACGCCGTAGAAGCCATCATCGAACGAGTAAAAAACACCGATAAAAACGGCTACATTTGGCACACCACAGGCTCCGGCAAAACCCTCACCAGCTTCAAAGCCGCCCAAATCCTCACCGCCCTGCCCAAAGTACACAAAGTCCTCTTCGTGGTAGATCGCGCCGACCTCGACTACCAAACCAGCAAAGAATTCAACTTTTTTAGCGAAGGCTGCGTAGACACCACCGACAGCACCCGCCAGCTCGTCAGCCAAATGACCGGCGACAACTCGCTAATCGTCACCACCATTCAAAAGCTCAACACCGCCATCAAAAGCCAGCGCCACGAAGCGGCAATGGCCCCCCTCCAAGATCAGCGCATCGTCTTTATCTTCGACGAATGCCACCGCTCCCAATTTGGCGAAACCCACAAAAACATCGTCAAATTCTTCCCTAACGCCCAGCTATTTGGCTTCACCGGCACCCCCATCTTCGCCGACAACGCCGCCAGCAACGAACACGGCAAACGCACCACCAAAGACCTCTTTGAAGAACGCTTGCATAAGTATGTGATTACGAATGCCATAGCCGACGAAAACGTCCTAAAATTTTCCGTCGAATACTGGGGCAAAATAAAGCGCAAAGACGGCACCCTCATCACCGAACCCAAGCTGGATAGAGACTTCTTTGAAAACCCCGACCGCATTTCCCTCATCGTCGATTGGATCATTGCCCACCACGCCCGCAAAACCAGCGGCAAAAAATTCTCCGCCATGCTCTGCGTCAGCAGCGTAGACACCCTAATCACCTACTACGAAGCCTTTAAGCGCAAGCAGCAGCAAGGACTCCACGACCTGCGAGTCGTCACCATCTTCACCCCCGGCACCAACGAAGCCGACGAAGACGCCAACGGCCTAATCGGCGAACCCGACTTTAATATCACGACAGACACCAGTCGCCCCCACAGCCGCGACAAACTCAACGAATTTATCACCGACTACAACGGTCTTTACCAAACTAAGCACTCCGCCAAAGATAGCAACGCCTTCTACACCTATTACAAAGACATCGCCAAACGGATGAAAGATCGGGACAGAGAAGGCTTCCAAGACAAAGACCGCGCCGATATCTTGCTAGTGGTCAACATGTTTCTCACCGGCTTCGATGTCAAACACCTCAACACCCTCTACGTCGATAAAAACCTCAAATACCACGGCCTGATTCAGGCATACTCCCGCACTAACCGCATCCTCGCCGAACTCAAATCTCAGGGCAATATCGTCTGCTTTCGCAACCTCAAGGCCAACACCGATCAGGCCGTCGCCCTCTTTTCCGACCCCAACGCCAGCGAAGAAATATTCATTGAGCCTTACGAGCACTACACCGAGCAATTTAACGAAGGGGTGCAGGTGTTGAGAGCGATCGCTACCCTCCCCAATGATGTCAACCAGCTCATCAGTGAAGACGATCAGGTCGAATTCGTCAAAGCCTTCCGTACCCTCATCCGCCTGCTAAACATCAGCAAATCATTCACCGAATTCGATTTTTCCGACCTCAACCTAGACGAACAAACCTTTGAAGACTACAAAAGCAAATATTTAGACATCTACGATAAAACCCGCTCCCCAGATGAAGAAAAAGAAGACTCCCTAATAGAAGAAATCGATTTTGAGCTAGAGCTAATCCAAAGAGACAACATCAACGTTGCCTACATCCTCAAACTGCTAGGAGACCTACAGCGAGACATTAAAGACGACGCCACCCAAGCCGACTATCAGCAGAAAAAAGCTTCTATCCTTGAGCTACTCGACAAAGAAGCCCAGCTACGCGGCAAACGCGACCTTATAGAAACATTCATTGAAGACCGGATGCCCACCATAGAACCAGAAGAAAGCATCGAAACCGCATTCAAAGACTTCTGGAACCAAGAACGAATCGAAGCCGTCCAGCAGCTCTGCGCCGCCGAAAACCTCAACGAAGCCGCCGTCAATCAAATGATCGCCGACTACAAATTTTCAGGCAAAGAGCCCCTCAGAGAAACCGTACTGAGCGCTTGCCAAGAAAAGCCCAAACTCCTAGAGCGCAAAAAAATCTTCAAGCGAGTCGTCTCGCAGCTACTCGACATCATCCACAAGTTTGATGACGCGCTAGGCGAATTTGAAGACGACGAATAAGACCGCCCCGAATGGTTCGGCCGCTATCCGTTAGCAACCCACTAAGGTTTGTCGGATTCTATTAATGGAATTTCTGTGTCCAAATCCTTAATAGGTAGGTCGGCGTTAATTTGATCAATTTGAAGCTGTTCGGCCTGATTAATGCGACCAATGTAGTTACCTAAAATTTGGCCTAGCTCAGGAGAGTAAAAGCGATGCAAGCTGTAGTTCGGCGTTGCCGGAAAGCCGCGACGCTTTTTATGGCTGCCGCCCGCACCCGGATCAAAAATTTGGATGCCGTTGGCAATCGCCCATTCAATCGGCTCGTAGTAGCAGGCGCTGAAATGCAGGTTGTTGTATTCTTCAAAAGATCCCCAGTAGCGACCGTAGAGGCGATCGCCCTTCGTCAGACAAAAAGACATCCCAACCGGATCATCGGAGGCTTCAGTATAGGCAGCAAAGACAACCACGCGGTCACGCCAAACTGAATGAAGCTGCTTAAAGAACGCGCGCTTTAGGTACTTACTGCCCCACCAGCCAAACTTGTCACAAGTGTCACTATAAAAGTCATATACTTTCAAACACATTTCCGGCGTTAGGCTCTCACCCGTATGCACCTTAAAGTGAATGCCTGCCTGCTCAACGGACTTTCGCTCCCGCTTAATATTGCGCCGCTGATTCGCATTGAACTGTTTGAGATAATCGCTGAAATCACTAAAGCCTCGGTTCTTCCATACGTAGCTATGGTGCATCCACTTATGAAAACCCAGCGCCTCCATACTTTCCTGCCACTGCGGATCGACATACAAAAAATTGCAGCCTGAAATCTCATGCTTTACGCAAAAGTCATCAATCAAACCGACTAATATTTGATTCACTTCGGCTTCATTTTCGCTCGGCGCAATCAAAAAGCGATAGCCCTCAGCAGGCGTGAACGGCGACATGCCCAGCAGTTTAGGATAGTAGCTTACGCCCAAGCGCTCGGCCAGCTCAGCCCACTGGTGGTCAAACACAAATTCGCCATAGCTATGGCCTTTTAAGTACAGCGGCGCGGCGGCAACCAATTTATCGTCGTGCCACAGCGTCAGATGATTCGGCAACCAGCCCGTTTTAGGCCCCGTGCTGCCGGAGGTTTCCATATTGTTCAGCCAGTCCCACTCTAATGCAGGTGTCGGCAGCGGCAAGGCCATTGCATTCCACTGCTCAACCGGAATATCTGATAGGCGATTCATCCAGCGGGCGACGTAT
>QBMP01000269.1:0-579 GCA_003242115.1 Phormidesmis priestleyi
ATCCAAAAGCTGGTGCGCCGAGGCGATGAAAACGGAAACAGCATCCCGCGATTGTCCGGCAAAGCCGAACGAAACATTAGACCCAGCGCTTGCTCTTGGTTGGTTTGCGCGACTTCTAATTCAAAGGTTTTGCCTTTGATTTCAGCCGTCGCTGAAACCGGCAGTAGCTGACCTGGGCCATTTAATGTAATCGGGGGCGATGCGTCTGCGGTGGTCGAATCTGTTGGTAGTGTGACGGTATCACCAGGGTTAGGGCCATCGGGCACTGAGCAGCTAACGAGCAACGCGCACATTAGTAAAGGTAGAGCAGCAAAAGGTAGAGCAAAAGGCAAAGCAGCAGAACGAGCCCAAGGGCGTAGGCGCATCCGGTTCCATTGTGTTGTCATGAGCATTTTTCCTAGCTTTTACCGTAATTTTTCTAGTTTTTCTAACTTTCTCTCAATACGTAGCCGACACTGCGCACCGTTTGAATCAAGCGCTTTTCATTTTCGCCGTCTATTTTGAGACGCAGATAGCGTATATATACTTCGATTACATTCGATTCTCCAATAAAATCATAGCCCCACACACTCTCTAATA
>QBMP01000269.1:589-6078 GCA_003242115.1 Phormidesmis priestleyi
CTCTAATATCTGCTTACGGGTGAGTACCTCACGCGGATGCTCCATTAAATATTTCAGCAGCTCAAATTCTTTCATCGTCAGCTCAATCACGCGGTCATTTCGGATCACCTGACGCTGCGACAGATCTAGCACCAAATCGGCAAACCTGAGCTGCTCACCGCTGGCCGCACTGGGCTTCAGGTAGGCGTTGACTAGCTTAATAAATTCGTCGCAGCGATAGGGCGCTAAAAAATAGTCATCTGCCCCGGCTTCTAAGCAGGCAACGCGATCGGCTAGGGCATCGTGAGCCATCATCAGCAAAATCGGTATGCGGTTTTGGTCGGTGCGCAGTTGACGGCACAGATCTAAGCCTGATTCATCAGCTAGCCTGCGGGCAACCACGATCAGCGATGGCACAGTGCTACGCGCTTGGAGCAAGCCAGTCGCTAAGCTGTGGGCTTTTGAAAAGGCGTAGCCAGCTTCGTGCAGATCTACGCCAATGTCATTGGCTAAAGTTTCGTTGCTCTCGACGATGAGAACCTGAGGGGTCGCTTGCGAGGGCAAATTGGCAGGAGTAGAGGACTCACTCATGACAGGGTAGGGCCAGTTTGGGGGATGATAAAAGCTAGGTTGAAGGGCTCAGATGAAAGCTCAGATGAAGACTCGGTGGGCTTAGGGTAGCTCTACTGAAGTCGGCTTGGCAATGTGGGGCAGTCCCCAGCCTAGCTTTTCACGCAGCACTCGGAAAAATTCGGGAGATTTAAGCCGGACAAATCGAGCGGAATAGGGCGATCGCGTCAAACTCACGCGATCGCTCGGTACCACATAGCAGCCCGCATTGCCATCGACCACCATCACCAGCGCCTCCGGCGTAGCCGAAGTCACCATCACCGGCTCCGAATCAGGAAACACCAGCCCCCTTGAAGCCAAAGAATGCGGACAAATCGGCATCAGTTGCAGCACCGGAACCCCCGGAGCAATCACCGGGCCACCGGCTGACAGCGAATAAGCTGTCGAACCTGTCGGGGTTGAGATAATGATGCCATCAGCAGCGATATCAACTGGGGCATGGCTACCGATTTTTACCTCAAAGTGGCACATGCTCGTTAGCGGCTGACGCTGCATCACCAGCTCATTGAGGCACAGCGCTTCCCAACTCAGGCAGTTACGGCTGTACAGTCGCACCAGTACCATCGCCCGATCTTCTATTTCATAGTCACCCGCCACCAGCCGATCTACCGCGTCATGCAGCTGATTGAGATAAATTTCTGTCAAAAAGCCCATATGGCCGGTGTTAACGGCTAATAGCGGAATGCCTCTAGGCGCGACTTGGCGAAAAGCGGCCAGCACCGTACCGTCACCGCCAAACACAACGGCAAAATCCATATCTTGCTCAAATCCGGGTGGTATTAAGCTATCTACGGGTGTATGGCAGACAGGTTTTCCGGGATGAGAATAGCCCAGTAGCCCAGTAGCCCCAGTAGCAAGGCACACCTCATAGCCCAAAGCCTCGAATTTGGCGCGCAGCTTTTGTGCAGCGTCATTCGCCACGGGCTTTATATCGTTATAGATGATGCCAACCTTCGGCACGGGGGATCCTGTGGATATGAATGAATACCTTATAGGCTACCGTCTTTGGCGATGCCTTGAATAGTAGAAAATAACGAAAAACTGAAGCCAAGCCGCTGAGGAGGGCAATTTGTGACGATGCTGGGACGTTACATTAAGAAATGTACTTCTTAATAAAATATTTACAAGTTCAAGGGTAGTTGCCGTAGGGATGGCCCGCTATCTTAAGTTTAAAGTGCTATTAGCTGATTTATTTACGATTTGTACACTGTGAGTTCTAGCCCGCATTTGCCGACAACAACCGCCCATGTACGCATCACCCATCAGTCTTGGCAAAATGGCCGGATTGAGGGTGAAGTGAGCGCTAACGAGTTTGAATGGCGCTTTCGCTGGCGCTTTCGCCAAGGGCTATTATCTGTAGAGCCGTCTTTGGGTCGAGCGTTGATTCAAGAGCCTTTGGGCCGCTTTTTAGAGCAGTTTGACTATCAGCTAGAACCTGGCGGCGACTATTCGTTTACGATTAGGGCGCAGCTGTAACCTAATCTTCGCCAGACAGCCGCTTTAAATATCTTTCCACCAGCAAAATCGCTACGATGTCATCAATGGGTCTGGGAATGTTGCGCATTCCTTGTGGAATCAGCTTATCGAGCCCTTTGGCGGGATACATCTGCCAGTAGCGATCGCGCGCCTCCAAAGAGCTATATCGCTCATCTACCAGCGTAATACGAGGCGGATTGGGCAAAGCCGACAGCAGCGATTGCCATTGCTTAGAACCCGTCTGATCACCTAAGACAATGCTTGAAATCGGGTAGGTTTCTCGTAACTGATGAATGATGTCAGTAACCTCATTAACGGGCACAACCTGGTGATAGTATAACGAGCGATCTAAGCCCACCACTGCGAGGCCACACTTCGCTCGGCCCGGATCGAAGCCAAGGATAGCTGGCCCCAATAATGGCGGCTGAAGCTGAGTAGGATTTGAAAAAGGCACACAAATACGCTCGTGAAGACAGGCGAAATATTCAGTCAGAAATCAGTCAGAAATTAGCTAGAAAGGCGTCAAAAACGGTGCTATAAACAACAAGCTAAAACAACATTTGAAACTTTGTAATGAAAAAAGGTGATTTTTGCGCCATTCTTTGTTAAGAATACGACTTACCAATGCTATTTTTTATATCAGTACATCCGCACTGCTGGGTGCGACGCCTGAGTGCACGTAAAAAGAGTCGAACTCTCAAATTTTAAATCGTTCGGTGGCGCTACAGATGTCCCCCTTTTGCAAGGGTTTACGGTCATTTCTGGGCCAAATGGTTCTGGCAAGTCGAATATTCTCGACTCGCTACTCTTTTGCTTGGGCTTAGCCAGCTCGCGCGGCATGAGAGCCGAAAGACTGCCTGATTTGGTCAATCAAAACCAAGCCAAGCGCCGCTCTACCGTCGAAACAACCGTCACCGCTACCTTTGATATTAGCGATGTCGCCGACAAGCTGATCGCCGACGCCGAAGATCTGCCCACCCCCAATGATGAGTTGCTCAATGAGCTAGAAATCAGTACGGGAATCGTCAAGGCTCCTGAAGCCGATGAGATTGAGGCTGAAGCTGCTGAAGCTATTGAAACCGCTGAAGCCGCTAAAACTGCTAAAAATATTGCAATAGAGCCCCTGCCCATCAATCAGAACGGCCATCAAAATGGCCAGAATGGGAATGGCCATAAAAACGGTCATCAAAACAACAGTACTGCCACCGACGAATGGAAGGTGACGCGGCGGCTGAGGGTGACGGCGCAAGGCACTTACACATCCAACTACTACATCAACGACGAGCCCTGTACGCTCAATCAGCTTCACGAGCAGCTTCAGCGCTTTCGGATTTATCCTGAGGGCTACAACGTGGTGCTTCAGGGCGATGTCACTAGCATTATTTCGATGAATGCCCGTGAGCGGCGAGAAATTATTGATGAGCTAGCGGGCGTAGCCTCGTTTGATCGCAAAATCAATCAGGCTAAGGGCAAGCTAGATGTCGTGAAAGACCGTGAAGAGCGCTTTCGCATCGTTGAAACCGAACTCACGAGCCAGCTAGAGCGCTTGGATCAAGACCGCCGCAAAGCGGAGAAATATAAAAAAATTAAGGCCACTCTGCAAGAGCAGCAGTCGTGGGAAGGGGTGATGCAGTGGCGATCGCACCAAAAGCAGGCCGAGCAGCTCACCCACCAAATTGCCCAAGGCCACCGCGAAGGCGAAGCGCTTGAGCAGGCCATGACCACACTGAGCGCGCAAATTGAGGCCACTGCCGAGCAGCTTGCGGTGCTCAACGCTCAGGTCAAAGCGCTGGGAGAGGAAGAATATTTGGCCCTACAAGCCAAACTAGCCACCCAAGAAGCCGAATTTCGTCAGCTCACTCGTCAGCAAACGGCGCTAGCGGATTCTAGCCGCACCATTACCACCCAAATCGCGGACACCCAGGCTCAGATTCTGACTCAAGAAAGTGAACTGAGCACCTTAGATCAGCAGCTTAGAACTCTGACTGAAGATCAGCTCAATCAGCTCACGACTGCACGGGATGCGGCAGTCACTCAGCTTGAAGCTAAGCGCGAAGAAACGGCTGCGATCGCCTCTCAATCTCAAGCCTGGGTGCAGCAACAAACCGACCTGCGCCGCCAAATAGAAGCCCTGCTCAGCCAGCTAGAACCCCAGCGAGCCGAACAGGTTCGCCTGCAAGAGCGGCTTCATCAAATCGAGGCTCAATCAACCAGTCAACGCCAAACCCTCGTCGATTTAAGGCGTGAAATGGGCGATGAGACGGCATCGGATGATGCTGATAGCGATAACCAGAATGCCGACCAGACCGGACTTTCTTCTAGCCAAGCCGCGATTCAATCGCTGGCACAAACGGTCGCCGACTTAGAAGCCGATCTACAAATTCAGACCCAAACCCTTAACCGGCTGCTGCAAGAGCAGCGCGATAAGCAACGCGCGCTAGATAAGTTAGAGGCTCAAGAGCAGGCCATTAAAGAATCTCAAGGCACTCAAGCGACCGAGACGCTAAAGCGCAGTCAGCTCAGCGGGCTGTGTGGCATTGTCGCTGAGCTAGGCCGGGTCGAACCCAAGTTTCAGCTGGCGCTCGAAATTGCGGCAGGCGGACGGATGGGCTTTATGGTCGTAGAAGATGACCGGGTGGCCTCTGCGGGAATTGATTTACTCAAGCAAAGACGAGCTGGCCGCGCCACCTTTTTGCCATTGAACAAAATCCGCGTGCCTAGCTTTAAGCCTGCTGATAAGTGGAACCGGCCCGATGGCTTTATCGACTATGCGGTGAATTTAATTGAGTGCTCAAGCCGCTACGCCGATGTCTTTGCCTTCGTTTTTGGCAGCACCGTCGTTTTCGATTCGCTTGCAGCCGCACGGCAAAACATGGGTAAATACCGCATCGTCACCCTGGAGGGCGAAATTCTCGAATCCAGCGGGGCCATGACCGGCGGAAGTTTGCGGCAGCAAGGCAGGCTCCACTTTGGCACGGTAGCGGCTGGGGAATCTCAAGAAGCTAAGGGGTTGCGCGATCGCCTCACCGAAATTACCGCCATTCTGGGTCGCTGCGAACAGCGTGTCAATCAGCTCACCCTTCAGGCCAAAGAGCAGTCTCAAACCCTGATAGAAGCCAGACAAAACTACCGCGAACAAGCCCTTAAAAACAGCCAAGCCCAAAGCCAGCGGCAAGCCTTACAGCAGCGTCTCACCCAAGCCCAAGCCCAGCTAGATCGTACCGATCAAGAGCGCCTCAGTGCCCAAATGCGCCTCAGTGAGCTAGAGCAAACCCTGCCCGATCAAGAGCAGACACTCGCCCAGAAGCGGCAGGTGCTAGAGAATCTGGAAACCTCGCAAACCCACAGCGAATGGCAGCAGGCCCAAACTGCCGTGCGATCGCTCGAAACCCAGCTCAATGAGC
>QBMP01000026.1:0-5176 GCA_003242115.1 Phormidesmis priestleyi
GAAAAACACCCCGCACGTTATTAACTTCGTCGGCGCTGAGCAAAGGCGGGCCCAAGGCCGAGGCCGGGGCCACGTCAAGCCGATGCCGCTGAGCCCCGGCGAAGTCAAAAGAATCTTTAAACAAACCCAAGAGCAAGCGCCCGTTGTCAAAATTGACATGGCTGCTGGTGATAAAATTACTGTGCTCTCCGGGCCGTTTAAAGACTTCGAGGGTGAGGTCATTGATGTAAGCCCAGAGCGCAGTAAGCTCAAAGCCCTGCTCTCTATCTTCGGTCGCGACACCCCCGTTGAGCTTGAGTTCAATCAAGTGAAAAAAGAAAGTTGATTAGCCCCGCTGATTGCTAGCTAACGACTAGCTAATTAACAGACAATGAACATGCAATTAACAGACAATTAGTAGAGTTATTCAATGGCAAAGAAGGTAGTTGCGCTCATTAAGCTAGCGATTCCCGCTGGTAAGGCGAACCCTGCGCCCCCGATTGGCCCAGCGTTGGGTCAGCATGGGGTCAATATCATGGCGTTCTGTAAAGATTACAACGCCAGAACCGCTGAGAAAGCAGGCTTGATTGTGCCGGTCGAAATTTCTGTGTTTGAAGACAGAAGCTTCACCTTCATTCTCAAAACGCCGCCCGCGTCCGTTTTGATCAAAAAAGCTGCGAAAATTGAGAAGGGATCTGGCAATCCTAAAGTTGACAAGGTAGGCTCTATTACCCGCGCTCAGCTCAAAGAAATTGCCGAAATGAAAATGCCTGACCTCAACGCTAACGACGTTGAAATGGCGATGAATATCATTGAAGGCACCGCTCGTAATATGGGCGTAGAAGTTAAGTAGCCGCCCTCAAGTAAAACCGCTTAAGTAAAAAACACTACCGGGGGAGAGGCTAACGCTTCGCTAATAACCCCAAGAGAAAACCAATGGCCAAAAAACTCTCAAAGCGCATGAAAGCGCTGCAAGAAAAAATTGAAGACCGCAGCTATCAGCCAGTTGAAGCAGTTGCACTGCTAAAAGAAACCGCGAGCGCAAAGTTTTCTGAAACGGCAGAAGCGCACATTCGCTTAGGCATCGATCCCAAGTACACCGATCAGCAAATCAGAACGACTGTGGCTTTGCCTAAAGGCACAGGGCAAGACGTGAGAGTTGCGGTAGTCGCGCGCGGCGAAAAAGTGACTGAAGCGACTGAAGCGGGCGCGTCGATCGCGGGTTCCGAAGAGCTGATTGATGAAATTGGCAAAGGCATGATGGATTTTGATGTACTGGTGGCCACCCCAGACATGATGCCCAAAGTCGCTAGGCTCGGTCGGGTGCTTGGGCCCCGTGGACTGATGCCTTCGCCCAAAGGCGGCACCGTCACCTTTGACCTTGCTAAGGCCATTCAAGAATTTAAAGCGGGTAAGCTAGAGTTTCGCGCGGATCGAACCGGCATTGTCCACGTTAAGTTTGGCAAGGCCGACTTTACCGCCGAAGCGCTGCTAGAAAACCTCAAAGCCCTTCAGGAGACGATTGATCGCAATCGGCCCTCAGGTGCTAAAGGTCGCTTCTGGCGCACGGTTTCTATCTCAATGACGCAAGGACCTTCTATTTCGGTAGATGTGCAGGCACTGCGTGATCTAAAGATGGCAGATCTTAAAGGTGCTGACTAAACAGATGGATAAGTAGCGGAATAAACCGTTTTTAACAGACGTTTTTAGCCCAAGCTTTTTGTTCTAAACTTTTCAGTCAAAACTCTGATAAGATTTTAAGGCTGTAATAAACAAGCCTTTAGATTTTTTGCTTATGCTTCAATCTCAAAATTGAATATAGCGACCAGAGACAGTAGGTGCTCTTTAGAAATCGATAGCCGATTTATCTAAGCAGCTTAATTTCCTGCCGAGGTGTGCGGTTGAAGCATTGCTTGCGTTCGGTAAGCACTTTTTCGATCCGTTGGCCTCGATTCTGGTAAGTGAATCGGGGCTTTTTAATGTCTGCAAACTTAACCTCTGCAACAGCTAAACTCAACCAAAAAAATAACGAAATCTAACTAAAAAGGAGGTGAGATGAAATGGGAAGAACGCTAGCAGATAAGCAACAGATTGTGAGCGATCTAAAGGCGCTTTTAGAAGTGTCGGAATCGGCCTTTGTGATCAACTACCAAGGTCTTTCGGTCGCTCAAATTAGCGATTTGCGCACTCGGCTCAGAGAATCTGGCACGGTCTGCAAAATCTCTAAAAACACGCTGCTGAAACGGGCCATTGATGGCCAGGAGCAGTGGCAACCTCTGGAGTCTTTGCTTGCCGGCACAACAGCAGTGGTGCTCACCCAAGAAGACATTGGTTCGGCGGTTAAAGCCTACAAAAAGTTTCAGAAAGATACCAAGAAAACTGAGCTGGTTGGCGGCGTCCTAGAAGGCAAGCTGTTAGGCCCACAAGACGCTGAAGCGCTGGCTGATTTGCCGACTAAAGATGAGCTGTATGCGAAAATTGCGATCGCTATCAACGCTGTCGCTACTAAAGTCGCTCTGGGCATCAAAGAAGTCCCGGCTTCGATTGGTCGCGGCATCAAAGCTTATGCCGAAAAAGGCGAAGAGTAAGCGATTTATCGCCCAGATTCAGTCAATTTTAGCCAACTTTCAATTCATCGTTCCACTTATTTCCATTCCATTACTTTAAGGAGAGACATTCATGTCTACTGCAACTGACGAAATTCTCGAAAAGCTAAAAACCCTCTCCCTGCTCGAAGCATCTGAGCTGGTTTCTCAAATTGAGGAGGCGTTTGGCGTCAGCGCCGCTGCCCCAGTTGGCGGCATGATGATGGCTGGCCCCGGCGCACCTGCTGAAGAAGTCGAAGAGAAAACTGAATTCGACGTAGTGTTGGATGAAGTTCCTGGCGATAAGAAAATCGCTATCTTGAAAGCCGTGCGCACGATGACCGGACTGGGCCTGAAAGAAGCAAAGACAATGGTGGAATCGGCTCCTATCAACGTGAAAGAAGCCGTGCCCAAAGATGCGGCTGAAGAAGCGAAGAAAACGCTTGAAGATGCGGGCGCTAAAGTCACGGTTAAGTAAACCTACGTATTTTCTAGGTAGGCAATGCGTAGACGATGCGTAGACAGCTTCTAGAAAAACATCTGAAAAGTTAGAAGGAGCTGGCAATGCTAGCTCCTTTTTTTGCTTTAAACCTGCTTTGAATCTAATTGAAGTTATGCGGTTTGAATGCGATCGCATTCAAACCGCATAACTTCGTTATCAGACTCACTGCTTGGGGATACATAAAGCAATAACGAATTTCATTGCCTGCTCATATGGGTTCTCAAAGCTCTTTTGGCCGAGCACTGTGGCAAGTATTTGCAGAGCAATATTATGCAGCAGTGGGAGGCGCTCCCCGTTTTTGTCGGGGCTTTGAGCTGGGATCTGAACGCCTCGCAGACAAAAAATCAGCCTCAATGGACAATCTAAAATGAACTATTTCAAGACAATACAAGCTGAAGAAGTTGAAGAATTGTTTCAGCAAAAAGCTAGGCTTGATCCGAAATCTGTAGGATCAGAACCTATCGTACGCGCTGTAAAAAAAGGGCTTCGCACTAGCGAAATGCAGGGGCTTCATGGTCATCCTGTGGGTTTGCGCGCATCACCGGCTTTGTTTGAAGCGCTAGTCGAACTGATTGTTGTACGTGAAACTAGCTGCTTTCGCAATCGGGCGTCTTTTACATTTTTACGGCGGTGGGTAGCGCAAGATTGGCCTCAGATACAATCGATCAATCGGCTATTGGGAGTACTGAGTATGCCTCGCTCGATTGGTGAAGAGCCTTACTCAATCGCAATTAGCCTGTTAGAAAAAGGGCTGATCTTAGGTAAGTTTCATACCCTCATGACCAAAAATTAAGAAAGCAATCAATTAAACACCAGTAGGTGCTTCAATGCCTGTTCTAATGCCGTCTCATAACTCTACTGGTGACTCTACTGGCGATCAGCCCATCGTTATCCCCATCGTCATTTTAGTTATTGATGATCAGCCCATCGTCGTCGAATCGGTACGACGTCTGTTAGCGGCAGAAACAGACATGACCGTCCATGCTTGCAGCGATCCCACTCTAGCGCTTTCGATCGCCGCAGAATTGAACCCTAGCGTCATTTTACAAGACTTAATCATGCCTGAGGTTGATGGGCTCATACTGGTTAAGTTTTTTCGCGCTCATCCCAAAACAAAAGATATTCCCATTGTTATCCTTTCTTCTAATGATGAAGCCGAAATCAAAGCCGCTGCCTTCTCAGCCGGAGCCAACGATTATTTAGTTAAGCTCCCCGATCCAATCGAGCTGATTGCTCGTTTACGCTACCATTCTAAGGCTTATCATAGCTTTCTCAAAAGCAACGAAGCCGAACAAACCCTCGCTAACAACAAAGTTCTAGAGGAGTGCGTTGAGGCACGCACTACCGAACTTAAGCAGGCTCTAAACAATCTCAAACAAGCCCAAGCTAAGCTCATTCACAATGAAAAAATGAACAGCATGGGGCAGCTCGTGGCCGGAATTGCCCACGAGGTCAACAACCCGATTAACTTCATTTACGGCAATCTAAACTACATGGATAACTATGTACAAGATTTGCTAAATCTCATTCAGACGTATCAAGAACATTATCCGAACCCCGTATCGGCCATCAGCGAAAAGTTAGAAGAACTCGACTTTGAATTCACCTCTCAAGATTTACTGTCGAGCTTTGTTTCTTTGCGCAGCGGCGCTAAACGCATTCGCGATCTGGTACTTAGCTTGCGCAACTTCTCTCGCTTCGACGAAGCTGAAATCAAAAAAGTAGATGTGCATGAGGGCCTTGATAGCACTTTGGCCGTTTTGGGCGCTCAGCTAGAAGGCATTACAGTAGAAAAAGCATACGGCGATCTGTCTTCTCTGGAATGCTACGCCAGTCAGATAAACCAGGTTTTTATGCATCTGATTCGCAATGCCATTGAGGCGATACGCGGCCTCAGCACAGTTTCAAAGTCTGAACAAAAATCTTTTGGTAGCGATAGAAAGCCGATGCTGCACATCTCAACGGTATCTGTTCATGAGGGTCAGCGCCTTGCCGTTTGGATCGCAGACAATGGCCCAGGCATTTTACCAGACATTCAAGATCGCATTTTTGACCCTTTTTTTACCACTAAAGAAGTGGGTAACGGAACCGGATTAGGGCTTTCTATCAG
>QBMP01000026.1:5222-6016 GCA_003242115.1 Phormidesmis priestleyi
GCACGGGGGAATTCTCAAATGCTATTCAATACCGGGGCAGGGGGCTAAGTTTTTGATTGAGCTACCTGTTTGTTTAGCTGACTCCGCCCAAGAAGAAGATAAAGTACCCAAAAGAGAGCTATCTAATCACATTCTAGATCTAGCACCGTCTGAAGCTATGAGCGCATAGTTTACTTTTTTTGGGCGTCTTTATTCTTGATGTTTGAGAGTGGGGCGATCGCGCTAAATAAGCTTTGCCCGCGCTGTTTGAGTCACCTCACGAAGATCTTCTAAGTCTGGCCATGGCTGAGGATTGCCATCTATTTGAGCGAGCCACAGCAGATATTCGATATTACCGGCTGGGCCTACCGTTTCTGACCAGGTAAGCCCTCTGTATTGCCAGCCCAAAGCCTGCGCTGCCTGATTAACCTGAAAAATCGCCCCTGCCTGATCTTTAGGATCTCGCACAACACCATTTTTCCCTACTTTTTCACGGCCCACTTCAAACTGTGGCTTAACTAATAGAACAACTTCACGAGGCGAAGCTAGCAGCGCCCAAAAAGCAGGCAACACTTTAGTCAAAGAGATAAAAGAAACATCCATGACCCCCAAAGTAGCGCGGGTTTCTGCTTGATAGAGATCTTCAGGAGTTAGATGCCGGATATTGGTTCTCTCTTTCAGCACCACGCGAGCATCCTGGCGGATTGTCCACGCCACCTGTCCGTAGCCTACATCTACGCCATACACCTGCTTAGCATTGGCTTGCAGCAAACAGTCGGTAAAGCCACCTGTAGAGATGCCACCATCCAAACAAA
>QBMP01000026.1:6122-9473 GCA_003242115.1 Phormidesmis priestleyi
TCTAGATACAAAAGGGGGCTTCTGCTTAAGCTCTATCACCGCATCGGTCGCGATCAGCATCCCCGGTTTATCCATAATTTGCTGCGCGATCTTCACCTCCCCAGCTCGAATCAAGCGTTGAGCCTGCTGCCGAGAAGGGCATAGCCCTTGTTCCACTAATAGGGTGTCGAGTCGCTGCTTGGCCAAAAGGAAAAAAGGTGAGGTCGAATGAGGTTACTTTCAGTATAATCCCTAGCGCCGCAGCGGACGAGCGTCATGGTTTATGCTGCCTTCATTTCAGCTTTACATAATCTTTGCAAAAAAATGTCCGGGAATACACCTTCTGAAGGATAGATCATTGAGATTCATCAATATATTCTGCTAGATATTGACAACATCAGACGTGTTTGCAGTCATCTCTGTGAATGCCTGTGAGTTGAAAGGCGCTGCATCTTTATCTCTGTCACACCCAATACTTCAAAAATCAAACCATGAAATATCTCTCAAGAATACTCCTGATTAGTACCGCGATGCTTGGCTTCTCTGCTGCGGCTGCCCAGGCCGCTAGCTTTAAAGCTGACGTCGGTACGCTGAATGGCTCAGGTGTCACCGGCACAGTGTTACTCGATCTGTCAGATGATAAAAAAACGCTAACGGTCACGACTACGGCTACCGGCCTAGAGGCTAACCAGACTCACGTCCAGCACATTCATGGGCTATTTAGTGGGGGTGCAGTAGCTAATTCGATTGTGCCTACCCTCGCCAATGATCTTGATGGCGATGGCTTTATTGAAGTAGCAGAAGGTGCACCCGCTTACGGCCCCATTATTTTGCCACTAGCTACAATTACCACTGCGAATGGCAATGCAAGCGTTACAACAACTTACGACCTCACCAATCCGAGTATCTTTAACATAAATCCCGCAACAGGTATCGCGTTTACAGCGGCTGATCTGATGCCACTCACTTTTCGTGAGATTGTCATTCATGGATTAAGCGTTCCTGCTGGCGTCGGTGCTGGTACGCCTGGTGAAGTCAACGGGGACGGTGGATACTTGCCAGCGCTACCAGTCGCTGCTGGCGAAATTGTAGCGGTAAGTGCGGCTAGTGTGCCAGAGCCAGATATGGTCGCAACGCTGGCTTTACTAGGCACCGTTGGCGGTGTTGCGGTTTTACGTCGTCAGCGAAGTTTAGCTGCTAATCGCTAATCGCGGCTGCTTGTCATCTCCATCTCTCACGGGTGCCTGTTAATAAGTGGCTTGAAGGCGGCTGATTAAGTAGGCACCTGAGGTGATGGGTGCATGTTTGATTAGATTATCTTCGCTGTGGCAGGTAGGCAAGCAGGTAATGTTGGCACGAGCATCCGGTTGACAGAAAAAGGCAATCGAGTAGCGACTTTTATCTACCTTATCCGCCTGCGGCAGCGCCACTCGATGCTGGCTAGAGCGAAAAACATCATTGCTCCAGCGCGCTGAAGCAAATCTCCTACTATTGATCAACGCAGCGCCAGGAATGGCCGGAGCCGCTAGCCAGTTGCCCTGAGCGCTCAGCACCTCAAGCCCGCCAACATCGTCTTGAAACAACAGTGTCAATGAGCCCTAGTCAGAATGCGATCCGGCTCGAATAGGAATGCGGCAGTGGCTTTGAACGGCCACACCACCCACCCAAAAGACAATATCCCCCAGAAAAGAAAATTTCTGAGGGATATTTTGACCCGATTGCACCTCAGGCGCACAATCTAGAAATTCTAGTCGTTAATTGAGTGCTCAATAGCTAGGCATTAAACAGCAGCAGCCGTCTTGATCTTAGCGTCAAGTTCGCCCGCTGCATATTTAGCAGCAAACACTTCAACGCCGACCTGCTTGATCTTAGAAGCATTGCCAGCCGCACCAAACGCTTCGTAGCGAGCAACACAAACCTGCTTCATATACTTGATAGAAGGCTTGAGGAAGTGACGCGGATCAAAATTCTTAGGATCTTGCATAGCGGCTTCGCGGATAGCAGCGGTAATCGCCAAACGGTTGTCGGTATCAATGTTCACTTTACGAACGCCGTTCTTGATACCTTTCTGAATCTCTTCGACGGGCACGCCGTAAGTTTCAGGAATAGCACCCCCGTATTTATTGATCATATCTAGCCACTTTTGAGGCACTGAAGACGAACCGTGCATGACTAAGTGAGTATTGGGCAAGCGCCTGTGGATTTCGGCAATCCTGTCAATTGCGAGAATCTCGCCAGTGGGCTTACGGGTGAACTTGTAAGCGCCGTGGCTTGTGCCAATCGCGACAGCAAGGGCATCGACTTGAGTCGCTTCAACAAATTGAGCCGCTTCTTCAGGATCAGTCAGAAGCTGATTTTTGTCGAGCTTACCTTCAAAGCCGTGGCCATCTTCAGCTTCGCCTTGGCCGGTTTCTAATGAACCGAGGCAGCCGAGTTCGCCTTCTACACTAGCGCCAATAGCGTGAGCTACTTTAACCACTTCACGGGTGACGCTGACGTTGTAGTCGAAGCTAGCAGGGGTTTTGGCATCTTCTTCGAGAGAGCCGTCCATCATCACGCTCGTAAAGCCGTTGCGAATAGCTGAATAGCAGGTGGCGGGGCCGTTGCCATGATCCTGGTGCATCACGATGGGAATGTGAGGGTAGCTTTCAACAGCGGCGGTGACCAGATGACGCAAGAAGTGCTCACCTGCATACTGCCGCGCGCCGCGAGAGGCTTGCAAAATGACAGGGCTGTTGGTTTCATCCGCTGCCTGCATAATAGACAGGATCTGCTCTAAATTATTGACGTTAAATGCCGGGATTCCGTAGCCTTCTTCGGCTGCGTGATCAAGCATCAGCCTCATGGGTACAAGCGCCATTCCATATCCTCCTAATGATTTTTGCCGAGTGGCAAACCTAAAGCGCCCTGTTTTTTCAGACTCTGTAGGTTCTTATCCACTAATAGTAGGTCAAAACATTACGCTGTGAATTAAAACTTAAGAATGCAGTTTTAACCGATGCAGTAGGGAGTGAAAAATATGGGTCGCCTGGGATTCGAACCCAGGACCAGTCGGTTAAAAGCCGAATGCTCTACCACTGAGCTAGCGACCCCCATATATTCGTCTCGATTCGAGCACTTCTTTGTTTGCAAGTTTGTTTGCAAGCGCTCACGTAAAAGACCACTGACGCGATTTCTCGACACAGTTTTTGCGGCGGTGCCGCTGCCTTTCACGGTTACTAAATGTAGCACATGAACTGAGCCTAAATGAGTAAAGCCATTCAAAAAAATTTTATCTGGCTTTACTCGTTTTGCTCTAGCTAGTCGGCGGCGGGTTCTTCGATGGCTAATCCCAGGTATTGGGGATCAATCAAGAAGGCTCCTCGACTGAAG
>QBMP01000026.1:9504-12232 GCA_003242115.1 Phormidesmis priestleyi
CTCACATAGCCGCCGGGTTTGCGCTTGAGAAGGATGCCTTGTTCGCCCATCTCTACTAAATCAGGAGGCCGCAGCATCGGCATGTTGTCGTCGCTTTTGAGATAGGGGGGCAAGGCGCAAATTTTGACGCGATCGCCCACCTGAAACGCAAAGTCATTCATTTTACTTATGGCACCTGCCAAATCCGATTATGGTACTTTTCGGGCTCAGCGTAAGGGTCTAGATCAGCGCCATGATCGTGCCCGTGCCCATGACTGTGCCCATGATCGTGTCCATGGGCATGTCCGTGCCCATGCTCAGCCGCTGCGACGAGGCGGAATTTGCACATTTCGCAGTTCATGGCGACTTGGCCAAGCTGGGTTTCAATTTCGCGATCGCGCAACACCTTCAGCAGCAGCGGATGAATTCCCATTTCAGGCAAAGTTGCCACTTCAATTTCAGGATAAAGCGTCTGCTGTTCGGTCGCTATTGCCTCAATTTTTTCCATCAGCGTCCCGGTAAACATGAAGTACGGCAAAACGATGATGCGCTTAGACTGGTAGAGGCGCGCCCTTCTAAAGCCTTCTTCGAGCCGAGGATGCGTAATCCCAATGAAGCAGGTTTCCACCGTGTGATAGCCGCTGCCCTCCCACATCATCCGGGCTAGCTTGTACACATCGCCATTCGCATCCGGATCGCTCGATCCACGCCCAATAAACAGCAGCACCGTATCTTTACGCTCAATGCCCTGCGGATTATGCTCAGGCGTATCTAACAAAGCCAAACGCGCTTTCCACAGCTCAAAAATGGCTGGCGTAATGCCAAAGTGACGACCATAGTGAAAGGCAATCTGCGGATGCTGCGCTAAATGCTTGGCCTTAGCGCGATCTAGCTCATTGGTCACATCAAATTTATTGTGACGCGCGGCAAACAGCAAAATTGGCAGCACTGAAATATCTGTATAGCCCTGCTCAATACACTGATCGACCCCATCTTGAATGCTCGGAGAAGTCAGCTCCAAAAAGCAAGGAATGACCGGACGAGACAAATCGAGCTGCTGATAAATCGTGGCAAAATCAACTAGGTCTTGCCGACCTTTGGCATTGCGGGTACCATGTCCAACCATTAGCAGCGGCCTTGCCAGAGGTAATGGCGGCAACTTTAGATCGCTTCTGAGTGTGATAGCGTCTAGCTTGTGATGACTTGAAGGATAACCTGACGGGCGATGAGCTAAATGATCATGAGTAGAAAGGCTGGTGGTTTCATCTGAGTGATAGTGAGCCAAAGCCTTTGAGTCATCTAAATTCCTGACATCGGATGAAACTCTCTGATCCGGTAGGCTTTGATCGCGTTTGCTATCGCTTTTGGCTGGGCTTTGATCTGGGCTTTTGTCTGGGTCATGAAGCAGCAGAGAATTGGACGCTAGCTGATTAGCAGCTAGCGTATCGGCGGTTTGAATAAGCGTCATACGGTGTTTCCTTTGGCCTGTGCAACGCAGGCTCAGAAGTTAATTGCAGAATGAATCAAGGCCCGAAATCGGTATTCTGACTTTGACAGTTGCGGCACAGCGCCGGATTTTCACCGGCCTTTCCCAAGTTCGCTTAGATTCACTCATGAACTTAGCCATCCTATCGAATCGCCTGACAATGTGGGCGCGATCTACAGATAATGTGATGATTTGCCATAGCTATTTGCAGTAAATAAGCAACTAAATCTAAGCAACTATTTGGTGTGAGCCCTGAGTGTGGTAAGGCAATGACGGCCAGTGAACCAGAAGATAAACCAGAAAGTGATCCAGGAAATAATCCAGCCGCAAATTCAGACCTAAAGGTTCAGATTCGGCAGATTCTCGACGAAAGCGGCACTCGTTGGGGGGTGGCGGTCAATGGGGCGATCGCGCTGCTCATTCTGCTCTCAACCGCCCTATTCGCCATCCAAACCTATCCCTTACCCAAATCGATTTGCCTCGCCCTTCAAATCACCGATCAAATCATCCTGGCCTTATTCACCCTCGAATACGCCCTTCGCCTCTGGTCAGCTAAACGCCCGCTCAGATTTGTTTTCAGCCTCTATGGACTGATCGATCTCGTCGCCATTTTGCCCTTCGCTCTGGGTTTATTGAACGGGTTGCTGAGCGGCTTATTAGGCAGCTTAACAGGCGGCTTCTTAGATACTCGCTTTTTGCGGCTGATTCGCTGGCTGCGGATCTTACGCTTGGCCCGCTTCTTTGAAGAAAAGACCTGGCTAGGCCGACTCAGCGGCTACGAAGGGCTAATTTTTGCCCGCATTTTATTCACGCTTTTCGCCATTATTTTCATTTATTCAGGCGCGATTTACCAAGCAGAGCACATCGCCAACAGTCAAGGCTTTGGGACGTTTCTAGACGCGGTTTACTTCGCAGTCGTCACCATGACCACGGTTGGATTTGGCGATATTACACCCATCACCGAAGCCGGACGCGGCCTGACCATCCTGATGATTTTGACCGGAATTGCGCTGATTCCCACTCAAATCGGCAACTTGATTCAGCAATTTAGTAAAGTGCAAAATTCCGTGCGTATAACTTGTCAAAGCTGCGGGTTGCTAGGTCACGAATCAGATGCTCAGTTTTGCCGCCGCTGCGGAGAAGCCTTACCCAAAAACTCAAAAGATTGAAGCACTGGAATCGATTATCAGCATCGATTATTTTTTGGTCGCTTTTTATCACCCGTAAGCCAGTTATCTTACTCATTAACCAGCCTAATAAGGC
>QBMP01000026.1:12242-16545 GCA_003242115.1 Phormidesmis priestleyi
GCTTGATAGAGCGGCTATAAAGCGACAATTTGCTGGCTTGACAACAGACTCACCCAAACAGATAGGGATTAAGCCCCCGGTCGCCGTCTCGTAAGTTACAATTGATTAAGCTTTCTTTTGAGCTTTCTGTCGGGCGTGCAAATCATCTGCACCCCGCCATAATGCCCTTTTATGCTCACCTTTAAAAACGTGAGCCATTATCTGTCGGCACTTCCGCCACCCTTGAGACACCCCATGAGCCTTCCTATCCGCAACGTTGCTATCATCGCCCACGTAGACCACGGCAAAACCACCCTCGTTGACGCGCTGCTAGAGCAATCCGGCATCTTCCGCGACAACGAAGCCGTCCCCACTTGTGTGCTCGATTCTAACGATTTGGAACGGGAGCGAGGGATTACAATTCTGTCTAAAAACACCGCCGTCCACTACAAAGACGTGCTGGTAAATATTGTCGATACGCCCGGTCACGCCGACTTTGGCGGCGAAGTCGAGCGCGTCCTTGGCATGGTCGATGGCTGCTTATTAATTGTCGATGCTAACGAAGGCCCGATGCCTCAGACCCGCTTTGTGCTCAAAAAAGCCCTCGAAAAAGGTCTGCGCCCGATTGTAATCGTGAACAAAATTGATCGCCCTCGCGCTGACCCTCACGTCGCTGTCGATAAAGTCCTCGATCTGTTCCTTGAGCTTGGTGCAGATGACGACCAGTGCGATTTTCCCTATCTCTTTGCGTCTGGCCTAGCGGGCTTTGCCAAAGCAAAGATGGAAGACGAAGATATAGACATGAAGCCTTTGTTTGAAGCAATTTTGCACCATGTGGCTCCGCCGATTGGCGATCCAGACAAGCCCTTGCAGCTTCAGGTAACGACGCTAGATTACTCAGATTACTTGGGCCGGATTGTGATTGGGAAGGTGCACAATGGCACCATTCGCCACGGTGAACAAACGGCACTTGTGAAAGAAGATGGCTCCATTGTCAAAGCCAGAATCACTAAGCTGATGGGCTTTGACGGCCTCGCTCGCATCGAAATTAAAGAAGCGACTGCCGGGAATCTCGTCGCGGTCGCAGGCTTTGCCGATGCCAACATTGGCGAAACCATTACCTCTGCTACAGATCCTCAGGCTCTGCCGCTAATTAAGGTAGATGAGCCGACGCTGCAAATGACCTTTGCGGTGAACGATTCACCCTTTGCCGGTCAAGAAGGTGATTTTGTGACCTCTCGGCAGTTGCGCGATCGCCTCATGCGCGAACTCGAAACCAACGTTGCTTTGCGGGTAGAAACCACCGATTCGCCCGATCGATTTGCCGTCTCTGGACGCGGCGAACTGCACCTCGGCATCTTGATTGAAACCATGCGCCGCGAAGGCTATGAGTTTCAGGTGTCTCAGCCGCAGGTGATCTACCGCGAAGTCAACAGCAAGCCCTGTGAACCGTTCGAGCAACTCGTGCTTGACGTTCCTGAAGAAGCCGTTGGCGGCTGCATGGAAAGACTCGGCACCCGCAAAGCCGAACTCCAAGACATGATGGTCTCTGGCGATGGCCGCGCTCAGCTAGAGTTTGTGGTTCCGGCCCGTGGACTGATCGGCTTTAGAGGCGAGTTCATGCGCGCCACTCGCGGCGCAGGCATCATGAACCACAGCTTCTTAGAATATCGCCCGATGTCAGGTGAAATCGACACCCGTCGCAACGGCGTCCTGATCTCTTTTGAGGAAGGCGTTGCCACTTTCTACGCACTCAAAAACGCAGAGGATCGAGGCACCTTCTTTATTGAACCCGGCACCAAGGTCTACAAAGGCATGGTCGTCGGCGAAAACAACCGCCCTCAAGATCTAGAGCTAAACATCTGCAAAGCCAAACAGCTCACCAACCACCGCGCTGCTTCTGGCGATGAGCTAGTGCAGCTTCAAGCCCCCATGGACATGGGCCTAGAGCGCGCCCTAGAGTACATCGGCCCCGATGAAATGGTAGAAGTTACGCCAGCTTCTATTCGCTTGCGTAAGGTCGGCAAAAAGAAGCTCGCTAATCGCTAGATCGTTCATCATTCATAAAAAAGTACAAAAAAGGAGGGAAGCAGTTTTGCTTCCCTCCTTAGTTTTAAAGAACGGCTTACAAGTTTTATCGAGTAAGCCCGTTTTGAATGGCTAAAGCTGAATGGCTAAAGCTTAGTAGCGATAGCCGCTGTTGCTGCTATTGCTGTTGCTACCGGGCTTGTGCACGACAAAGCTAACGGCTTGGCACTGCTTTACATTGTCGAAGCCGACGACGCGGATGAAGCAGTTGCCGTACTCAGAGCGGCAAGCCTGCACTTCGTCTAAAACAGCGCGAGTGCTGGTTGCGCCAAACAAAGGCAGCTTCCACATTGTCCAGTAGTAAACTTCTGGATCAGAGTTCTCATTGAACTCTACGGCAGGGATATAGCCCATTTGCAAGCAGTAGTTAATCTGCTTTTCAATTTGGGAATCGGTCAATGGGGGAAGGTATGAGAGAGTTTCATACCGACGCTCTTTTGGCAAAGTTTTCATGGGTTCTTGGGGTGTAAAGGGGTTATGGATCTGTGATTTATGGGTCTATGAGTCTGGAGTGAATCGAGTCTGGAGGGAATCACTAGCTGCGGAAAGTGCCTGAGAGCGTTTTGAGGGCTTATGGGCTAGAAGCAGATGAGTCAGACTCATCTGCTTCTGGGGGCTCCAGTTTCTCTAATCGCTCTAAATCGTTGACTCTATCTCCGCTAGCAGCAAGTTCTTCTGATGTCATTTGAGTCATTCGCTCAAGATGCTTTTTGCGATGCTCCATGTTGGACTGCTGGATGTTGGTTGTCACCATTTCGGGAAGAAATTCGCTCACTTCTTCGGCTAAATGCTGTCTGACTGTCATCACTCGCAAGGCCAGCTCAGGCTCTGCCTGAAAGAGCTGCTGAATGAACGCTTCGCCATCTTGGAGCTTTTCACGACTGGAAAATTCTTGGAACCAGTAGTATCGCGGCAGGTTGGTTTCTTTGAGCTGATCTAGCACGGTACGAACAGATTGATAGGTGAGGTAGCTAGTGAGCACCTGGGCCGTATCTTTCGCAATTCGCTTGAGATCCATATATGAAGAGCCCTCTGATAAGAGCTCCGATAAATCCACTGTTAAATCTATTGTGCTAAATCTATTAGAACGCTGACTTAGATAGTGTCAACGGTGTCGAACTCAAACTTGATCTCTTTCCAAAGATCGAGTGCAGCCGCAAGTTCTGGTGACCACTTACCGGCATCGCGCAAGATATCGCCGCCTTCACGAGCGAGGTTGCGACCTTCGTTACGCGCTTGAATGCAGGCTTCGAGCGCAACTCGGTTAGCCGTTGCACCCGGTGCGTTACCCCAAGGGTGACCCAAGGTGCCACCACCAAACTGAAGCACGGAGTCGTCGCCGAAAATTTCGACGAGAGCGGGCATGTGCCAAACGTGAATACCACCGGAAGCAACTGCCATCACACCGGGCATAGAGGCCCAGTCTTGTGTGAAGTAGATGCCGCGAGACTTGTCTTGCTCGATGTAGTTTTCGCGCAGCAGGTCAACGAAGCCTAAAGTAGCGCCGCGATCGCCTTCCAATTTACCCACAACCGTACCGGTGTGAATGTGGTCGCCGCCCGACATCCGCAGACATTTTGCCAAAACGCGGAAGTGAATGCCGTGGTTTTTCTGACGGTCGAGCACAGCGTGCATGGCCCGATGAATGTGCAAGAGCACGCCATTGTCGCGGCACCAGTGAGACAACGTAGTGTTGGCCGTAAAGCCAGCCGTCAAGAAGTCATGCATGATGATGGGCATGTTGAGTTCTTTGGCGTACTCGGCGCGCTTGAGCATTTCTTCACAGGTGTGAGCGGTCACATTCAGGTAGTGGCCTTTGATCTCGCCGGTTTCTGCCTGTGATTTGTGAATGGCATCAGCGACAAAGAGGAATCTGTCGCGCCATCTTTGGAACGGCTGCGAGTTGATGTTCTCATCGTCTTTGGTAAAGTCAAGACCGCCGCGCAGACACTCATAGACTGCTCGACCGTAGTTCTTAGCGGATAGGCCAAGCTTAGGCTTGATGGTACAGCCCAGCATCGGACGACCGTACTTGTTGAGGCGATCGCGCTCTACCTGAATGCCGTGAGGGGGGCCTTGGAAGGTTTTGAGGTAAGCCACCGGAATCCGCAGATCTTCCAGACGCAGCGCCCGCAATGCCTTAAAGCCGAACACGTTACCCACAATCGAGGTCAGCAAGTTCGTGACCGAACCTTCCTCAAACAAATCGAGCGGGTAAGCGACGTAAGCAATGTAC
>QBMP01000026.1:16555-18496 GCA_003242115.1 Phormidesmis priestleyi
GGCTCAATGTCGTAACAACGGCCTCTGTAGCGATCCATGTCGGTGAGCAAGTCAGTCCACACAGTCGTCCAAGTACCTGTGGAAGATTCTGCGGCAACAGCGGCAGCGCACTCTTCAGGGGGCACTCCCGGTTGAGGCGTCATCCTGAAAGCCGCCAAGATATCGGTATCTCGGGGCGTGTAGTCGGGAGCGTAATACGTTAGCCGATAATCTTGTACACCAGCGCTGTAACCAGCACCAGACTTGGATTGAGTCTGTGAGTAGGACATATTTCCCTATTTCCTGTCTATTTCCTATGTAATCAAACTAGATATTGTATTGAGCTTCATGCGTCTCACCCAAAAGAGACTGACACCCAGCGTCCAAAAATGCTGCTGCTAACGACTCATGATGACAGTGAGGTCAGCAAACAGCTCCAGACAATTTCTGAAGACGTGATTTTGAATACGTGAAGCTCAAAGCGTTCTCGAACAGCAATTCACATGCTGTAGAATGACCGCGCCAATGAGATGTGGGTGCCTTCAGATCAACCTGCTAGATAAACCTGTGATATTCAGAATACTACCAGCCCCTCAATAAGTTCCTTTTGAGAAGTTCTGTATAGTCTGATAACTAAATATTATGAATGCCGATATAGAAAGGTTTCAGAAGATTAAGAGAGTTTTCGGCAGGCAGTATCCAATGTAACGTTCTGTAACGAAAAACATTAAACAATCATTATTTTTTGGTTTGAGCACCTCACCCACAAAATAAGCCGCGAAAGTTCGTCGCTACCTTTGGGCAATCTATTTCATCAGCATCTCATCAGCATTCTTTGTTTTATATCGCTGATTTAGTCGCGGAATTGAATTTATTAATCGCGGCATTCATTGGTCGCGGAATCTAACGGTCTAGGCGTGGTTAAGGAGTAACTTTTGTGAGTATTGCCGAGAAAATGGCCAGAAAAATGAGTCAAGGCGCGGGCACGGCTTTGCTATGCGGTGGGGCATTTGCATTCGCCGCCGTCCTGCTAACTCCACCCATCAATCCTCCCGCTAGCGCCCAAGTCACAACGCCCAACCCTGACTTGCCCTCAAGCCCGCTACCGCCTGAGCGCCCAAATCAGCCCAACCCAATTGCCGAAGACTATCAGGTCAGCGCATTGCAGCCCGACTACACTGGCAGTCTATGGGTTGGCTCCCATCAGGGCTTGGTACGCATTAACCCAGAGACCGGACGGATTTTAGCGCGGGTGGCTGTGCCCAATCGCTTTATTGACGCGATGACACAAGACAATGTGGGCCGAATTTGGCTGGGTACACCAGAAGGCTTAGTGCGCGTTGAGCCTCGGCTCAATGAGGTGACCGCCCAGAACTTTCGCCTGCCTTCTAATCGGGTGCTAGCTACTTTGGTAGATCGGCGTGGTTTTTTGTGGGTTGGCACTGATCGCGGACTGGCGATGGTGAGTCCAGATGAAGGGCTGCTCATGACCACGCTGCAAGCCTTGCCGGGGGTGAGTGCAAATACCTTGGGGCTAGCGCCCGATGGCAACCTCTGGGTAGGCACCTTAGAGGGCTTGGTCAGAGTCAATACGGCGACGGCTTACATTACCGATCAGGTGAACAATTTGCCCGGGCGTTCGGTGCAGGCAATAGCTACTGGGCCGCAGGGTGAACTCTGGGTCGGCACACCCACAGGTTTATTGGTATTAGACAGCCGCACCGGGCAACTGCTGCGCTCAGTCACTGCCCTACGCGACAAAAGTGTAGAAGCGATCGGCTTTGACTCCACTCAGAGCTTATGGGTGGGCACTCGCACCGGCTTACTCAAGCTCAACCCTTACAATGGCGCAGTGGTCGGGCGGGTGCCAAATCTGCCTTCTGAACACATTTTGTCAATTTCACCCGATACGGGCAATAAAATCTGGGTCGGAACAACCGAAGGACTCGCCTGGGTCAGTGA
>QBMP01000026.1:18506-25100 GCA_003242115.1 Phormidesmis priestleyi
TCACGGGACAATTGTCAGGCCAGATAATTAAGGCCATCGGCGAACTTTGCTACCGACTGCGGTAATCCCTACTGATGCCTACTTAGAAGCGATCGCTGGTTTTTGATATCCTGTTGGCGTTGAAATAGAGCCGATGATTGCTATCGGTTCACCAGCGGCAGGAGCTAGAAAATCTATGATCGTCAATGTGCATCAGTTTGCGCAGTGGAAGCAGGAAGGCAGGGCGATCGCGGTGCTCACAGCTTGGGACTATGTATCGGCGCAGATGATCGATGCGGCTGGCGTAGATATCGTGCTGGTCGGTGATTCGATGGCGATGACGATCATGGGCCATGAAACGACGCTGCCGCTGACGCTCGATGAAATGATTCACCATACCAAGATGGTGCGCAGAGCGATTCAAAAGACTTTAGTCGTGGCGGATCTGCCCTTTTTTAGCTATCAGGTCAGCCAATCGGCGGCGATGCTAGCCGCTGGTCGCATTCTTAAAGAAACCGGCGCTCAGGCGGTGAAGATGGAAGGCGGCTATGGGGCAATGGTCGAGACGATTGCAGCGGTTGTAGAAGCGGGCATTCCGGTGATGGGACATGTAGGCTTAACGCCGCAGTCAGTGTATAAATTTGGCAGCTTTCGGCAGCAAGGGACATCTGCCGCCGCAGGCGATCGCATTCTCAACGAAGCCTTAGATCTTCAGCAGGCAGGCGTTTTTGCAATTGTGCTCGAACATATTCCCAGTACTCTGGCCCAAAAAATCACCCAAGCCTTAACGATTCCGACCATTGGCATTGGCGCTGGGCCGGACTGCGATGGGCAGGTGTTGGTGACTTCTGATCTGCTGGGCCTGTCAGACTGGCAGCCGCCGTTTGCGAAGCCTTATGTGAACCTAAGAGCGCAAGGAATTGAGGCAGTCAAAGCGTTTTGTGAGGATGTGCGATCGCGCCAATTCAACCCCGGCTAGAGCGCTTGATTCAATGGCATCAATACATATATATCGGTGAGATGCATGGCCTAGCGGGGGTTTTCGGGTGTCTGTCATTGTTTTTGAAGGTAAGCTAGGCACTATAGATTGAGGGAGATTGAGGGAGATTGAGGAGATTGAGGGCAAGGTTAGCGTTCTAATCGCCACCCTACATAGCCACTCAAGTCGTTAAATCCGTTCAATCCACAGACCATTCAATCCACAGACAAAGAGACTCCACTAAAGAAGGCATTATGATTGCAACCGGCACTCGCATCCCAGATACCGCTCCTACCGGCAAGTTAGATTACAAAGTCGCTGATATCGCCTTGGCCGATTGGGGCCGTAAGGAAATTGCGATCGCTGAAGGCGAAATGCCCGCCCTGATGACGATTCGAGCCAAGTACCGTGACAGCAAGCCCCTAGCCAATGCCAAGATCATCGGCTGCATCCACATGACCATTCAAACAGCGGTTTTAATCGAAACCCTGTGTGAGCTAGGCGCTGAAGTGCGCTGGTCTTCGTGCAATATTTTCTCAACTCAAGACCATGCGGCAGCCGCGATCGCAGCCACTGGCATCCCCGTCTTTGCCTGGAAAGGCGAAACCGAAGAAGAATACATCTGGTGTCTGGAGCAAACCTGCTACGACGCCAGCAGTTCAGAAGGCAGCAAACTCTGGGATGCCAACATGATTTTGGACGATGGCGGCGATCTGACCGGCCACATCCACGAAAAGTATCCTCAAATGCTAGAGCGCATCCACGGTGTCACCGAAGAAACCACCACCGGCGTTCATCGTCTGTTTGAAATGTTGGAAAAAGGCCAGCTCAAAATTCCGGCCATCAACGTCAACGACGCCGTTACTAAAACCAAAAACGACAACAAATATGGCTGCCGTCACAGCCTCAATGACGCCATCAAACGCGGCACCGACCACCTCCTTTCCGGCAAAAAAGCGCTCGTCATCGGCTACGGCGATGTCGGCAAAGGCTCAGTCGCTTCGCTTCGCCAAGAGGGCATGATTGTCAAAGTCGCTGAAGTTGACCCCATCTGCGCAATGCAAGCCTGCATGGACGGCTTTGAAGTCGTTTCGCCTTACCTCAATGGCAAAAACGACGGCACCGTCGATTGTCTCGATCTCAATCTGTTGGCCAAAACCGATCTTGTCGTCACCGCTACCGGCAACTACAACGTCTGCGACAAGAACATCCTTGCCAACCTCAAACGCGGCGCAGTTGTGTGCAACATCGGCCACTTTGACAACGAAATTGACACGGCCTTCATGCGCAAAGAATGGCACTGGGAAGAAGTCAAGCCACAGGTGCATCAGGTCTATCGCAGCGAAGATCCGCAAGACTTTTTGATTCTGCTTTCAGAGGGTCGCTTGGTCAACCTCGGTAACGCCACTGGCCACCCTTCTCGGATTATGGACGGCTCCTTTGCAAACCAAGTATTAGCCCAAATCTTCCTATACGAGAAAAAGTTTGCTGACTTGCCCGCCGATCAAAAAGCCGCTGCGATTACCGTCGAGATCTTGCCCAAAAAACTCGATGAAGAAGTCGCCCGTTACATGGTCGAAGGATTTGGCGGTGTCATCACTGAGCTGAGCCCCGCTCAAGCTGACTACATCCACGTTGCGATAGAAGGCCCTTATAAAGGTGAAACCTACAAGTACTAGCTATTTGCAGGTCATTCTCAGGCTGATTTAGATAGCCCAGTTTAAATTATCCAGAAATACCGGAGGTGCCGCAAGGTGTCTCCGGTATTTGATGAATGCTTTATTGGTATTTGATTTAACTGTGAAGGCATCCTTCCACTCATAGACACTGAGACTCGCAGACAGTAATCTGGTTTGAACTTGAACTTGAACTGGACTTGAATTCTGACGGCAGAGCGTCATCAGAAAACCCATGCAAAATCCTCAGCCTGCTAGTCGCTCAAAGCCGCTCTTGAATTCAATTGACAAACGCTCAACCTATCTTTCTAGCCTAATAGAACTAGGCATCGTTGTTTTTTTGCTCCTAACTACCGTAGCCATTAACCTGCGAATGATTCGCTACGGATTAAACGGCTTAGGCGACTCTCGCTGGCATCTGACTTGGCTACAGCACTTTTCTAAACAGTTTTTTGAGGGCATTTGGTATCCGCGCTGGCTGGCTGGCACCAATTTAGGCTACGGCAGCCCTACGTTTGTGTTTTATCCGCCGCTGGTTTACTACCTTGGGGTAGGGCTAAAGGCACTGGGCCTCACCTTTGAACAAGCGGTAAATGCCTTATTTTCGGGCGCTGTTTTTCTCTCTGGGGTGAGCTTTTATCAGTTTGGAAAGCCTCACTGGGGGCGCTTTCCAGCGTTCGTAGGCGCATTGGCCTATATGCTCAGCCCTGGAGTTACCTATCTCATTAATGGCGGCGCTTTAGCATGGCTATATTCCTTAATTTGGCCGCCCTTGCTGCTGCTATTGACCCATCGAGCAGTGAATAGCGCTAGGGCATGCATTGGGCTCAGCATGGTTTGGGCGCTGGCAGCAGTGACCCATTTGCCGAGTTTTTTAATAGCCGCCGTCGGCTGGACGATCTATACCCTAGTGCTGCTGTGGGCTCACCCTTGGCGCGTGAAGCTGCGAATTTTGCTGTGCGCACCATTGGGCTGGGGTTTAGCGGCTTTGTTTTTGGTACCAGCAGTGCTAGAGCAGCGCTATATCAATATTGACTATATGCTGGCCTCACAAGCGGGCTTTAAAACTTCGCTCGCTAATTTAGTTGAACTAGCAAAAGCAGGCGTGGGCGATATTATCGTGCGGCAGTGGCTGGCTTATATTGCGTTTGCAGGGATTGCATTTGTAGGGTTTGAACGGCGGCCTGCTCAGCAACGAATGACGGTGATTTTGCTGGCAACCGTGGCGGGCTTAGTATTTTTGATGAGTGATTGGTCGTGGCTGTTTTGGCAGCTGAATCCGGTGCTGCAAAAAATTGAGTCGGCGGTGCGCTTGGCCCAACTGCAATATTTAGTCGGTGCGGCTCTATGCGCCTTGGCGGTGCTGTCACTACACAATTATCCTGGGCCGCTTAAGCGCTTTTCTCAACTGCTTTTGCTGACAGTGATTGGGGCCATTTTACTGAGCAACTTTAGCTTTGGCTATCAGATGGCGCGCAAAAGCCCAACGCTGTACAGCGGCGGTAATGGGGTGGTGGTGAATCGGCCTTGGCTAGAGCAAATCATGAATGATCCGTATAGCGATCGCCTAATCGATGTCCCCGAATACCGCCCTCGGCTGACGACTGAAAAGGTGGACAACGCTGATTACGTCAAAGAAACCTATACTCCAGAAGGCTTTCCAGAAGTAAAAACAACGGTATCGGGGCTATTACCAACGCCTCAGCCCAGTCAGCCCAAGCTTGAGCTAATTCAAGGCAGCGGTGAAACCAAAGTGATTGACTGGAGCAGCTATCACAGGCAGTTGACACTGAGCGCCCAAACCCCGGTAACTGCGCTGCTGAGAATTTATGCCTATCCGGGCTGGCAGCTCTACGCCAATGGAGAACACATCACCACTCAAACTGCCTTTGATGGCCGGATTCAGTTCACAGTAGCGCCCGGAGACTACAAAATCGATGCTTTTTATCAAAAAACATTCGCTTTTAAGCTTGGGCTTGCTATTTCGGCGGTAAGCGGCTTAGTCTGGTTGGCGCTGAGCTATTACTGGTTTACGCTTTCTTAAGGTCTTTCGCTATGTGTGTATTTCTTGAAGGCTTTCTCATCTGCCGCTGATTCGTTCAGAAATATTCAGACTGTTGATATATTGCTATAGATTTAATTTTGTATTGAGTTCCTTTGTATGGCCAAGCTATCGGTAGAGCTACAGCGATATTTTTTGAGTGATGGCGCGCCGAGTGCCGACCAGAATTCTTTGTCTATCCCCTTGCACGATGCACTACAGGAGCCTTCAAACGAAGCTATCAGCACCAAAAAAGAAGTGACGCTCAACGAAATTTTAGAAATTGCTGGCGAGCGTACCTTTGGCTTTTTGTTTGTGCTGCTGTCGCTGCCCTCAGCCTTACCGATTCCGGCTCCTGGGTACTCTACCCCCTTTGGCATTGTGATGTTTTTGCTAGCGGTGCAGCTGATAGTCGGTGCGGAGCAGCCTTGGCTACCTGAAAAATTTCGACGACAGGGCTTTGAGCGCACGACGGTTCAAGGATTTATTCGTAAAGGATTGCCGTGGCTTCAGCGCATTGAAACGATTGCTCGGCCTCGGCTAACTTCGGTATGTACGAGCAGGACTGGGCGACTGGTGATTGGAATGGCGATCGCTCTCATGTCTATCTCCATGATGATCCCTATCCCACTCACCAATACCCTGCCTGCCATCGGCATTTTTGTCACCGGCTTTGGCCTCCTCGATGATGACGGTGCCATTAGCCTGGCGGGCATCACCATCTGCACCCTAGCGCTGGCGACCACCACCACCGTGCTGTATCTCGTCCTACGTTTAGGCGTAGCCGGTATGGAGCAAGCGGTAGAAGCCGCCAAAAACTGGGTGAAGCCTTAGTCAGCGGACTTGCAACCGAGACATAGTTTGCCAGACATAGTTAGCCAGACCGGGCTACCAAGAATAATCCAGCCGACCCGCCATAACTTGATCGTTGCTTTCTACTTCAAACAGGCAGGTCACAGCATGGGGCTCAGTCGCCACATCGGTGAGGCAATAGCCCGTATCCGAAGGATAGAGGTACTCAACATCTGAAAGGTTAGCGGCGTTGCCATCAGCATCTAGCGGCACAATTTTGACGCCGAGAATAGAAAAACCATAGAGGCCGCTGTCGGGATCAAATTCAGGTTCGCTTTCGGTAATAACTTTGTAGTATCGGTCTTCAGTGAGGTTGAGAAAGTTGAAGTTTTTGCTGTCGCCATCGTCTGTGCCAATCACGGCCTCACAGTTCATAACCGGCGCTCCAACATTGTCTAAAACGTCAGTGGTAAACGCTTCTGCTTGATCAATCGAAACGTTCGCAACTTGCAGGCTGCAATTCGATGGCTCACTATCAGCCATAAACTCAATGACGCTTTGCTGAATGTTTTGGGGTTTGCCTTGAGCAAAAGCGGTAGAGGCAAATGCTAAAAGCGCGGAAACCATCAGGCCAGTAGCTGCGAGTAGAGCCGGAAATTTAATTATCATGACTTCTAATTGTTTTAGGAGTGAGCTTGTCTATCTAAAATCTATCTCAAGTGATCTTTGGCGATGCGTGTGTTAAGTCATACACCGCTAAAAGCATCAATTCTTGAAAATTTTGGAAAAACAATTGCGCCGCCGTCAATAAGTCAGCACAGTAAAAGTCAGCACAGTAAGTCAGCGCAGCCGAAAGTAGGGGAAGCTCATCTACGCCCGACTAGCCCATCTCATCAAGCACGACTGTTGAGATCAGGATTATTCTGAGTCTGTTTCCAACCGGCCTAAGGCGGTGCCGGGATAGTAGTAGCCCAGAATGTCGGTGTAGCTATGGCCCTGTGCAGCTAAGTCACGAGCGCCGAGCTGGCTCATGCCGCTACCGCCGTGCGCATCATCAACAATCGCCTGTGAGGCTGCGTACAGCGATCCTACAATGCCGCCATCACGGCTAATGAATTCTCTAGCAG
>QBMP01000270.1 GCA_003242115.1 Phormidesmis priestleyi
ACTTAAAGCCAGCGTAATGGCAAACATCGTAAAGCCATGAACCAGTTCATCATAGGGTCCAGGGGCATAAAACCATCCCCACACCCAACCTCCAGCGTTCAGTAAAGCCGCAAGGACAAATAGGAAGTCGTTGGTGTCTTTGGTTTTTCGCCATGCTTGAGCGGTCGTCTTTAGCATACCAATGTGAATGAGGTGGCTAAAATTTCGATTTAGCTGCTATATAGGTTGCTATCGTTTAGCGATCTCCTCGAATGCCTTCGCCGCACTTAATAGAAGTCAGCTCTACTGTGACGTTTCCTTTACTCTAACCTAACTTACTTGTTCTGTCGGTACGGTTGCCGACGGATGAACAATATCTATTAGGAAGTGTAGAAGAATATGATAGCTTTCATCAGCTTTCCACTAACCATGAGCACCATGTTAGGCGGCAATCGTGAGGGACTTGTGTGGAAGAGGCGCTTTCGTGAACCACGGATCGCGATGTTTCAGCAAATGCTTCGGCTGAACTCGATTCGCTCGAAACGCTGTTTTTAGTCATCACTGCAACGCCTTATGATGTTTGAAATTACCGGCTAACTCTGCCGCTCCGACGGCCAATGCTATGGAGTGACGACTGTTTGCCGCCGCTACTCGGCTCCCCAAGTCCAAAAGTTCTTGCGTACAGTCGTCGCGATCAATAACGCATTCGATTAGCGCTAATCCGCTGTGAGACTCCGCCTTTCTGATAGCCTCTGACAGTTCGCCCACCGTTGTCACGCGCTGGCCCCAGCCTTTACCCTCACTTGAATTAAAGATGTTAATGAGTCCGGCATAGTCCCAGTTTTGAATGTTGTTGTAGGGGCCTTCGTGAATTTCAACTTCGATGGTATAGCCGCCGTTGTTGATCAAAAAGATAATGGGGTTGAGTCCATAGCGAATCATCGTAGAAACGGCTTGAGCCGTTAGCTGAAACGGGCCGTCACCGATGAGCGCGATCGCCCGTTTGTTGTCACCTAGCGCCAGCGCATAGCCCAGCAGCGCCCCCACCGACCAGCCAATAGATCCGTACTGCATCTGAAACTCATAGAGACAGCCGGGCGGTAGCATCAGCTTTTGACCGTTAAACCGAGAATCTCCAGTTTCAACCAGCAGCGCCGAGTCTGCATTCAACATCGCCTGTACCTGTTCGTGAATCGCCTGATTAGACAGCGACATGTCTACTTTCACATCTTCTTTAAAGGCTTCAGGCGGCTCGGCATCTGATTGAGTTTGCTTAAAGGCTTGAAAAGCAGCGTCGTTGGGCTGAATTTTAGCGCTTAGCGTAATGAAAAATTCTTGCATGTTCACCTGCGCATATTCTGCCTCGGCCAGGACGACTCGGTCGGGCTGCACTTCAATCAACTTGGCGCGGTCGAGATTGCAAGACCAGCCTGCGGTCGTGTAGTCGTTGAAAATAGGGCCAGCAAAAAGATAGGCATCGCAAGATTCCATGATTTCGGCGCAGCCAGGACTGCTCGCCGCGCCCCAATAGCAGCCGATAAAGTGAGGCGCATCTTCGGGAAACATGCCTTTCGCATTTGGCGCGATCGCAGTTGCATAGCCAGAGAGATTTGACAGCGTGTGAAAGGCGGCAGTCGCCATTGCAGCCCGCAGCCTTACCCCTGCAACTAGCGCGGGTTTAGCGGCCTGATTCAGTCGGTTTGCGACCGCCTCAACTGCCGCTTCTAGCGCCTCTGGATTACTCTCAAATCGACGCTCGATTCGGAGCGGAACAGACTGCGGAATCGGGACGTTGGCCAGATTGCAGGCCACTTCTATATAGACTGGCTTGCGCTTGAGAATGGCCGCTTCAAAAGCGAGGGAGATCAGGCGATGAGCGTCTTCAATGTGGCGAATCACGACGGCTTCAGCCGTAATTTCTTTAAAGATGCGAGAAACCTGATCGAAGTCGTACTCAGCCGTAGAATGGTGAAGCAGGTGGTGCTGAGCTTTGTCGTTAGAGTTAGGGCCACCAGAAATAACAATCACAGGTAAATCTTCGGCGTAGGCTCCGGCGATCGCATTCACCAAACTCAGTCCGCCGACGGTAAACGTGACGACCACTGCCGCCGCGCCCTTTACGCGAGCGTAGCCATCGGCGGCATACCCGGCGTTAAGCTCATTGCAGCAGCCGATCATTTTTAGGCGATCATTTTTCAATAGCTGATCGAGCAAGACCAGATTGTAGTCGCCCGGCACCGTGAAGTAATGCTCCACGCCGATTGATTCAAGTAGATCCGCTAGATAGGTGCCAATGTTAGGTGAGGCATCTGATTCGCGCATAATCCTAACTCTCTGTAATGTTATCTCTTCGGCTTTGATTTCCAGTTATTTCACTCGGCTGAATGCGATAAATGGCGACTACGTTCTCACGCCCCCAGGTGTCGATCCAGGTTCTACTGATTGCAGGCGAAAGCGTCGTTGGATTGCGCGCTTTAACCAACTGCGTAATCCGATCAATGTCTGACTGTTCTGTAAGCCGCTCGGCCAAGCCGATGGCGACAACACTTCGCCAGTGCAGAAGATCTTGAATGTCTTCGATTTGCAAGCACACTTGCGGATTAGCGTCCATATACTCGGTCTTTTGCCCTTCAGTGGTAAAAATGTAAATGGTTGAGTCTTCTAAATAATATTGGACTGGCACAATATAGGGTTGCCCTTCGAAAGCACAGCCCAAGTGACCATACCCAACTTGTTGTAAGAGACTCTGGATCTCTTTCGATCCCATGATGTCAATGTCTAGCATTCTTATTTCCTTGATAGTATTCAGAGTCTGGTCGAGGACGGCCTTGACGAAGTATGAGTTCTTCTAGTGTAGCGGCCTCTAAATTCGCTGATTCAAAATTCGCTTCTTCTAGAAATACACCCGTAAGGTTTGCCCCTGTCAGATTGGCCTGCTTAAAGTTGGTCTCCACCAAGTAAGCGCCTTCCAAATCTGCGTTTTCCAGGTTTGCCCTCTCTAAACTCGACCTTGTTAAATAGGCTCCCTGGAGGTTTGCCGCCGTCAGATCTGCATCGTTCAGATTCGCGCCGTCCAGATTTTCACCCTCGAAATTGGCTTGCGTCAAGTCTGGTTGAATCTTGGGATTTTTTTGTCTCCAGTCGTTCCAGATTGCTATTCCCTGTTTTAGCAGGGCTAAGTGTTGTTTATTGGCCACGAAACTTACCTCCTGAGATATATTTGAATGGGTCACTCAGCAATTGAGCGCGTACGTTTTTGTATGAGGTGCCAGCAGGACTGTGCGATCGCCCAATCTTCTCTAGCCTTAATCACCAGAACTCGCACCGCAGACGCTATCGTTGCAATATCACGATCCACCGGAGAGTTCTCATTCTTTTCAACATCCAACGTCAGTCCCAAAAATGCCATCCCCTCGCAGGCCGCAGCTCTTACCCAGGAAGAATGTTCGCCAATACCGGCGGTAAAGGCGATCGCATCAACACCGCCTAGTGACATCAACATAGCGCCAAAACAGGCTTTTAACCTATGGATATAGAGATCTCTTGCCAGCTTTGCACGGTTGTCATTCTGGTTAACGGCTTTGCTAATTTCTCGCATATCCTGGGATATCCCCGATATCCCTTCTAGCCCAGACTGCTCGTTGAGCATGTTATCTAGTTTATCCGCTGAGTAACCTTTACGCATGAGATAAATCAAGATACTCGGATCAACCGAACCGGAGCGAGTTCCCATCATTAATCCATCTAGCGGCGTAAACCCCATAGTCGTGTCGATACTCTGACCATTTTTCACCGCCGCTAAAGAGCAGCCATTCCCCAAATGACAAGTAATCAGGCGCAGTTCTTCAAGCGACCGATTCAGTATTTGAGCAGACTTATTGGCGCAGTATTGATGGCTAATACCGTGAAATCCATAGCGGCGAATGCCCTGCTCTAACCAGTCATAAGGCCCCGGATAGGTTGCTGCGACCTGAGGCATCTGGCTGTGGAATGCCGTGTCAAAAACAGCTACTTGAGGCACATCGCAGAGTAGCTGTTCCATCAGTTCAATGCCTTCTAAATTGGCAGGATTGTGATCGGGGGCTAGCGCACTGAGCCGATTGATGGCAGCTTTGACCTCAGCATCTATGATCGCGCTGGACTGATAATCCTGGCCGCCATGAACAACTCTGTGGCCAACAGCAGAAATCTCATCTAGGGATGAAATCACTTTGGTTGGCCCGCTATACAAAAGGCTCAATAAGTATAAAATGCTCTCTTTTCGAGAAGAAAAGCTCAAGGTTGCTTCCTGCTGCACGCTGTCTTTGGTTTTAGAAGTTATTCGAGCTTCACTTTGTGGAGTAATCCAATCAAGCTCAGCTTCCCAAACAGGGGCAGGGGCCTGAGTGGGAAGCGATCCTTCGATATCGTATAGACAGCTTTTCTGGCTGCTAGAACCCGCATTCAAGACTAAAATTTTCATCGGCTGTTCAAGTCCCTGCTCGGTTACCGAACAATTTGGATAGGTGGGTACGATTAAGCTGTGGCGGGACGCTTTCTACGTCTCGACCGTGGCAAGCTCAAAATGTGATAAGCAAGCAGTTTCACGCGATCATTTACGAGAAACCACACCAGCGCATAGACCCAAACAAACATTGCCCAACCCCAGCCGAGAGGTGTCATAAATACCCCATACACAGCGATCAGCGTGGCTAGAATTTGGGTGCCGAGAACGGCGATCCATAGAATTTTGGCAGGGCGAATCGACCAGAAGGGGCCTTGTGTGCGGGTCAGGAAGATAGTGAGATGTCCGGCTACAGACAGTTTTAAATACATTAGAGTCTGGATGCGATCGCGATCAAGTTGAAAAACACGTTCGCCTAAATAAAACAAGCCGAACGCCGAGATCACGCCCATTACGCCCAGCACGGTAGAGATGCCTAGCACCGTGCGCATATCCCATGCCTCAGGTTGATCCCGGTAATGAACCCGGTCATAGGCGATGGAGAGAATTGCCCCATCGTTGAGCAACGCCAGCATCACAATCATGACGGCGGTGACCGGGTAAAAGTTAAACACCAGGATCGATAGCGTCATGAACAACAGCACGCGCAACGTCTCGGTGATGCGGTAAATCGCGTAGCTGTTCATCCGCTGAAAAATGCGGCGGCTCTCTTTGATCGCATCAATAATCACCGACAGTCCCGGCGTTAGCAACACAATATCTGCCGCCGCCCGTGCCGCATCGGTCGCATCTGAAACAGCAATGCCGCAGTCCGCTTTCTTTAGCGCCGGAGCGTCATTCACGCCGTCGCCGGTCATGCCGATGATGTGGCCGCGTTTTTGCAGCACATCAACAATGTGGAACTTGTGTTCGGGGAACACCTGGGCAAACCCGTCGGCTTGCTCAATGGACTTTGCTGTCTTTTCTGTTTCCTGCTGTTTAACATCCCCTAAGCTGCTGGCATCGAGAATGTTTGCACCCAGTCCCAGTTTTTTTGCGGTTTCCTGCGCGATCGCGAGAGCATCGCCCGTCACCATCTTAATCGTTACGCCCATCTTGCCTGCGGTGGAGATCGTACTCTTAGCATCATCCCGAGGCGGATCGAACAGAGGCAGCACTCCTACAAACTTCCATTGCCCATCCCCCTCAGCCCGCGCGACTCCCAACGAACGAAAGCCACGCGCCGCAAATCCGTTAACGGCCTCTTCGACGGCAGACTTTTCAGCATTATCGGTCTGAGTATTGCCGGTCTGGGTATTGCCGGTCTGGGTATTGCCGGTCTGGGTATTGTCGGTCTGGGTATTGTCGGTCTGGGTATTGTCGGTCTGGGTATTGCCGGTCTGGGTATTGTCGGTCTGGGTATTGTCGGTCAGTGCCAGAATCACCTGCGGCGCACCCTTAGTCACTTTGAAAGCCTTGCCGTTAGGGCCATTGATAGTAGCTTCGGTGCGTTTATGCACCGGATCGAAGGGAATAAAGTGAACAACCTTGTAAGCCTTTAACGCATCCTGATCTTTCAGCCCGTCCAGCACAGCCAGATCGATCGTGTTATTGTTTTCCGCCCGCGAGGCCAGCGCACCA
>QBMP01000271.1 GCA_003242115.1 Phormidesmis priestleyi
TGACTTGCGAGCCTTAACCCGCTATGTCTGCTTTGATAATTGGGATCATTTGCTCACTTTTATGATTGAAGGGCTTGAGCTTGATATGCCCGCTGACACTAGCTAACATCCATAATGAGAATTGCTGCGACGACGAACTCAGCCGTGCGCTCATTCCCGAAGTGTGGCGGGCCTATCGCAAAGAAGCAGAAGGCGTCAAACATGCCGAAGAGCGAAAGCGATTTCTCCGCATCCAAATTCTCCGAGAAATATCGGTTGGGATAAAGCAGCGAATTGGACTGGAACCCTGGGGCCGCTTGCGCATTGATTATGGCGGACTCAATACCGATCTTTCCTTTATTCAACACTGGTCTAAGCAAATCGGCATCTCCGCAGAGGACTTGGTAAACGGTGTCGCCTCTCTGCTAGACAACAACCGTCGAAACAACATTTTGCTAGATCGAGAAGGCCGTTTATTCTCCCAGATCTGGAAAGAAGGAGACTTTGAAGTTCAGCGTGGCTACATGCCTATTCTCAAAGGTGTGCCCAAAGGACTAAAGCTTACCCGTGATACGGGTGATAGCGAAGCCCGAGTTCAGCAATGGCTCAGCGCAAAAGGTGATACTGTTGCCCGTCAAGCCGCCCGTAGCTGGGGCGCTACCGCAGGACAAATCGAAGCACTCTTCGATGACCTATGGTCGTGCCTGACCGAGGATATCAAGCTCTTAGCGCCCAGTGTCTTATATGGCTGGCGTAATAGCCGCTTGCCAGGAAGCGAGGGAGTTTATCAAATCGATGCAGATAAACTACGTCTTGCTAGCAGCACAGGCGTTTACCGCTGTAATGTATGTCGCCGAGCCCATCCTCGTCCGACGCCCCACATGGCCTGTATGGCATGGCGTTGTAGTGGCACCACCACCTTCGAGCCAGAAAGCCAAGACAACTACGATCTTCAGGTACTCGACGAGCAATTCACCATGCTCCGCCCCCGAGAACACTCTGCTCAAGTACCCGGTGACGAGCGCGAAATTATTGAACGCCAGTTTAAAGGAGAAAGCGAAAGACTCAATACCCTAGTGTGTACGCCAACACTGGAAATGGGCGTAGACATTGGCTCGCTAGACTCTATCCTAATGCGTAACATTCCACCGCTGCCTGCCAACTATTGGCAAAGAGCTGGACGTGCGGGTAGACGTCATCGCATGGCTGTCAACCTTTCCTACGCAAGGCCCGCCAGTCATGACCGCGCCTATTTCAAAGACCCGCTTCGCTTGCTAGATGGACAAATTGATCCACCCCGTTTAAATCTGCGCAACACGCTGATGGTCGGGAAGCACGTTCACGCAACCGTGCTCACACTCCTGCACCAGCTTGCACGCAAAGAGTCTTCACTTCCAGAGGCCGAGCAGCAGGAAATTGAGAACGTCCTAAACGATTGTTTTCCTAACAAAGTCAGCCACTATCTCTTTGAAGAGACTGGCTTTATTCGCCGCGAACCCTTAGAAGTCAGCAGCCTTACTCGGCTGCTGCAAAAGCATAGCCATATCCTGTATGAGCACATCAGAACAGCCTTCGCAGAAAGCTGGCCGGAAGCTGACACCATTGCAGTCAGAGAATCTTCCCTTAAAGATCACATTGCAACGATGGGCGATGCCCTTACCCTAGTCATTCAAAGACTATGGCGACGCTTGCAGTGGGCAAGGCAGCAGCTCAGTCGATTAGAAGCCGTTAGGACGGAAAAAGCTGCGCTCGATCCAGAGGAAGAAGCCTTGTTCTGGCGGTGCGATCGCCTTGTAAAAGCGCTAAAAGGCACCAACAGCCGCAACCGCAGCAGAGCCGAAGGCTACGACGACATCAACACCTACAGCGTTCTCGCCGCAGAAGGCTTTTTACCAGGATATGGCCTGGATATAGGCTCCATTCGAGGAACGCCCCAAATTCCCCGCAGCCTCAACTGGCTCAAAAACTTTGAGCTGCCTCGCCCTCCCAGCGTTGCACTAAGAGAGTATGTCCCAGGCAACCTTATCTATGCCAACGGTCAGCGATTTGTTCCTCGATTCTTTCACTTAGAACCCGAAGAACCGACAAATTTTCAAGTAGATATTGCTCATGAAGCCATTACCGAAATCGGCACTGGTCAGATTTCATCTGCGCTAATGGCGTCAAGTCTGCAAGCAGTCCCGATCTGTGACCTAGATCTCTCCCACCAGTCGAACATCTCAGATGACGAAGATAACCGCCTTCAGCTTCCTGTCACCATCTTAGGCTATGAGCAAGACCGACATAACGGAGGACTTGCCTTCAACTGGGGGCCACGCCCAGTGCAGGTCAGACGCAACGTACATATGCGCCTAGTTAACGTAGGTGCAGCCAGTCTGACTCGCAATGGACAGCTCGGATACCATATTTGCTTGGTTTGCGGTCATAGCCGCTCACCCTTCAGCTCGCCAGCAGATCTACAGAAATTTTCTGAAGACCACCAGCAGCGCTGCAACCGGAAAATCACGCCTGCTGGTATATATGCCAATATCGTGGCCGACGCGCTTAGCATTCAAGATTGTGAAAACCAACAGGAAGCTTACAGCGTGCTTGAAGCCATTCGATACGGTGCTGGCAATATTCTGGACATGGAGCTAGACGATCTTCAGGTTCTGACCATTGCTCGCCCAGGCAGCGAACAAGTCGATGCACTCCTCTATGACCCTATGCCCGGAGGCTCTGGACTATTAGAGCAACTCATCAGCCGCTGGCCAGATATCATCAGCGCGGCCCTAGACGTACTAACCAACTGCCAGTCCAAATGCGAAACAGCCTGTATCGACTGCTTATTCACCTTCCGGAACGCTTACTATCACCGCTATCTCAACCGCCATACGGCCATTGAAAAACTAACGAAATGGGAAGATATTCTCACTAAGAGTCACGATATTCCACCCAAGCTACCGGCCAAACCGGAGGATACAAATCACCGGCCCGTCAACCAGCCTGAGGCACTCCTACAAGAAATGATCAAGCGTTCGGGCCTTCCAGATCCGATTGCACAGTACATCATCGATCTGGGTAGACCTTTAGGAACGACGATTCCTGACTTTTTCTTTGAAGACCCTGACGAGCGCACCGAGGGAATCTGCGTTTACTTGGATGGGATGAGCAAGACATTGCATGGTAATCCTGAAATCCAAAAACGCGATCACGCCATTCGTGACGAGTTGAGAAGCGAAGGATATATAGTCTCCGAAATCCCCGTTGGAGATCTGATCGACAGAGACAAAATGGCTAAGATTTTCTATCGTATAGGCCGCGCCCTGATGGGTAAAACTCAAGCCAGTGAAATTCGCGATCGCGCCGATTGGTTTGAAGACTCTCAGCAAGCCCACAGTGCTCTACCAGCAGAGTCCAACGAGTCGCTATTTATGACTCAGCAGGACGAACTATCAGAATTCGTATCCCTCCTCTCCCCAGCTTGGCAGACCTTACTCAATGCCCTCAAAATAGACGAACAAACCACCTTACAGGAAGGCGGCGATGTCTCCGACGATGCGGGCGTCGTGGGTCAGTACGTAGCCAGCGTCAGTCGGGATACCCAGTCCCTATTTCTATTAGAAGATACGGGTATAGATACCTCCCAGACGGTTAAAACGCTAAGCGAGCAAGGGTTAAACACAATGGTTATAGACCCTGACGATCCTCAGGCGCTTGCTCGAATTGTGAAAGCACTGGAGGACGCCGAGGCATGAACGTTTTAATTTATAAATCTTTGCTCAAGTCTCTAGGCGATCTCAGCGGTTCAGAAGTGAAGCGAACCACTGAGTTCATGCTCAAGTTTCAAGACAACCCAACCCAACCAGGAGTCAGTCTTGAAAGGGTGACTAAAGCCAAAAGCGATAACTTATGGTCAGCCCGCATCAGCCGTGACTTACGCGCCGTCATCTACAAAGAGGGTGACACCTGGGCACTACTCCACGCCGGACACCACGACGATGCCTACAACTGGGCACAAAATCGCAAAGTCGAGTTAAACAATAAAACCGGCGCACTCCAGATTGTTGAAGTCACAGAATCTGCCGAAGCTATCTTGAGTGATCGCCAGTTTTGGCAAGCTAATCAAATCGGACTCTTCGATAGCCACGAAGATGACTATCTTTTGAGTTTGGGCTTACCCCCCTCATGGTTACCTGTCACTCGCAAGCTACTCACCGAAGAAGACCTACTTAAAATCATCGAAAAATTACCGGAAGAAGTGAGCGAAAGGCTTCTTCAGGTAGCTCTTGGGGAGCTTGTCACACCGCCATTGCCCAAAATAAATGCATCTCCACTAGAAAACGAAGATACGCAGCGAAGATTTGTCACAGTCAAAAGTCAGGCCGAGTTAGAAAAAATTCTCAAAGCCCCGCTCGCCACCTGGATTGGCTTTCTACATCCCTCTCAGAAGCGCTTAGCCACTGGCAACTTCAATGGCCCAGTGAAAGTAACAGGCTCTGCTGGCACGGGCAAAACAGTCGTCGCTCTTCATCGGGCCAGACATCTTGCCCGGAAAGGAAAGCGGGTGCTGCTCACTACCTTCGTCACCACACTCTGCGATAACCTCACTCGAAATCTCAAGCTTCTTTGTACCGAAGCAGAACTCGATAATATCGTCGTAGCAACAGTTGCCAAGCAGGCTGGCGACATTCTCAAACAAGCTGGACAACGATACGAAATTATCAATGACGAAGAGATCAAAGATCTCATTGACTCTTTTAGTTCAGATAGTTGTCCGTTAACAGGACTAGAACTTTGGCAAGAATGGCAGTTTGTCATACAGCCAAACGGTGTTTCTCACTGGGACGAATATCGTTCGGTGAGTCGATCTGGCCGGGGAAAAGGGTTGGGCGTGCGCGATCGCAAAAACGTCTGGCAGATTTTTGAACAAGTCCTTCATAGCCTAGACACTCAACACAAGCTGGACTGGAGCCATTATTTCCGCAGAGCGACTATAGCCATAGAGTCAGGACGGTTGGATAGTCCATTCGATGCTGTCATCGTAGATGAAGTTCAAGACCTCCGCCCGCAAGAACTAAAGTTTCTATCTGCCTTGGCTGGTAGAAAAGGCGAAGAATTTATGATGGTCGGAGACGGCAATCAGCGCATTTACCAAGGACGTTTTAGTTTCAAGTCCTTGGGTATCAACATTCAAGGCCGTTCCAATATACTAAAGGTCAACTACCGCACAACCGAACAAATTCGACGCTTCGCCGATAATCTAATCGCCATATCCAGCGACGACTTGAACGGAGGACAAGAATCTAGGAAAGGAACCATCAGCTTGCTCCAAGGCCCGCATCCTATTCTCCAGGGCTTTAGTGGCCCAGAAGAAGAAGCCAAATTTGTCACAGCAGAAGTTCAGAAACTTACCGCTCGCGGATTGCACGCGGACGAAATAGGCATTTTTGCACGCACAAAATACTTATTTAAGGATCTGAAAACCCATTTAACAGCCGCAGGTATTCCGGTTGTGCTGTTAGATAATCAAAGCGCTGGCAGTGCTAAAGCCGTTCATGTTGGCTCTATGCATCGTTCTAAAGGGTTAGAGTTTAAAGCCGTTTTTGCCATACAGGTTTCCGCGCAAAATTTGCCGCTAACCCAGGCGGTTAATGCCGAAACTGATAAGCGGGCTAAGCAAGAGAGCATCGAACGCGAGCGTCATCTGCTCTATGTTACAGCGACACGAGCTAGGGATTTCACCTACATAAGTTGGTCTGGTCAGCCCAGCCGTTTTATAGAAGACATGTCCGAAAAGAGTCAATTCAATAATTAAGAAAACTGAACCACTATGGACTGAAAGTCCATAGTTTATAATGAAATGGGGACTAAAAGTCCCCGGCTCTTGATCATGTTCGAGAGAGTCCGGAATGAAGACCCGGAACGGAGATGCTATACTCCAGGCGGTTCCAACTTGAACTAATTTCAGGGACATGGTGAAATTAAGATAGCCCTTTTGCCGGAGTGAGCTGTCATGATCCGTTTAGAGTTCAGCGAAAGCGATATCAGTGCGCTTGAATACGAGCGTTATCACCA
>QBMP01000272.1 GCA_003242115.1 Phormidesmis priestleyi
CGCGTCATACTCAGCGCTTCTGGCCATAGCTCGGGCAGGTGCTTGGCTAGCTCACTCAGCGCCGAAGCACGAGAAGATTCATCCTTGATTTCGCGCGTCATACTCAGCGCTTCTGGCCATAGCTCGGGCAGGTGCTTGGCTAGCTCACGCAGTGCATCAGCACGATACCGTTCATCCTTGATTTCGCGCGTCATACTCAGCGCTTCTGGCCATAGATCGGGCAGGTACTGGGCTAGCTGACTCAGCGCCGAAGCCCGAGAAGATTCATCCTTGATTTCGCGCGTCACACTCAGCGCTTCTGGCCATAGCTCCGCTGGCAGGCGCTGGGCTAGCTGACTCAGCGCCGAAGCCCGAGAAGATTCATCCTCGATTTCGCGCGTTACACTCAGCGCTTCTGGTAATAGCTCCGCTGGCAGGTGCTTGGCTAGCCCACGCAGCGCAGAAGCCCGATCAGATTCATCCTCGATTTCGCGCGTTACACTCAGCGTTTCTGGCCATAGCTCTGGCAAGTGCTCTGCCAGAGCTATCAAAGCCATCGCCCGATCAGACTCATCTTGAATTTGACGAACAATACCAAGAGCATGACCCAGATATTGCGCTGGCAGCTTCTGTACGATGCGTCTCAGCGCTAGACCTCTATGTGAAAACCCTTGTGTTTGTTGGCGATGATGGCCATAACGATCTTGAATCTGTTGGATCGCGCTCAATACCTCTGGCCATACTTCGGGAAACTGTTCTGCCACTTTGCTTAGAACGTAAGATCGATAAACTGCATCCTTAATCTGACTAATTATCTTAAGAACCTCTGGCAATAGAGCCTTTGGCATATACAGCACAATGGCAGCAATACACTCAGCTCTTTGCCAGGGATCTTGAGCCTGTTGAGCATAGGCCAACCCCTGGGCGGGTTGCCAAATCCCTTTCTCGACTAGAGCGCCCACTAGCTGGGCAGGCACATTACTCGCCAAGCTGTTGAGGGAGGCCCGCATCAGCGCATAGCGAAATAACCGCACGACCGTTTGGCTGGGTGTCTGTTCATAGTTATTCGCAGCCTGTGTCCAGGCTCGACCCATATCATTCACAAACCCAACAGGCTTACCAATCGCATCACAAGCTTCATACCAACCATTACGGCCTTCCTCATTGCTCACTCGCAGCAGTTGATGAATCGCCTCAGGCTGCTTCGCCTGCTCCATATGCCAGGTCAGAGAGGCATAGATATAACCGTCATCTTTGAGCGTATGCCACTGGCCCTTATGAGTCTTTTCCCGATAGCGCTCAAGGAGTTGGCTATGTGCTTCGGCTTTATTAGTCAAACCTAGTCCCGGTAGTTCGCCTTCGATCAGCGGCTGCGGAGAACTCATTAACAGACGTTGTGCGAGGTCATGCATCAAGTCATGCATCCGATAGCTAGGTCGCTCATCCGCTTGCTTCGCGCCTTGCAACACTAAAGACTTGGCTCTAAAGGTGCTCAGGATTGAACCGGCTTGGCGACGGGGCACTTGCCATAGTGTTTCGGCCATCTCTTGTGTCAGGCCCACATCTTCTGGCACCACCCCCAGCCAAGCAAACTGCCTCAGTTGCTCTTGAGAGAGTCGTTTCAAACTTAGGTTAAAGCACGCCACCAGGCTATATTTACGACGCTTCTCATCATCCGGCATCTCCGTTTGACCGTAGACATCTAGTCTCTCTAGTCGAGCAAACTCTTCTTTAAAGTCTGCGAGTAGCTCTTGCCAGGGCACGCCATCTTCTATCTGGGAAGCAGCTAGTTCTAAAGCCAAAGGAAGATAGCCGACTCGTTCAGCAAAGGACAAGGCTTGCCGTGTGGCTATCTCACTCAGCGGCTCAGATAGCTTCTGCGTCATCAGCTCTAGCGACTGCGCCGGACTCATCACACCGATTTCATAGCGGTGAGCACCTGAAATTCTCGCTTCCCTGGTGGTGACCAGAACGCAGCTCCCTTCACCGCCAACCCGAAAAGGTTCTAAATGCTCTGGATTCCAGACATCATCAACCACCAGCAAAACGCGCTTGTCATACAGCAGCGTCCTCAGATGATTAGAGGCTGACTCTGTGGCCGTCGGCTTATAGTCGTTATCGCCTAGCGCCTGTATCCAGCCGCTCAGCAGGGGCAGAATATCGGGATTCTGCCCTAAAGTAGCCCACAAAATGCCATTCGAAAAATGGCCCTGAACATCCAGATCTCTTGCCAGCTTTGTCGCCAGCACAGACTTACCGATACCCCCTAAGCCATAGATAGCGCTGACAACTAAGGTGCCTGCTTTTGTCCCTTCGCAGAGCAGGTCTGCTTTGACGCGCTCTTGCTGTTCTGGGCGTTCAACAAAGTGATCGGGCAACGGCGGCATTTGCAGAGGCACCGTAGGAAGGCGGGAAAGGGGAACAGCACTGCCATTACCAGGGCTTACAGCGGCGGCGCTCACTCGCTCTTCAGGCGGAAATTCTATGATTTTTAGACCTAAGCCTTTGCCGTATGCCTCCGGCTTTTGCGGACTGCCCTTTAGAGTTAACTTCAGCGCATCTGCTAGCCGACCGCTGGTGATCGCGCCCGCTCTATCTGCGTTTTCGGGAACTAATGCTTCTAAGACTGCGCTGGTAAACAGGCTATGGTCTTCACTCTTTTTCGCTAGCGCTTCTTCAAAGCCGCGACAGGCTGAAATTAGCAGACAATCTGATTTGCTATTAAAGGCCGTGAAGCTCTGCTCGTAAGCAGCTTTGCCAACGAAGTCACCGCTATGACAGGCATCAATCATCATCACCAGACTGCTCAAGTTAGCCTTCTGGATAAGGCCATTCAGCCCCGTGAAAGGAATTGCTTTCGTTTGAGAAGTAACCTGTTTAGATTCCACTGTTACTTCAGTATCTGAGGTCGCTAGGCACCCATGTCCTTGCTCTTCAAAGGGATCATCTCGAACGCCAATACCGTGACCCGTGAAGTAGATAAAGGCGTCGCTGTTGACTGCTTGCTTCTCCAGAAATGTTTGCAGCGCTTCAACTAACTGTGCTCTGGTGACCTCACCTTTTAAGACCGTTGGTTTTGTATCGAACTGGCCATACTTGTCTAGCAGGGATGCGATCGCATCAGCATCCTGCTCTGGCTTACTTAAATTAGCGAGATGTCTGCTTTTATACTCAGATATTCCAACGACGAGGGCGTAACGGGCCATAAGCTCTACTGCTTTTCAGGAAAATACCGATTAAGGTGCATATTCCCCTTAAGATAGCCGATAACCTGAACAGACTAGAGGCTTGAATATGACGGATGTGGATCGTCTGGTATTTGAAGATGAACACGGCAATGACTACACGCTTTTTATCGAAGCGGCAGAGTCCCTAGCTTTACCCGATACGCCAACGGCTAACGACGACGATGAGTATGAGCGGATGGGCATCAACGAAGTCAAAGTACAGCTCAGCGAAGTTCATGCCAAGCTTCAGAATTATGCCCGCTACGCGATCGGCGCTTTCCAAAATGTTCCTTTCGCCGATGTCGAAGAAATTACCTTGAAGTTCGGCGTTAAAGTATCGGGCTCAACTGGTATCCCTATACTCACTCATGGCTCAGTTGAAGGAGATTTCCATATCGAAATCAAGTGCAAGCCGAAAAAGAAAGAACAGAATTGAAACGGAATGGTTCCAAAAAGACTGTGCACAAAACTATGCTCAGCAATGCTGATCAACAACAGCTCACTCACCCAATCTCTTTTTGGATATTTTTTGGATATGAGATTATCCCTGTAATACAGCCAAATCATCGCAAGCTGAGCCTCATGCACCATCTTGTGCTTCAACACCTGGAATTGATCGAGTGCTGTTGATCTGCTAGTCCGCGATCGCACCAGAGCTGACGTGTAGGTTTGCATATTTCTTCAGCCAAATACCCTAATATGCTTATAGATGACTATTCTGGCTTTTGCATATGGTGCTTTCCTACGCGATTTTGGCGGCGCTGATCAATCAGCCCTGTAGCGGTTATGACTTAGTAAAACGCTTTAATAAATCGGTCGATTGCTTTTGGAGCGCTAGCCATCAGCAAATTTATAAAGCGCTGGCCAAACTCGAAGCCGATCAGCATCTATCTTCTGAAAAAATTGAGCAGCTCAATCGCCCTACTAAAAAAAATTACACCGTTACCGATAGCGGACGGCAGCTTTTGCAGCGGTGGATTGGTGAAATTGAGGCGATTTCGCCGATCAAATCCGATCTGCTGATTAAGCTATCGGTCGGCCACACCGTACCTACCGACACCTTGATCCAAACCCTGCAAGGCTATTACAGTCAGCACAAAGAAAAGCTCAAAAGCTATCAAAGTATTGCCAAGCAATACGCCCAGGCGCTAGAACTCTCTCGTGAAAGTCAGTTTCAGTATTTGTCGTTACGCGCAGGCATTCGCCAGCAGCTTGCCTGGATCGCTTGGTGCGAAGAAGCGATGGGGTTTCTCGGTCAGCCTGTGGCCATAAGAGAATGATTGCTGAATCTAAGCGATCCTCACTAGGAAGCTTGGCACTTCTCGCACAGGCCAAAAAACTCCAGCGTATGGTAGAAAATTTGAAAATGATGAGATTCGGTGAGATGGCTTTCTAGCCCATGCACCGGGCATTCATCCATGATGGCAGAATCGCCGCAGCGGACACAGGTGAGATGATGCGTATCTTCTTTGGCAAGGCTGTACAGGGATTCGCCGCTAGGCAGAGGGCGCACCTGCACGACGCCTTCTAATTTGAGGGAGTCTAAGGCTCTGTACACCGTCGCTAGCCCCATGCTGATTTCTTGCTGCCGTAGCTTTAGGTACAGATCTTGCGCTGAGATCGCCTCTTTGAGCTGTTTTAATAGGTCTAAAACCTGACTTTGACTGCGGGTGCGGCGGCTGTTCATTTGCCTGTGACTGACGGTAAAGAATACGGTTTGAAGGTCAGTGAAAGCTGACTTATGTCTAGCTTAAGCTAGCTCAGACGAAACTAGAGCCAAACTAGAGCGGATTCAAGGGAGATTATTGCGGTAGGATCACACAGTCCTTTTCAGCTCGCTTTTATTCAAAGGCGTGATTCTTGTGGCGCAGCTTTCTGAGACTTTTCTATATCAGGCCAAAGTGTATGTGACGCTGCGGCCTTCTGTACTCGATCCGGCAGGGACGGCGGTGCGCGCTGGCCTCAGCCATATGGGCTATGACAATGTTTCTAAGGTACGCATTGGTAAGTACATTGAGCTAGAGCTGACGGCTGAGAGTGAAGCGCTAGCTCAACAGCAGCTAGATAAGATTTGCGATCAGCTACTGGCTAATCCGGTGATTGAGAACTACCGCATTGAAGTGTTTACAGCGGCAGTAGCTTAAATAAAACAGAAAACAAAAAGGGAAAAGAGCAATGAATTTTGGCGTGATTGTTTTTCCGGGGGCGAATTGCGATCGCGATATCGCCTACATTCTCCGTGACATTTTGCATCAGCCCACTCGCATGATCTGGCACGAAGACAGCGATCTGGCCGACATTGACGTGGTGGTCGTTCCGGGTGGCTTTAGCTACGGCGATTATTTGCGCTGCGGAGCTTTAGCTCAGTTTTCTCCGGCGATGCAAGCCACCGCCGACCATGCCCGCCAAGGAAAATTCGTCATCGGTATCTGCAATGGCTTTCAGGTACTGACAGAAATGGGCCTCTTGCCCGGGGCGTTAGTGCGAAATCGGGATTTGCATTTTGTGTGCGATCGCCTCCCCCTGCGCGTAGAGCGCACCGACCTGCCCTGGACTCAGCAATACCAACAAGGCCAAATCATCACCCTCCCCATCGCCCACGGAGAAGGCTGCTACTACGCCGAACCCGACACCCTCAAAGCCTTAGAAGACAACCATCAGGTGCTTTTCCGCTACTGCGACGCTACCGGCAACCCTACCGACGACGCCAACCCCAACGGCTCACTCAACAACATCGCCGGAATCTGTAACCGAGCCGGTAACATCCTTGGCATGATGCCCCATCCCGAACGCGCCGCCGACTCCACCCTCGGC
>QBMP01000273.1:0-1236 GCA_003242115.1 Phormidesmis priestleyi
TCAGCGCATACGGGTGCGAGTGGAAATTGGGTTGGATTTAACCCAGTCGGCAGAGGAGGTGAGAGCGATCGCTCAAAAACGCAACATCGCTCGAATTGCCTGGATTAGCGATCAGGGCTTGCCCGATATCGAGATTCTTCACTAAGCTGATAGCAGATTCGTTATTTTTACAGAGCAAAAATCCCCGTGGCCCATTCCATTGTGACCGACGTTTGTGAAGGCATTGCTGACTGTGTAGATGCTTGCCCGGTAGCCTGCATTGACGAAGGGCCGGGAAAAAATAAAAAAGGCACCAACTGGTACTGGATTGACTTTGACACCTGCATCGACTGCGGCATCTGCTTACAGGTGTGCCCCGTAGAAGGTGCGATTATTCCGGAAGAAAACGCGACCTTGCAAAAGACGCCTAGCTAGTCTGCCAGCTAGTTCTATGGGCGCAATCTTTTTTGCGTAGGCAAATTATTTCCGCTTGTCAGCCGTCAAACAAGCTGTCAAATACCATGACTTTTGCCAATCACCCAGCTTCGCCGGAAATACTTGGCAAGGCTAGATTCTTTGAGCGTTAGGCAAATTGGGCGTCCGTGCGGGCAGGTACGCGATCGCGCCGTCTTTTGCCACTGATCCACCAGCGTCTGCATCTCTATCAAGCTCAGCGCTGTGCCGTTACGAATCGCCGTTCTACAGGCGGTAGCCACCAAAGCCGCCTCCAAGTCTGTGCCCTGACTCAGTTCTTTAAGCGCATCGGCACAATCATCGCGTTTGTGCAGCGGCTCCGGTACGCTGCGAATCGCCCACAGATTTTCACTAAAGGGGGTGACCTCTAGGCCAATTTCCATCAATCGCTCCACCTGATCAGCGCTCAAATCCGCCAGCACAATAGGTGGTTCTAGCGGCACGATTTGCCAGCGCTGCTGTAGCTGCTCATACAGCACCCGCTCATGCGCAATATGCTGCTCAATCAAACACAGACCGCTTTCCTGCTCGGCCAAAATGTATCGACCGTGAACTTGAGCTATTGCCTTAAGGGATTGGAGATCTGGCAGCGATCGCGGCAAGGAATCCGACAGATCAACCGCAGTCTGCTCAACTAAGTCCGGCGCTAGCAAGGGCTGAATTTGCCTGGAAGTTTGATAACTACCCGCCTGTTCCGCTGCTTTGACCAATTCACTCGCCCGAAAGCTTTGAGCCGCTTCGCTGTAAGGTTCAGTCTGCAAAAGCTGATTTACGGCGGCAGTA
>QBMP01000273.1:1246-2930 GCA_003242115.1 Phormidesmis priestleyi
ATCGCACAGTCCCGCCATTTCCTGCACATAAATCTCCGACTTAGCTGGGTGCCGGTTCCAATCGAGCTGAGTCGGCGGCAGGGTTAGATGTAAAAAGCAAACGGGGTAGCGATCGCGCGGCAGCGTCCGCCTAAAGCTATTGATCAGGGCATAAGAAAGCTCACTCACTACTACGGGCCGACCATTGATTGCCACCCGTACCCAGTCGGCTCGGCGGCGATGACAGCGATCCGGCAAGCCCACCGCTAAATATAGATCATCTGCCCGCAGCTCTTTTAAATCAGTATCTCGAACGCTGCGCAAAAGCTGAGGAATGATAGTTTTTGCCGTCGGCCCCGGCCACAGTGACAGCCAGGGCGCATTGTCTTTTTCAATTTGCCAAGTAATGTGAGGATGGCACAACGCTAGCTGCTGAATGAGCTGACTGACGGCCTTGAGCTGCTGAGTCGCTGAAGGGGTCTGACGTCTAGCCTGCCAATGGCTAAATAACTGGCTGACGCTGACGATAGTGCCGGGAGCGATCGCCACTTCCTCAATCTGCTGCGGCTTGCCCTCAGCGTCGTACCTCATCTGAAAGCCCCGATCAAGATCTGCGTGATCAAAATCTGTCGAGGCAAGATCTGCCCGGTCAAAACTAAGCTGAGCCCGACTGCAAATCGTCAGCTGCGCCAACTGCGCCATGCTGTGCAGCGCTTCCCCGCGAAAGCCCAAGCTCCGCACATTCAGCAGATCCGGACGAGTCGAAATTTTGCTCGTTGCATGAGCGGCGGCGGCCTGCTGCAAATCCACCAAAGCCATGCCCGCGCCATTGTCGGCTACCCGCACCTGCCACTGCTGCGGCCACAGACTCACCGCAATCCGAGTTGCACCCGCATCTAAGGCATTTTCTACCAGTTCCCGCACGACTGCTGCCAGCGAATCTATGACCTCGCCAGCCGCCATCAAATGCACAATATCTGGCGCTAAGGGCTGAATCTGCGAAGCGGTTTGCATCTCATCCATAGCCACCAGTTTAGCGGGACAGGCACTGGTTCCGCGATCGCTTCCTCATCAAAACTCAGGCAAGATACGGCCAATAGAAAATATGAAAAGCGTGAATATACGGATAACAAGGTCAATATTCAAAGTAGGACTGTTCTAAGTTCCGTATTTACTGTGATGTGGCAATGAGTCGTTTAGCGAACAATAAGGTCACTATCTACAAAGCGCATACAAATCCCATTCATTGATTCCTATGGGGCATTTTAGGAGAGATGAAACCGGGACTGTATACGCTTTGTAGATTAGAGCCTGACCCTGGGGGCTTAAAGGGGTCAGGCCTTTTTCTTTTTAAAGGGTTTTTTGAGCCGACCGAAAAGAGCCGACCAGAAAAAACCGACTAGAAAGAGCTGACCCAAAAGGGCTAGACAAAGCAGCTCTACAAAATTTTATCTAGCCCGTAAAGCATCGACTTCAGCGGCAATACTCGGCGAATGCACAGCAGCACACCGGGCATGTAGCAGATGCGATCGCTCGTATCGTGCCGCAGCGTATAAGACTGACCGGCTGCACCAAAAATCACTTCCTGATGGGCAATCAGCCCCGGCAGCCGAATGCTGTGAATTCTGACGCCATCTGCGGTTTGACTGCCTCTAGCGCCCGCCATTTTTTCGGTTTCTTCGACTTCGGGCGAATTGTACTGCTT
>QBMP01000273.1:2940-5985 GCA_003242115.1 Phormidesmis priestleyi
TCTGCGCCGTCTTAACCGCCGTACCGCTAGGCGCATCGGCTTTTTGGTTATGGTGCAGCTCAATGATTTCCACATGGTCAAAGTAGGCCGCTGCCTGCAAAGCCGCCTGCTGCAACAGCACCATCCCAATCGAAAAGTTAGGAATTAATAAACAGCCAGTGCTGGCCTTATCCGCAAAATCAGCTAGGTCTTGAATTTGCTTAGGGCTCATGCCAGTAGTGCCAATTACAGGCCGCACCCCATATGCAAGGGCCGCACGGGCCGAACCATACACGCTATCTGGGTGAGTGACATCAACCATCACCGCACTGCCCCCCTGAGGAGCTTCGTTTTGAGCCATCACCAGCGTGGCTTCTAAATCAGTCATCACCGGAATTTCAAGCGGCTCAGTGCCAATCACCTCGCCAATGTCTTGACCCAAAAAGGCGGGGTTACGATCAATCGCACCGACTAAGGTCATATCGTCAGCTGCTGACACGGCTTTGACAATGGCGCGGCCCATTTTGCCGAGTGCGCCGTTGACTACTACCGGAATCTTGGCCGCAGAATTAACCGCAGAATTGTCTGAGTTGCTTGTCTGTTCGCTCATAGTTTCGGACGCCAAGTATATATATGGACTCGCCCTATTTTAAGGGGTATTTCATCCACAAAAAAAGGAGACCGTGGGCCTCCCTTTTCATCTAAGCCGGTTACAGCTAATAATTTCGTACAAGTTGTCTTAGTCACGATTTAAAGCTGAGCACTCTAACCGATCTCGACCTGCTTGGTATCCACTGCATCGGTGCCATCGACGCCTTTAGCGACACTGACCATTTTGTCTAAAATGGCTTGGCTAGGAACTTTGCCCTTTAGCACCACGGTACCGCTGAGCTGAGCGACCCAAAGCGTATCTACATCGTCTAGCTGAGCGTCTTCATCAAAAGCCAGCGCTACTCGCTTAGCCAGACCACTTTCATCAAACTTGCCATCGACGCCTACTTTATAGTCGGGAACGCTGTCGCCACCGCTGCTAGTGGCAGCCGCTTGAGCAACGCCACGCTTGATTTTGGAAGAGGCCTCTGCTGGCTTGTCTTTACCAAAAATTCTTTTAAAAAATCCCATGATTACGTTGGTTCTCGTGTTGTAGTACAAAAGCAGGGGCTGTCCCTGCTGTCGGTAGTAACCATATCCGTGTTGGCTAAAGAACTAATGTATCTTTAGAAACAAATTATTTTCATGACCTTCTTTTTATCACCTTTATGGGTGGACTGGATGAACTGCTATACAGCGATTAGATTGCAGGTGAATTGGGCAAGCTGTTTTTGATATAGGTATAAATTGGGGTTGGATCTGTCCGTTTGCTGGTGCCCGTACGGCTTTTCCAGTACAGCTTTTCTAACCCGGCTTTTCCAGTACAACTCTGTAGTAGTCTGATAAAGCCTAATGGGACTAATTAGGGATTCAGTCAGGGTAGCTGCAAGGCCATTTTCTGTATCTTTGGGAATCTTTAGTATGCTTAAGATTCCACCATTTGCTATATGCTTGCTTCGTATGCCTGTTTTCAAGGGCTTGGCGTAGATAGATGATCAACAGCCGTTCTAGCACCAGTTACAGTGCCGCTCACAAACTGCATCCTCTAAGTTTGCTGGCCCAGTTAATTAGTCGTCAGGTGAGTGGTTGTTTAAAGCTCACTGCCCGAGCGTCGGAATGGCGGCTCTTGTTCAATCGGGGTCAGCTTAACTTTGCCACTAGCTCAGTCGATGCGTTTGATCGGCTAGATCGGCAGCTGCAATTGCTTAATCAAGGACTGCCTAAGACTGAAAAAGATCAGATGCGGCGGCTATTTGAGGGGTCTGATGAAGTTGATGAAGTGGTCAGCCGGGACTATCGGGCGATCTGTTGGCTAGTAGAGCAGCAGCATTTGACGAATGAGCAGGCAGGACAGCTTGTGGGCGCGATCGCAACTGAAGTGATTGAATCCTTTTTGAGCATTCGAGAAGGCAGCTACGCGCTGATTCCAGCACCCCAGACAGAAGGCATTCCGACCTTTTGCAACCTAGACTTGCGACCAATTGTGGAGCTGTGTCAGCGCAACAGCAAGCAGCGATCTGCTGGTGACCCGCTCACTAGCAAACTACCGCTTAACGCTAACGTGAATGCTCAGCTATTTAATGCGCAAAGTGACTCTCAAAGCTCGGGTCAAATCAATGGCAAAGGGCCAATGGTATCAGCGATGAGAACGAGTTCAAGCCGCCAGGGCATAGGCAACCCCAAGACTACTCTCAAGCGCCGAACCTACACAGTCGCCTGTATTGATGACAGCCCGACTGTGCTGAATGCGATTCAAAAGTTTCTGGCAGATCAGAGCCTTTCGGTTGTGGCCATTAACGACCCAGTGAAAGCACTGATGCAGATTGTGCGCAGTAAGCCGGATCTAATTTTGCTGAATATCACAATGCCAAACCTAGACGGCTACGAACTTTGCTCACTGCTCAGACGCCACTCGCGCTATAAGCGGACGCCGATTGTCATGGTGACGGGCAATACGGGTTTAATTGATCGCGCTAGGGCCAAGCTGGTGCGAGCTTCTGGATATTTAACGAAGCCATTTACTCAGTCTGATTTATTGAAGATGGTTTTCAAGCATTTGCCGACTGAAGGTCGATAGCGATGGCGGCGATGGCGATGCCGGTAAAACTGTTAAAACTGTGTCAGTCACGGTGCTTGTAGTTGAAGATGGGCCTTCAAAGCTGGCGCTGATGAGCCATTATCTGCGGTCGGAAGGCTTTGGCGTGATTGAGGCAAGACGCAGCTTTGAAGGTAGTGAAGGCACGTCTGCTGCTGTGTTTGCAGGCTTTGATATTGATACAGACGGTTTGCCTTTAGACGAAAACAGTTAGGACAATCTAACCATAGCAGATTCCAATACAACAGATCCTGATACAACAGATTTTGGGGCAGAAGATGAAGCTCTCGTCGGAGATATTTTCACAAACAAAGGCAACGGCACTGGTTCCGTGACGCTAGTACAGTGAGCATTTAATTATGCAACGTCAACATAATATT
>QBMP01000274.1 GCA_003242115.1 Phormidesmis priestleyi
GAGAAACTGAGCGGTATTCGAGCGGTTCTGCCGATGTTTTCAGGGGCTGAAGATAGTGTCGTGAATGGATCTGCCGCGCCGAAAGCTGTCAAGACGGCTGATGAACCAGTAGCCACCGCGCCCGCTGTAGAAGCAGAAGCAGCAAAGGCACCTAAGACTACAAAGTCAAAAGCGATCGCCGTGAAGCAGACGACCCAGAAAAAGCCAGCAGCGAAGAAATCTGCGGCAAAAACGGACGGACGGACTGCGAGTTGGCAGAAGTATACTCGCCCTGGCGTGAAGAACGACTCGATGCCTGATGCAGTGCGATTGATTCTCTCAACGCAGCCGGAGAACGAGTTCAAGATAGTGGAGGTGATGGCGGCTTTATTTGAAGAAGAGATGCCGAGAGCGCAGTATCTCAAAGCGCGTAATCGGATTTCAAATGTATTATCAGGTGGCGTTCGGGCAGGCGATTGGTACAAAGGCCAGCAGGCGCGCGGCACTTACCGGATGACTAAATAATCAGCTAGCGTTGCTCATATAGGGCCAGCGTATTTTTTAGCTGACTTCTGTATAGGTCTGAGACTCCTTCGGGCGACTCTACAACGCAGCGATCGCCGTACCGAGAGATGCGCTGAAAGAACCAGAGCAGGTTAGTGACGCGCTGCGTAACCCTTGTCCAGCTTTGGCCATCGACGGAGACGGCCTCTACTTCTTGAATTTGCTGATCTTCCGCTTTGGGTCGATAGGTAAAGGAAACTCGAAACTGGACGACTATGGAGTCAAGACCTTCACTCTGCCATTGCGCCTTTGAGGGTTTGAGCTGCGCGGTTTCCCCGACAAAGAATAAGCGGTTGTGGGATAGCTCTGGTAGGTCGGGTTGCTGACCGGGTTCATCGACCCAGCAATGCAGATACTCCCGATTGTCGCGATGAACGACTTCGGCGTAGCGAATAAGCCGCTCTTTGCCGTGATAGACCAGCTTGAAAGGTTTTTTCTGCGCGATGAAAACCTTTGCCTGTCCGACCCAGCTAGCATCTCTATTGTCTAGGCTATTCAGAGTCTCCTGTAGTGGCTGGGTCAGCGGTAACTTTTGAAGCAGCTCTATCAATGCTGCTGTGTGTTCACTGGCCTCATTTTGCAGGGCTACGACAGCGGCGATCAAGGCTGCTTGCGCTTCAGTAGAGAGTGGGACTATTCCATATTCCCCGTCAGCGATCGCCTGGACGAGGGCGCTGCGATTAAGCCGTAGTTTCTGGGCGATCGCGTCAAAGGCATCGGCCTGTTTATCTGAACTGAATGATACTGAATAAGTTTTTCTTGGCATAATTATCCGGCTTCGGTTTCGCTTTGATGATTTTCCCAGTTTTGCTGCTGCCGTTCCAGGATACTGTCAGGCACACCGTGGATGTTTTTGGCGGTCATGCCGCTTGCTTGAATGACGGCTTCGCAAGCAATGATCTGTACGGTATAGCCGTGGCTCAGCGCTAGCTCTATGTATGCTTGATAGTACTTTCGCTTGACCGCAGTATTGCAGACAGCGATCGCGCATTTCTTTTGGCTCATCCATTGCTTTACCTGAGCCTCGCACCAGCGATGCGACTCCGTTTGTTTGGTGAGCTGATACTCGCCATCTACATAAAGTCCTGGGTATTCATCAGCGGCAACCGAGTATCGGGTAAGCGATCGCCCAAGAGAGCTTTTACCTGAGCCGCTAATGCCCCGCACGATGTACAGCGTGTGGGTGAGGGGCTTGCCTGCTACGGCTCTAGAGATCCAGTTCAGCATTTTGATTCCGTTTAATCTGTCAATACAATATACTCAAAATTGTATTGACAGTCAATACAAAAACGGTTACTGTTGTCATAGAGCGTGAGAGCAGTCATGGAAACAACAGAAGCAGTTCGCAAAGCGTTAAAACACGATATTCTTGACCATTTCCGTCAAGAAGGGCTTTCTGAATATCTGTGGACAAAAGCTTTGGATGCGATTAAGAATGCGGCATATAGCGCTTGTCCCGTTGATAGTAATGTTCGTAGCCAATACGGTGATTTTTTCTCTGTCGTTTCTCTAAAAGACGGAGAAAACTTTTACTACAAATTGACATGGAGCTTTAGTGGCAAGCACTATCTGGCGCTGGCTGGATTTGTAAAGCGTTATGAGGCGCTGCTGGGACAGGAAGCGGTAGAGGTAAGTGCTGCAAAAGCTTCTGTTGAGGATGATCTAGAGGGGCAGCGCCGCGATTACTTTTTTGATCAGTATGAGAGCGGCGCACTCGGCGAAGTGATTGTCTACTCTGACCGGGTTGAGGTTTGCTCATTTGAGTATAGAGAGGACTTTTCCCGCACCTTGCCGAAAGGTGGGCGTTATGAGGGCAAAGGGACTTGGGTTTATCCTGCTTCCATGCGAGAACGCTTTGGCAATGGCAGGGGCAGTTTCTGGGATGATTTTCCTGTGCTGTATGCGGACTAGATCGGAACAATCATTTTATTAGCTGAATTTAAGGAGAATTAAAAACGAAGCGAACTATAGCGCCCTTTCTTACTCTCAGTCGCCTGAGAATGCTGAGCGGCTATGGAATTGGCTGCATTCGGACAAAGGCTTTGAGTATGCGATCTCAGGGCCAAATGATTTTGGCTGCGATATCTGGAAAGCCAACATTGGTCAGTTCCCGCCAGCGGTTTGGATGCCGGGAAGCGATGCCAGTTCTGGCCGATTTATCCAAGTGCTAGCGGGTAAACAACCGGAGGATTTGAAAGGGCTATTGATTTCAACTAAGTGATTGCTGTAGAGTTATATGGCTTCAGAAATCCTGGTGCTGGGACTGAAATAGCTATGTCTTTTACTAAGTAAAATTAGTTGCAAACTTTTATCAATCCCGCTTGTGGGTCTAGTGTCTAGATAGACAAAGATACGCTGAGAGTTCAGAATTAAAACTTATTTCGGGACTGAAACCAATGGATAGCCAAACTAAGAACTATCTCATTGAAAATGCCCAGAGCCTTTTCCGAGACTACTTAGAGAAAATACCTCCTGGCGCAGATGATAAGCCTAGCTTGCATAGGGCTTATGATCTTTTGGTGCTGCTTGCATCAGGGCCAAATAGCGCTCCAGCACTGGCGACGTACCTAAAGCTGTCGGCACACACTATATTTGAGTACATGGGTGTGCTTGAATCAGCTGGACTGCCAATTGCCCGTATGAGCCGCACCAATCAAAAAGCTACTGGAAGGCCGATCACAGTGTTTTATCTGAAGCAAGACATTGATTAATGTTAAGGAGAAGACATATCGCCTAGCCTTAACTTTCGCCTTTCTCTCTTCCGGCGAATGTCAGGAATTGGCGTCGGCATCTAGCCAGTGAAAGACCATGCGCTTTTGCGGGCGAGGTTCATGATCGCCCCATGTTCCTTCTAAGACCTGCATTCGCTGCGAGATCTCTTCCCAGTTTCCCGGCAAGACCCGCGCTACCTCGGTCAGCTCGAAAGGTATATCATCTGGCAGGCTTTGAAAAATGCGCCAGGTATTGAAACTCTTGGGTACGTCCCAGAGTATCAGATCGATCTGAGACCATTGGTTGAGCGGTTGATCACTGACTAGCGAACCGATCACACCCACACCGCCTACACCCATCTCTGCTTTTAGCTGCTGGGCAATTTCTCTAGCTCTTTGCCACCATTGGGAGCGCTGTTGCGTGTCTTGCTGTTGCTGCCGAGCCACCCGCCGCAAGGCCCGTACCCATTCATAGCCCGCCATCAGCTTAATAGTTTCGACCAGCCCTAGACTCATGAGCAGCAAGGCGATCGCATTCCTCGTTCCAGTTTCGCCGCCAATCAGGGGAAAAGGCGGACTTTCCAGCTTTGTCTCTGGACACCAGGAGATGAACTGTTCTGGGCCAATCGGCTGCGGCGTTAGCCCAACTGCCGGGTTAAAAGGTACGCTACCGTAACCAAGTTCTATGCCTAGTTCTTTGCGCAACTCCCACTGACGCGGCTGCCGAGCGCTCGTAAAAGCCGCTAGCCTTTGTTGATAAGGAGATTGGCTTTGCTCATAGGAAAGCCAGAAGATCTCTGGGCTGAAGCTCAGATCGGCTATCTCCCGGTAGTATCCATCGGAGTCTACTGCGCCAAGTTGATAGCCCTCTAGCGACCAACGCCAAAACTCAATTTGTTTGGTAGCCGGATCTACAATCCAGTAGTGTTGAATCTGGGCCTGTTCGTAGAGCACTTTCCTCGTGCGTCTATCTACCAGTGACTGCTCTGGCAGCAACACTTCAATGACCAGACATGCGGGAATTTCTGTGTAGTAGTCATGGGCAATATTTTGAGCAAGCTGGCGAGTCGCTAGAACGAGGATATCAGGCGTTAGAATATTCCGTCCCAGCAGCATTCCATAGTTAGGGCCAAAGCATCGCCCCCACCTAGCCTGATCAACCGCGACGGAAATAGCCTGCCTGAGATAGTCTTGAACCCAGCGATGTTCGCCAACGTATTTTGATCCCAGCGGTGGATAGACTGTATCGCGGTACGTTGATGATAGTGGTAAAGCATCGGCCCAGGTAAGCCAGTCGGCTGCGGTCTGAAAAGGCACCTCATAAGCCAGTCGCAGTGCTTCCCACCATTGATTAATGGGGGCAAAGGCGATCGCGGCTTCTAATCCCCAGCCGATTAAGGCTTCTCTAAGTAGCCAACGGCTACCTTCTAAGGTTCCGCCGACCAGGAATTGGCCACCTAATAGCTCCAGACGAAACTCAGGCCGTTGGCAAAACTGTAGATCTATAGCCTGTGATCCGCAGTAGTTCTGTAACGCCTGCTGGGGTGAGCGCTCAGATGACTGGCTTGAAGAGGGCATATCGAGGGGCCGGAGACTGTGGTAATACCTTGAAAGTGTACTCAGTTTTTGGCGTTGCTGATTTCTGGGATGAATCAAATTTTGGACACCTTGCGTTGCTAACCTTCGACAGAAGCCTTCATCCTTCGATTCAGCAACGCCCAGTTTTTTATACTAAAACTAGGCAGCAGCACAGTCCTAGAGATAAAGTTCAAGCCCGTCTTCCCCGGTGGCTACGCTCGTCGCAATCTGGCCCGTCTGTTCGCCGCCCGCCGCAGAGCGGAAGCCACGCTTCGCCAAGACCGCACTGGCGCTCGGCGCATGAAAGGCGTGTTCCAGTTGGGTCAAGAGCGAAGAACGAGCGCAAGGTTGTCAGGATCGGGCCAACATGGGTAAATCCGAGTGATTGAAGATTGACGAAAGCTTCTGGTTCCTTAGGTAGGTAAATCATCTGAGCAGGGCATCTTAAGATTATTCAATTTCCTCAAGCGAATGGTGGACAGGCTTAAAGATCTGTATGAGTTTCTGAAAGCAGTGTTTTACTGAAGCGACTGGCGAAAACGTCTCAGCCAACTCCTTACTTGTCTTTTATTTATATAGGTGAAAAACTATGCGCGGACTATCGTTAGTCGGATTAGTAGTGGGGCTTGGAATAGTAGGCGTATTGGTAGTTAACCAAGTCAAACCATCGCCGGAGACAGGAAAGTCTGGCCCGACTGAGAATATCGAAAAAGCTAACGAAGCGGCTCAAACTATGCAGCAACAAGCAGAGCAGCTACAGCGAGACACGCAAGAATTAAATTAGACTGAACAGTCAAGGCGTTTGCCTTCCGATCATTATCATCTGACCCTGCGTATGTCGGTATAGCGGTTACCTGCGGCAATTCTGCGTGGAGAACGGCATCAATGCGGTCTAACGCTACATCTCCCTTTAGCATACACAACTACTTATACTTCTGAAATAGTATAAGTAGTTGTGTATAATGGAGAGCAAGGATATTAAGCGTAAAGCCATGCAAGTGACCGAAGGCATCCGAGTCGCTGATTTTAAGCAATATTGCCAAGGGCTGCGGCTGTCAAAGGCATTAGAGCAGCGAGTGGCGTTGTTTTTAGCGAAGCTGAGCGGCGCTGCGAGTGCTGAAGAGG
>QBMP01000275.1:0-1602 GCA_003242115.1 Phormidesmis priestleyi
CTTGGTGGCGGTGCGGGTGGTGATTGCAAATTGCTCATGAAGCCCCTTGGAAAAAGTTCGGATAGTCGTTAGGTTCAGCGATCGCAGCGATCAAAAGCGACTCGATTAGCAAATGTAAGTACCTTCGCTGAAAGGCACACTACAGATGAATCAAGGTTGCCCAGTCTGCTGCCTAAAACTGGGATTCGCCGGACTGACAAACGACGATTTCCTATCGACAAACTTCTTGTCCGCTGTGCTACCCTAGTAAAGTTCTATTAAATTCACACATCTGGATTTTCGGGTGTTTGGTTCGGTTATCGGGCATTTGCCTACCGTTCTAAATGCAGCCAGATGCAAGGTTTAACCCGGGAGAAAATTTCATATGCCAGTCGTAACCCTATCTGACTTGTTAGAGTCAGGTGTGCACTTTGGGCACCAAACTCGTCGCTGGAATCCGAAGATGGACGAATACATCTTCACTTCGCGCAACGGCGTCCATATCATTGACCTCGTTCAAACCGCCCAACTGCTAGAAGAAGCCTACAAATACGTGCGCAAATCGGCAGAAAGTGGCAAAAGCTTTTTGTTCGTTGGCACCAAGCGTCAAGCTGCGGGCATCGTCGCCCAAGAAGCTAGTCGCTGCGGCTCCTACTACGTCAATCAGCGTTGGCTAGGCGGAATGCTCACCAACTGGACCACCATTAAAACCCGCGTCGATCGCCTCAAAGAGCTAGAGCGGATGGAGTCTTCAGGGGCACTCGATCTCAGACCCAAAAAAGAAGGGGCGCAGCTTCGCCGCGAACTCGATAAACTGCAAAAGTACCTGGGCGGCATTAAAACTATGCGCCGCATTCCCGATGCGGTGATCATCGTTGATGTGCGCCGTGAGTACAACGCCGTTCAGGAGTGCCAGAAGCTCGGCTTGCCCATCATTTCGCTGCTAGATACCAACTGCGATCCCGACGTCGTGGATGTACCTATTCCGGCTAATGACGACGCTATTCGCGCCATTAAGCTGGTAATTGGTCGCTTAGCTGACGCGATTTATGAAGGTTCGCGTGGCGGTGGTACCGACAGCGGTAGCGGCAGCGGTGCGGCCCATGCTGAAGACATCTACGACGGCTACGATGGCGCAGATTATGACGATGAAGGCGCAGACGTAGAGCAGCAGCCCAGTGATGAGGCGTAAGCGATCGCGCCAAGCATCGCTTCAAAACCTCATCAAGATCTGATTACAATCTGATTAAAGTCTGACGATAACGCTAGCTGAATTAAGCAACTTGAGCAAAACCTGAGCAGGGCTTGAGCCCAAGTCTAGTCAGCTAGCGCTAACATTTTGGTGACTCCTTAACCCGTCTATAGCCATAACAAGGTAAGAAGGAGTTTGATTAGCCCAAAACAACGACTAGAAAACCACTAGCAAACTATTAGAAAACCACTAGCAAACTACTAGGACTGAGGCACAATGGCGGATATTTCTGCGAAGCAGGTGAAAGAACTGCGCGACAAAACCGGCGCAGGCATGATGGATTGCAAAAAAGCGCTGAAGGAAAACGATGGCGATATGGACAAAGCCGGTGAATGGCTGCGTCAAAAAGGCATCACCTCAGCCAGTAAAAA
>QBMP01000275.1:1612-9576 GCA_003242115.1 Phormidesmis priestleyi
AAAGAAAGCCGAGTCGCATCAGAAGGGCTGGTACACAGCTACATTCATACCGGCGGTCGAGTCGGCGTTTTAGTAGAAATCAACTGTGAAACTGACTTCGTGGCTCGCCACGAAGAATTCAAGGCGCTAGCACAAGATGTCGCCATGCAGATTGCCGCCTCGCCCAACGTCGAGTACGTCAGAGTCAGCGATATCCCAACGGCTTTGGCCGAGAGCGAAAAGCAAATCGAAATGGGCCGCGATGACTTGGGCAACAAGCCCGACAACATCAAAGAGAAAATTGTCCAAGGCCGCATTGATAAGCGCCTTAAAGAGCTGTCCTTAGTCGATCAACCCTTTATTAAAGATCAAAACATCACCGTCGAAGAGCTGGTCAAGCAGGCCGTTTCTAAGCTCGGCGAAAACATTCAAATTCGCCGCTTTTCTCGCTTTATTTTGGGTGAAGGCATCGAAAAAGAAACGGTCAGCTTCGCCGATGAAGTAGCCGCTCAAACGGGTCAAAAGAAATAGGGCAAATTTTGCTAGCGCCGGTCGGTTGGCAGTCATTTGGCAGTCGTCATGGCTTGAAGAATCGGGCTCTTCACTTTAACGAGGGGCTCGATTTTTATTTTCTGCTGGAGAAAAGCTCTCTTGATAACACTTTTGAGCTGCTTAAGCGCAAATTAAAAGCAGCATGATGGCAAAATCGCTATGGTATAGCCAGAGTTGGAAGCATATTTGCGCTCTGTATTTGTCCTCTGGTGTACCCTTCGATCGGGAAATTGATCGGGAAAGGATCGGCTGACTAGCAAACTAGCGATTACTTATATTGCCAACACAGTATATCGCCCGTACAGTGGCGAAAGTTATACGGAACACATGGTCAAAGCAAGTAGCCAAATCGAACAGGAGCTGGCGCTGCTCCAAACGCAGACAGAGCAGATGGCTGAAGCGTTAGAGCCTTTGTATGAAGGGTATCTAAAGGCGCTGAGCGAAGCTGGAAAGCAGCAGCTAATGATGGCGGCCTACCACTTGTGCACTCAGGCATATCCAGATAAATTTTTGGCATTATCGTGGGATCAGCGCCATCGCTTGCAGCAGACTTTGCAGGCCATAGCCGGTCAAATTTATGAGCAGCTCACCGTGCAGCGCTCACAAGCTCAGAAAATGAGCCGACAGCCTCAGCAGCAGCAAGGGCTGGCCTTTTTGCAGCGGCTGTTAGCGGCACGGTCAGGTGGAAGTGCGAGGGTCATGAAGGCTCGTGACTTTCAGAGGCTGAGAGATCTAGAAGATGGAGAAGATGGAGAAGATGGAGACGAGTTAGGAGGCGGTAGGCGATCGCCCTTCAATCAACCAAACACCGACTCCGATGATCTAACCGCCGAAGACTTTTCTAGCGAAGACTTTTCTAACGAAGAGTTCTCTAATGAAGAGCTTGTCGATCAAGTCTTCTCTACTGAAGCACTGCAAGCCGATAACTACGACGATGAAGCCTTCGATTCGATTGACTTTGAAGACGACGATGGCCTAGATGAAAAAACGCCTTCAGACGAAGACGACATCGACTTTGAAATGGACGTTCCAGCAGCCGATCAGCGCCTTACCCTCACTGAAGAAGAAGACTTACTCGCAGCACTGGAAGGCTTAGCGCGTCGATCTTTGCAGACTAAAGAAACGGTAGAAATTGCCAACGATGAAGCCGAACAGCCATTAGCACCGGCTCATTTGATGAAGCAACAGATCCTGCTGGAAAAGGCAATTCAAAATGTGTTCAGTGCGATTTCAGAAGAGGCCAACGCTCTCTTGCAAAAATCAGAGATCATGCCCAGTTTTCCAAAAGCGCTACTCGCTGCCGCCACCGATCCAAGAGGACTAGGAGAACCTGTCAATGCAGTGCCCAATGTCGTAAAAATGTCAGTACGAGTAATGCATGGAGACGCTTTCATAGACTCCGATGCAGACGATGAATTAGACGATCATGAGCTAGACGACATCGACTCAGAAGACATGACCTCAAACGATAAATCTCGAAGAGAACCGCCAGAAAGACGGCCAGAAAGACGGCCAGAAAGACGGCCAGAAAGACGGCCAGAAAGACCATCTGAAGAACCGCCCGAAGAATTTAGATATCGACGAGACGAGCGGCGCAGACGGGAGCCCAACTCAAGGCGAAGTGATCGAATCTCTTCACGCCGGGATTCATCAAAACGGATGACGGGCAGATCGGCTTCATCTATGCGGCGAATCACCCCGCGTAAGATTCAAGAAATTGACGCCCTGCCCGATCTCGCTGCGATTAGTATGCGGCTAAGCGAGATAGAATTCACCGATCCAGCGGCATCGGCTTGGCGAAATCGCTTACGGCAAAAACTAAGCGAGTTAAAGAAGCTAGCAGGACGCTATAAAAAGGCTCAAAAATCCCTGGAAACAGCTCAGGCAGAAGATGCTTGGCGCGCTAGCTGGACAGTGCGCCAAGCCGATGAGCTGACGTAGGATGCATCTTTGCAATGAACAAAAACCCACCGCTTCATGGTCAATCTCATGACCCGTCTCATGGCCAGTCTTCACAGCCGTCAGCGCCACCTGCTGGGCTGGACTGGGTGCGCTTGCAAAAAGCTCTGAGCATAGAATCTGAACGAGGGTTTAACAATATTGAAGGCCATCAGCAGCGCTTTAGTGAGTTTGTTGCGAGTAGCCTGTTAGAAGGACTAAGCTCACTTGTCGCTAACCATTCAGGGCAATTGCCGGATGGCGACAAGTGGAAAACGCTGGCCGAAAATTTTGACACCTACAGCGATCTCTCTTTTTCTCAACGACAGCATTTAGTCGCAGATACCCGCCGCTTTCTCCATCGGGCTCGGCAAGCGGCTGAATCACTGCCGCTGTTTGCTCATAGCAGTACTGAAAAAACTGCCGAAAGTGGCGCTAGCTACGATCCAGAAGCAAGTAAATCTACAAGTAAATCCAAAAGCACCCACCGCAAGCCAAAATCTCCCAAAACAACCGACGTCACCGGCTTAGTCAACCGATCTCAGTCTAATCATCCGCTCGATAAACCCCTCACTTATCTCTCTGGCATCGGCGAATATAAGGCCGAAAAGTTGGCCAAGCTAGGGCTGTTGAGCCTGCGAGATGTGTTGTTTTACTATCCTCGCGACTATATCGACTATGCGCATCAGGTCAAAATCAAAGATCTCGTGCCCGGAGAAACCGTGACCATTGTGACAACGGTTAAGCGCTGTAACTGTTTTAACAGTCCGCGCAATGCCAAGCTCACTATTTTTGAATTGACGGTCTACGACAGCAGCTCGCGGCTTAAAATTAGCCGTTTTTTAGCGGGCACTCACTTTCGCTCAAGGGGCTGGCAGGAGGGCCAAAAGCGACTGTATCCACCGGGCTCAGTCGTGGCGATTTCGGGTTTGGTAAAGCAGACCAAATACGGTCTAAATATTGAGAATCCTGAGATTGAGGTGTTAGGCGGTGAAGGCGACACGATTGATTCGCTGACGGTGGGCCGGGTGGTGCCAGTGTATCCGCTGAGTGAGGGCGTGGGCGCTGATTTGGTGCGCAAGGCGGTGGTAGCAGCGTTGCCGTCGGTCGTGAAGCTGCGCGATCCGCTGCCGAGAGAGTTGCGTGAGCAGTATGAGCTGGTGGATTTGGTAGTAGCGATCGCTCACATCCATTTTCCACCGAGCACAGAAGCATTAGCTATTGCCCGCCGTCGCCTCGTTTTTGACGAATTTTTCTACCTCCAGCTCGGCCTGCTTCGCCGCCGCCGTCAGCAGCAGCAGGCCCAAACTACCGTCCAAATGGCCCCAACCGGCGAACTAATTGACGCTTTTTACAAAGTGCTGCCCTTTGAGCTGACCAATGCCCAAAGCCGAGTCGTGCAGGAAATTTTGACTGATTTACAGGCCAGTGCGCCGATGAATCGTCTGGTGCAGGGCGATGTCGGCTCCGGCAAAACCGTGGTGGCCGTGATTGGAATGCTGGCCGCGATTCAGGCCGGATACCAGGCGGCGCTGATGGCTCCTACCGAAGTACTGGCCGAGCAGCACTATCGTAAATTAGTCGAGTGGTTTAACCTGCTGCATTTACCCGTAGAGCTGCTCACCGGCTCTACAAAAGCGGCCAAGCGGCGGCAAATTCATAAAGAGCTGATGACCGGCGAACTGCCCGTGTTAGTGGGCACTCATGCGCTGATTGAAGACCCGGTAAAATTTACCAATTTAGGACTGGTCGCGATTGATGAGCAGCACCGCTTTGGCGTCGCTCAGCGGGCCAAACTCCAGCAAAAAGGAAACAATCCGCATGTGCTAACCCTCACGGCTACCCCGATTCCTCGGACGCTGGCGCTCACCGTTCATGGTGATTTGGATGTGAGCCAAATTGATGAGCTGCCACCCGGTCGCAAGCCGATTCAGACAACGGTGTTAGGCGGGCGCGATCGCGCTGATGCCTACGACCTCATTAGCCGCGAAATTGATCAAGGCCGCCAAGTCTACATCGTATTGCCCCTAGTCGAAGAATCAGAAAAGCTAGACCTGCGCTCCGCCACTGAAGAACACCAGCGGCTGCAAGAAACCATTTTCCCAGAATTCAGCGTCGGCCTATTGCACGGACGCATGAGTTCGGCTGACAAAGATGCCTCTATCAGCGCCTTTCGCTGTCAGCAAACGCAAATATTGGTTTCCACAACGGTCGTAGAAGTCGGCGTAGACGTACCGAATGCCACCGTCATGTTGATTGAACATGCCGAGCGCTTTGGCCTTTCACAGCTTCATCAGCTCAGAGGCCGGGTCGGGCGAGGCGGCTCCCAGTCTTACTGCTTACTGGTGACCAGCAGCAAAAGTGAGGTGGCCATGCAGCGGCTGCGCGTGTTGGAGCAGTCGCAAGACGGCTTCTTTATTTCAGAAATGGATATGCGCTTTCGCGGCCCCGGGCAAGTACTGGGCACCCGACAGTCGGGCCTGCCAGATTTTGCCTTGGCCAGCTTAATTGAAGACCAGGACGTACTAGAGCTAGCCCGCACAGCGGCCACGAAGGTTTTGGAGACGGGGCTCAAAACCGAAGCCGAAGCTGAAACAAGTGAAAACGCAAAAACGACCAGCGCGACCCTTGAAGATGGGCTAACGCGCTGGCCACTGATGGAAAAAGAATTAGAGCGCCGCTATCAAAAACTGATGGGCGGCGCGATTTTGACCTGACGGATTAAACTATCTGGATTTACCTCAGTGAATATTTTTTGCAAAACACTCAGCAACTCAGCAAGCAGTTCGCATTGCTTAATACTGACTTGACGACGACAGAACTTGGTTTCATGCGCTAAACTGTTTATCGCAGTTGGATTTAAGGGGTCTGAAGTGCTGATAGCACCTTGAAGACGCCTTAAAACGCCATAAAGACTGGAATTTTGGCGAGTCTTTAAGCGCGCGATCGCCTGCTTCAGACAGAGTTTATTAAGTTTTTGCTTGGTTTTGACGCTGAGCAAGCCTTCTAAAACGCTGACTGACCTAATTCGTCTGGCCCTTCGGGTCACCGCGAAAAGTGGGAGCTTTAAAAGAGCCCGCTTTTTTTGTGGGCGTTTTTGGTAACCACTGCCTACAGCTCCTTCAAATACCCTCAGAGAATGGATAACTGCCGGTATTTTCTTAAAAATCGCCGTTATGACACATCCTTTAGTCCTCCAAGTAATTGAGTTAGCAGCCCCGATTGCCAGTAGCGTTGGCTTAGAAATCGTGGACGCGGTGTTTCAAACCAATCAAAGTCCGCCCCTATTGCGCCTCAACGTGCGCAATCCAAATCAGGAAGACACTGGGCTAGACGACTGTGAACGGTTGAGCAAAGCCCTCACTGAGGCGCTAGATGAATCGGATTTGATTCCGGAAGCTTACGTACTGGAGGTATCGAGCCCAGGACTGTCGGATGTATTGACGAGCGATCGCGACTTTGTAGTTTTCAAAGGCTTTCCAGTGGAAGTTCAGCTCAGCGAACCGCACAAAAAAAAGCAAACTTGGCAGGGCCACCTCGTCAGCCGCGATGAAGTCGCACTATCGCTCAATCTCAAAGGCAGACCTGTCAAAATTCCGCGTGAGCTAGTGCAGTCCGTTCAGCTCAGCACCGAAGAATAGAGAGCTTAGCCAGTCGCAATTCCCCTAACGTTTGATTCTGCTTCCATTAATTATTTTTTCCCAGTTATTTTTTTAGAGGTCGCACCTATGTCAATGGTGAATTTGCCCGGACTACAGGCCATGATCGATGGCATCAGCTCAGAGCGTAACCTACCCAAACCCGCCGTTGAGATGGCCCTACAAGAAGCGCTGCTCAAAGGCTACGAACGCTATCGCCGCACCCAGCGAATCGACAGCGGTCAGTTCGATGAAGAATATTTTGACAACTTTTACGTAGAGCTAGATACCGAAGACGAAGGCTTTCGCGTACTGGCCAATAAAACCATCGTCGAAGACATTGAAAACTCAGATCATCAAATTGATCTTAAAACCGTTCAAGAAGTTGCCCCGGAAGCCCTCGCTGGCGATACCGTAGTGCTTGATGTCACTCCTGAACAGCAGGACTTTGGCCGGATGGCCGCGATTCAAACCAAGCAGGTGCTGGCCCAAAAGCTCAGAGATCAGCAGCGCCGCTTAGTCCAAGAAGAATTTCAGGATTTAGAAGGCTCCATTCTCAACGCCCGCGTGCTGCGCTTTGAGCGACAGTCTGTGATTATGGCCGTCAGCAGCGGCTTGGGCCAACCCGACACCGAAGCCGAACTGCTGAAGCGCGACCAATTGCCGAACGATAACTACCGCGCCAATGCCACCTTCAGGGTCGCGCTGAAGCGGGTTTCAGAAGGCTCACACCGAGGGCCCCAGCTACTGGTGTCGCGTTCTGACGCCAGCTTAGTGGTAGAGCTATTTTCCAATGAAGTGCCGGAAATTGAAGACGAAGTGGTGCGGATCGTTGCAGTTGCGCGTGAGGCCAACCCGCCTTCTCGCTCAGTCGGGCCCCGGACTAAAATCGCGGTCGATACGCTAGAGAGCGATGTCGATCCGGTGGGAGCCTGCATTGGCGCTAGAGGATCGCGGATTCAGGTCGTGGTCAATGAGCTGCGAGGTGAAAAAATTGACGTGATTCGCTGGTCGCCCGATCCAGCGACCTACATTTCTAATGCGCTCAGCCCAGCCCGCGTCGATGAAGTCCGATTGATTGATCCCGAAGGCAGACAGGCTCACGTTTTGGTGCCTGAAGACCAGCTCAGTCTGGCGATTGGCAAAGAAGGTCAAAACGTTCGATTAGGGGCGCGGCTCACGGGCTGGAAAATCGACATTAAAGATTCGGCTAAGTACGACTACGACACCGAAAATGAAAAAATGGAGGCGATCGCAGAAACTCGACGAATTGCAGGCGAAGCAGCGGCTCTAGCTGCCGAAGAAGAAGCCGCCGAATTCGCTGAAGCCGAGGAATGGAGAGCCAAGGCCAGAGCCGAAGCCGAAGCCAGAGCCGAAGAAGAAGCTAGAGCCGAAGAAGAAGCCGAACTTGCCGATCAAGCTGCCGAACTCACCGCTCAAGCTGCTCAGCCTGCTGCGGCAGACGTTAACTCAAAGGCTGATTTAGAAGCTGCCCCAAGCACCGCCGATAGCGCCGCGAGCGTAGACGACGAAGACGACGAGCCGACCGCTGAAGAGATTGCTGAAGCTGAAGAGTGGAAGGCCAAAGCTAAAGCCGCTGCCGCCGCCAAAGCCGCCGCTCAAAAGGCTAAAGAATAAAAGAAAGCCAGCGATTAACCATCCAGCAACTTGATCGCACGAGGAGGCCAGGTCATAGCAGAAAAAAACCATCGCCGATGTATTAGCTGTCGTCAAACCGCTCACCGCAATACGCTATGGCGAATCGTTCGCACCTTTCCAGATCACCAGATCCAGCTAGATGAAGGCATGGGCCGCTCTGCCTACCTGTGCCCTCAAGCGAGCTGCTTAACATCCACT
>QBMP01000276.1:0-2089 GCA_003242115.1 Phormidesmis priestleyi
ACTTTCTTGGTCTCAATTATTAACCATGCGCTATGCCGTCTAATCCACTGGTGGAGAGAGATTTCCACTCCCATTTGACGGAACCAGTGCCGACTTTACCTTTACTCAACGAATTGCTCAGCAGATTGCTCAGTGGATTGCCCAGTGGATTGCCCAGTGGATTGCCCAGTGGATTGCCCAGTGGATTGCTCAGTGGATTGCTAAACGGGCGACGAACTAGCGATTGCGACAGGAGAATGGGAATCTTTTAACAGCAAGCACCGTCTTTAGCTGATATCCCCTATAGTGTTGACGAAATTTTGTCTGATGAAATTTTGAAGCAGGTCGCCGAACAGGCCGCTAAACAAGCCGCCGAAAGGGCCTGCAAACAAAAAGAGCAGCATCGGCGATCGCACCTTCTTTTATTGTGTATTATCATCAGCATTTTGGGCTTGCCGTGGCTGCTGCTGTTAGCAGGGGGTATCAGGGTTCGCCAGCAGCAAGCGCAGCTAGATATTCGTTCAGATGCTTTTTTTGCCCAGATTCAAAACTATCCACAAAATGCTTCTGCCCAAGCGTTTGATCGCCTCAGTGCAGATTTAGGCTTTTCATCCAACGCCCTCTACAGCCCTCAGATCAGCATTAATGCTCAAGCTGCCCAAGCCTACAGATCGATTGAAAAGTCTCTCAACCGCTTTCTAGACGAGCAAAGCCAGCTCACAGCAGATCCAATCACAGCACTTACCCCTGATTTAAAGGACTATCTCAACGCCCATCAAAGAAAAATCTCGGCTGTCGAGCAACATCTTTTAGCCCAAGCAGCGCCTCGCTGGTCAGTTGATCTTGATCAAATGTTTGACATAGACTATGGATTTCCTGGCTTTACCAATGTGCTCAATGTCCAAAAACTGCTGTTGCTCTCAGCTCTTAACAGCAGCCAAACAGGTCAAACCGCCGAGGTTTGGACAGCTCTCGAAGCCTCATGGCAGCTCAATCAAACGCTTTCTCAACGGCCTGATCTGACCTCTCAAGTTCTAGTCTCTGTCGTCACTGAAAAGCAAGCGGCGCTTTTGCGGCATCTCAACAACGTCCCGCCGCTTTGGCGATCGCGATTAGATCAGCAGATTCATTCTCTATCTATACATCCATCTGCGTTAGACGGTCTGCGATTTGAGACTTGGCTACAGTACAAAATCTCTAAAAAATCGCTAGCGACAATACTCGCTCAGCCTGCTGAAGCGCTTTCAGAAGAGCGCCCAAAAGAGCAACCAGAAGAGCGGACGGACAATCATTTGGAAAAGCTTTTAGCATTGCCTACGCAGAACTTCTCTGAGCGTCTGCTCAAAAGCCTTTCAGCCCAGATGAGCTATTGGTTTTCTCCCGCTTACTACTCACAGCTTATTCGCATTGAGGCCCTGCAAGCGGCGCAGCGGGCCTTCGATCAGCTCGATAGGCTAAACGTGTGTTCAACGACGCGCATAGTGGCTGAGCAGGTCATGCAGGCAGAAAGCACGTCATGGCATCAGGCGATCGCAGTAGACCCATTTGTCACTGCCCAACGATGGAAATTAGCAGGCGATCGCCAGCTCAACCTAGAACTTACCCAAAAAGTGTTGCAGGCCAAGCAAGCCTTTCAGACCAGCAGGCAATGGCCCGCTACCCTTCCTAATTTAACCTCTCAAGCCTGCCCAAACCAGCATTGGCTCTATGAGCGCAGCAATAATAACCAAGCCATGAGTTTGTCATTAAGCCCTTCAAACATCGTGGAACCCTCAATTCCTTTGAGCTATCGCTCGGCTACCGAGTTGACACCAACCCAGATGAACCCACCGTAAAAGGCTAAAAAAAGTCAAAAAAAGGTCTGGAAATGCAAAAAACGCATACCAGACCTCGCAATGACAAAAGCTATTAAAAAATCAGTCCATAATTTCAGCCAGCTACCCGTTAGCTGACTGCTTTGATAGCCTTTTGTGAAATGCTATAGGTGCCGTTTTTACCGCGATACCAGCCACCATCGCGCGCGCCCGCAGAAAGAATGTTAGACACTCGGTTACGCGCTTTGAGAAATTGGCTCTGGGGCATATCTTCTTTGAAGATTGCACTCATCACA
>QBMP01000276.1:2122-4616 GCA_003242115.1 Phormidesmis priestleyi
AGACTGCACTCATCACATCGGCAATTTTGAAAATATTGTTAGGCTGAGCTTGCAATACGCCTACAATCACGTTGGGCAAAGGCGCTTTACTGTAGGCGTCTTTGACAAAACGCTGCCAGTTGGCTGTTCTGCCGCTACGCTTGGTCGTTTCAGTACTCTGGCTGGTTTCGTTACTCTTGGCGGCGGCAGCTTTAGGGCTAGCAGTACGAGTGCGAGTGGCTTTAACCTTGGCAACGGGTGTGGCTTTGGCTTTGCCCGCTCTCGATTTGGCAACCTTTACTTTGCTTGTTTTAGCCGTTGGTTTAGGGCTTTTGGCAGCCGTCTTCTCGGCACTTTTTGTTGCTTTAGCCAGTGTTTTAGCAGGGGTTTTAGCCGCCGTCTTAGCAGATTGTTTGGTATCAGTGCTGTCTACAGGCGCATCCACCGACGTTGCTGAGGCAATATCAGCAGCGTCAATACTCATTCCCGACTCGAACATCGCGATGACAGTCTGAATCCCTTTGCGCTTTTCCTGTAGCTGATTGAGCTGAGCCCTCAAAGCGTCTGCTTGAGTAGATAGCTCAGAATCAACTTCTAGAAGTTGAGGCAAAACAGATGTGGACATAGGTCACTTTCTCCTTACTTTTGGTTGTAATAGTACTTTTGGTTGGATTAACTGAAAAGCCTCACGGCCCCTTTAGCGACTCGAATGACACACTAACGATCAACTTCGCAACTCACTCTATCGGCCAGAAATTATTAATCCAAAAAGCTGACCAACTTTTCATGGCTAACTTTAAGGCTAATTTCAGGGCCAATTTGATCGCTAACTCTACGGTTAATCTCACTTCTATATCACTCCAAAACTCCACCCAAAAAGGCATTTAGCCTTTAGAGTGTCATGAAGAGAAAGTGTAGCTGAACTTAGTTAAGTAGCTGAGTTAAGTAGCTGGGTTAAGTAGCTGGGTTAAGTAGCTGGGTTAAGTAGCTGGGTTGAGTAGCTTGTTGGGTGCTTAGTTGAGTTTATAAAGTGCCTTGAAGGGGACGTTAAACGCCGTCATTGAGCAATTATCACGAAGAAATTCTTTACCGAAAGCGGCAATTGTGACCGTTTTTTACAGAAAACCCACCTGAAATGCTTTTAGACCAAATTATCTCTTCTGAGAATAACACTAATTTTAAACATTTTCTTCTTGATAGATCAAGAGTTTTTTTCAAATTTGCAGAAAGTTAGGGGAGATTACGGGCAGATGGGACTTTGATATTGAGTGAAAAATCGATGATCAAAGTCATCTATCGGCCTGAGCGAGCTGAATTTGGGGCACGACGTATTTAATCAGCAAGAAAATAATGATGAGAAGAAAAAGCCCTGAAGCTAACCAAATGCGAATCTCTTGCCAAAACCAAAGACTCAGCAGCCCTAAGCCAATGCCGTTAGCAACCAAAACAGCGCGGCGATCAGCGCGGCCAAACGGCACGATAGCTGGCGTTTGGCCCGGATATAGCTGTACAGTTGCCAACAGATTGAACCAGATCTGACTGAAGATAACAGCGATCGCTCCCCCAGGCAAAGACAACATCGCTAGATAAAAACCTGTTACTTCCAGAACAATTGTACTAATTACGACAGCGTGAAAGCGATTTAGCCGAGAATCTCGCGGCTGTTCGGCCATCTGTTCGGCCTGCTGGGTTACTGCTGCGACATTGCTCAAATCAACCCACGCCATCCAAGCAAGTTCTGGGCAAAATAGAGCGATCGCCGCCGCCAGCACCCGTTCTGCTGTCGTTGCTGCCGCGAAAATCTCTATCAGCAGCCCTAGTCCAGCCGGAAGAAATAATACTGGAACCAGGGAGCGCCAAGGTTGCATAAGTGTTTGGGTGAATTTGAAAGAGGATCAGCAGGCAGATAGGCAACTTGTCGAGAACGGCTGAAAACTTGGCAAAAAAAACTTGACCAGAAGACTTGACCAAAAGACTTACCAAGAGCAGTAATGAATTACTCTGCTTCAGAAGCATACCAATGATTCAAGTGATTCAATCTGAGCTGTCTAAACCGACCGATTCAAACCGACCTATCCAAAACACCTATGGCCTCTTCGAGACGTTACATCCTGACCCTATCTTGCCCTGATCGAGTGGGAGTCGTGGCTGCTGTCAGCTCCCTGATTGCTGCTAATAACGGTTGGATCAGCGAAGCTCAGCACCACTCTGAGCAATCTGAGCAATCTGGACAGCGTTTTTTTATGCGTCAAGAGATCTTGGCCGACTCTCTTCCCTTTGACCTTATCGAGCTGCGTCGCCGGTTTTTACCGGTCGCTGAGCAGTTTGCGATGACTTGGCAAATCCGAGATGCTAGCCAAAAAAAACGAGTGGCTGTTCTGGTGTCTCAAAGCGGTCACTGTCTATATGATTTGCTGTCCAGGTGGCGGTGCTGCGAGCTAGATATTGAGATCGCCTGTGTGATTTCTAATCATGATTTGTTTAGAGGACTGGCGTCACCGGCACGGTATTCCTT
>QBMP01000276.1:4626-5912 GCA_003242115.1 Phormidesmis priestleyi
GTATTCCTTATCACTACGTGCCGGTGACGCCTGCCACTAAGGCCGCTGCTTACGAGGAAATAGTGGCTCATTTTGAAGCGGCTCAAGGCGATGTGATGGTGTTAGCGAGATCTATGTAGATTTTGTCGGCGCAAATGTGCGATCGCTACGCAGGCCAGGTTATCAACATCCATCATTCCTTTTTGCCCTCTTTAAAACCATTGTGTTTCGCTGATGCCATTTCGCTGGTGCCGTCAAAAATGTCACGTCAAAAATATTACACAATGTTGTTCAAGGTGAGCGTAACGGTCACAGAAGGCGCTACACTCACCTTTATATTCAAAACTATCTTTGTTGACGCCTGATTTAACACCTGAGTTAACGCCTATATAGGCAGTCTGCAAGGAATTTGAACCCCATCTTACGACTACCCCTATGAGGATTTTATAGACATGAGTGATCCTGTCCTTTCCCAACTCGTTGCTGTTGAGAGTGATCTCGCGCAGCAGTCCGAGACTTTGACCATGCAGCTCAGCCAAATTCAAGAGCAGCGTCAGGGCTTGCGCACGGTTATCAGTATGTTTCAAGGTGCCAATGGTGAGGAGATAGAATCGCTGTCAGCGGCCTCTACGTCTGCACTACCTGATGAAGCTGATCTATCCGAGGAAGAAGAGGTAGAGGTAGAGGCTGAGGCTGAGCCAGCTGCGGTTGAAAAGGAAGAAATCGAAAAGGCAGAAGTCGAAGAGGCAGAAGTCGAAGAGGCGGAACCAGAAGTAGAAAAAGCCGCAGCGAAGAAATCTGCAAGCAAAAAAGGGCAGACCAAAAAAGTAGACACAAAGAAGACCAAGCTAAAACCAACGACGGCTGAACCTGCAACCAAATCTGTAGCCCAAAAGCCCGCTGCTAAAACAGAAGGCATCAAAAAGAAAAAAGATGGTAGAGCAGCTACTTGGCAAAAATATGTTCAGGCTGATTACCGAGAGGCGGCCTTGCCTGAGGCGGTCAGCAGCGTTTTGCGCTCTCAGCCTTCAGATATCTTTGCGATCGCCGATGTGATGTCTTCTATTTTTCGAGAAGATATGCCACGCCCTTCCTACCTCAAGGCCCGCAACCGGATTTCTAATATCTTGTCAGCTGGAGCCCGTGACGGTACTTGGTATCGGGGCCGTAACGGTCGCTACTCTCAGTCAGAAAGCGTGATGAAAGCTAAATAATAACCGCAAGCGAACGATTCATTTGGCTTGTATTTGAAGCTGTTGCGAAAGTTGCGAAACGAAAGTAGAGGAAAGGGCAACTCAATGAGTTGC
>QBMP01000277.1 GCA_003242115.1 Phormidesmis priestleyi
ATCCGAATCAGCACGTAGCCGGGAAATACTTTTTCGTCCACGCTTTGCCGGGAGCCATCTTTGCGCATTTTTACCGCAGGCGTTTGAGGAATTTCTACCTCTAAAATGCTGGTCGCCAAATCAAATGTTTTGACGCGCTGCTCCAACGTTACTTTGACTTTCTTCTCGCAGCCTGAAGCAACTTGAACGGCGTACCAATGCGGCCGCTCTTTGCGAACTTTGACGGTCTCTTCGTCAGCACGGTCTTCTCCTTCAAAGCTCGATTGAGAATCTAGAGCAGAATCCAGAGCCTCGTCGTAATTAGAATCGTCAGATGCGTGAACCATAAAGCGCAGAAAAGATCAGAAAACAGGGGCAAAAACAGCCATCAGCCATTCAAAAAATACGTCGCAAAATAATTAGTTAGAAAGTTTAGTTAGAAAACTTGCCTAGAGGCCCAGCCAAATAGCTTGTCGACAAAGTAAATCACCGTGGCTGATAAGCCGACCATCAAAATGACGGCGGCAGATTCACTGATGAGCTGTTGGCGAGTCGGCCAAATCACTTTGGCTAGCTCTTCGCGGGTGCCCTGAGCAAAGGCGCTAGCGTTAAAGCCGTCGGCGTCGGCATTGGCGGCTGACTTAGACTGATTTCTAGCCGCGTCTTGAAGAACGCCATCCGTCGGCTGGCTGTCTTTTCGGCTGGCTGCTGGTTTGGTGTCTTTTTTGGCTTTGGCCACTGCGGTTTATTCCTCGCCCACTTGAATAAAGATTGCCTTGCTCGAATTACTGCTAGTTTAATGCGTCTAATCTAGCCCGTCTAACTAATTTGGCTCGTCTAATTTTGATGCGCCTAAACAGGTTGGTGAGTCTAACAAACATACCTGATTTAGACAGCAAACCTGCCCGAAAGATATTAGGCGATCGCTCTAAAAGCAAAACGCTTGGTCACTTTCGAGCAGAGTCTGAGGTCTAAAAGCACGCCCTGAGGGACTCGAACCCCCGACATTCGGTTTTGGAGACCGACGTTCTACCAACTGAACTAAGGACGCAAACTCGATGGCTTAAGTCTATCCTATCGCAATAGCGGGCCTTTGCAGTTCAGCGATGGCCGTAGATATTGCGATAGAAGCGGCTAAATAAACCAAAGGAACCTGTCTATGAGCCCAATCTACAGCGCTCGATCAAAGCGTTGCTTGAGACGGGTGGCTTTACCGACGCGATCGCGCAAGTAATAGAGCTTGGCCCGACGCGCCTTACCGCGACGCACAATCGTAATTGTGGCAACCCGAGGCGCATGGACTAGAAACACCCGCTCTACCCCAACCCCTTGAAACACCCGGCGAACCGTGATGGTTTCATTGATGCCACCATTGCGCATGGCAATGACGGTACCTTCATAGGGCTGGACGCGCTCTTTGCCGCCCTCCACAATCCGCACGCCAATGCGAACCGTATCTCCTACATAGATCTTCGGAAGATCGTCTTTAATGTGTTCTGCTTCAATGGAGCGGATAATGGCTTCAGCGTTCATGACTATTTAAATTCGCACAGTCTTTAACTTTATAGCAAAAAGGTAAAAATGTGAATAATGGGACTAATTATTTTTAAGTCGAAGGGCGCAGGAACCCTTTAAGATATTCAAAGATAAGGATTGAACTGACCTAAAGATAAAAATCAAATCGCCTTTTTGCTGAATTGCCTTTTCGCTAAATTCTATGAATTTCTTGACTAATTTGCTGCCTACAGTTTCTTTTCCCCCGGCGCTGAGAGTAAAGCCGGGTCAGCGTATTGAGCTGAAGTCGTCAAGCGAAATTGAGACGATGCGGGCGGCCTCTAAAATTGTGGCGACGGTGCTCAAGGAAATTAGTGAGCTGACCGCAGCGGGGATGACGACGGCTGATCTGGATGATCACGCCGAAAAGCGCATTCGTGAAATGGGAGCAACGCCTAGTTTTAAGGGCTATCATGGCTTTCCGGCGTCGATTTGCGCCAGCGTGAACAATGAGGTGGTGCATGGCATTCCGCGTAAGCGCAAGGTGATTAAATCGGGCGATGTGGTGAAAATTGACACGGGCGCTTATTACGAGGGCTTTCACGGTGATTCTTGCATCACGATTGCGGTGGGTAAGGTGAAACCCGCTGCCGAGCGGCTGATTGAGGCGGCGCAAGCGGCGCTGTATGCCGGTATTGAGCAGGTAAAACCAGGTAATACGCTGATGGATATTGCCGGTGCGATCGAAGATTCGATTAAGGCCAGTCGGTTTACGGTGGTGGAAGATTTTACCGGGCACGGGGTGGGGCGCAACCTTCATGAGGAACCGGCGGTGTTTAATTTTCGCAATAAGCGAGCCCCGAATGTGACCTTGCAGCCAGGAATGACGCTGGCGATTGAACCGATTGTGAATGCCGGGACGAAGCATACTAGAACGTTGAGCGATCGCTGGACAGTTGTTACTCTAGATCGCGCCCTTTCCGCCCAATGGGAGCATACGGTATTAGTGACTGACGCTGGCTATGAAATTTTGACAGATCGCAGCAAAATTTAGTCAGCTTGTAGTCGGCGTAGGGCCGCTTACAGCAGCGGCACCGATGACATCAGCTTAGGTAAGCTCACGCACTCATCTTTGCTGTATTCGACTTTGACGATGAGGGTGTAAGCCTTAGAATCTCGCTCGGTCGGGAAATTGTCGTAGGCAGCGATTGCCGCCAAAATCTCATTATTCAGCGCCGCATAACCTGTACTGCGAATGATCTTAGGGGTACGTGCGACATTGCCTTGAGAGTCAAACAAAATACCGACTTCCGCATCGTGAGGCGGCTGATCTAAGCACAGCTTAAAGGAGTGCCGATCAGGCTGCTTGGATTCATTAATGGGATAGGCTAGGTTGGCAATTTCAAGCGCAGGTGTGGGCTCTAGCGTTTCTATCGTCGCTGCACTGGCCTGCTGATTGATGCTTGAAAGCCACTGATCTCGCCGGTCAGCAGCGCCTTCGAGATCGGTATGCTCAGGGTTGTAGGCGATCTCTTGGCTAAGATCGTCTCTGAATTTTTTGAGCGCTTCGGAAATCGTTGCGATCGCTCTTGTCGCTGAATTATTCGCCGTCGCATTGCCAGCCGCTACATTACTGGTCACATTATTCGCTGTCGCATTATTCGCACTAGGGCGATTGCGATTGTCAGAGGCCGTATTACTGGGTGATAGTACGGGTATCTCAGCAGCGGCAGCCGGAGCATTGGCACTAGATCCTAAACTCGCTGAATTTGGGGTACTAGGTGGAGCGCTAGGCTGAGAATTAGTTGGAGCCCTTCGACTAATGGTAACCGGGCGACCTGCCGCACTGCGCGGCGTGCTGCTGCGGGTCGCTACTCGCAGCGCTGGTCGCACCGCAGAAAAAGTCGGCGGCGCAACGTTATCGGTATCCTCACCAGCGGCTTTCGGTGTCCCTGTCGAGACATTTGGATCAGGCACGGGCAAAGGCCCCGGCACCGCTTCATCAGCCGCACCTTTCGGTACTTTGACATCATCTACAGCCACCTCTTCGGGCGTTGGCTCTGAAGCCCCGCCAATCGGCACAAACAGCGCCAGACCATGCAGCCCTAGCGCCACCAAAAGCATTGGATAAATAAATTTAGCAACTTTCATAATGAATCACGTTATAGCGTTACTGATCCTAACCAATGCAGCAACTTTACTGAGGTCTTTCTGGCCAATTTACAATCAAAGTTGAGCCCTTTAATTCAACCAAACTGACGTACTGGAATGGTTGTCCAGTGTTATCCAAAAGTTCGTATAGCACTTCACCCCCATAGTTATCTAGTGGGTTAAAGCTGACTCCACTAGGCTCATAGGTTGATTTGAGCTGAGCAAAAACGGTGCTGACTCCTTTGTCCATCCATACGCTACTATCTGCGCCATCGACCAGAGCGGGGGGATCGGTGTTGGTTAAAAAGGAGCCTGCGTTTTCGGGCCTTTTGAAAAAGCGGGGCTGTGGTAGGCGATCAGGATAGGTAGTCAGTCCGATATTTCCCAAATTGCCGATAAAAGCTGACCGCTGGGGGCCAGGGTCATAAGCAGGCGGCTGGCTATTGTCGGTTGGCTGGCTACCATCAGGTGGTTGGTTCCCGTCAGAGAGCTGATTACCGTCGGCTGGTTGGTTAGGCGGATCGGCTGGTTGGGGATTTGATGGGCTGTTCGGAACCGCAGCAGAGGAGCGTGGTGGTAGAGCAGCAGACGACTGACTCTGAATTTGGGTCTGGTTTGGTGTTTGGCTGGAGGGCTGAGTAGGGGCGATCTTTGCTAAGGAGGGTGCAGGCGGCTCTGGGGCAGAAACATCTGCCAGATTTAGAATGTCAACCGGAATAACGGCCTCCTCTTCGGGCGGTTTTTCTGATTCAGCAGGCGCTGGCTTACTGGGATTAAACGGAACAATTAATAATAATAGATGAAGCCCTAGCGCCAGTCCGGCTAGCGGCTGGTAGAGCACCTTTTTAAGAATAAGCAAACGAGACGAATTGTTTTGGGGGAAAAGAACCATGTGTCTGTGGGATGGAAATCGGGCATAGTCATGGAGAAAGCCTCAGAGCGCTTATCCTAATAATGGGCGTAGCTCTGAGGCGCTAAGAGGTTCGATGCACGGCTGATTATGAGGCCCGTCGGCTAGACCTATGACTATCAATTGATTGCAGATAAAAATAAGGCTGATGTCAGCGGCGGCTGATTCCATCTGGAGCATCATGCTCGTTTGAAATCAGCCGCTATTGATGGCGATCGCCTAACGCGCGCGCAGAGAACCGAGCCGCAAAGAGCGATCAGCGCTAGCTAACTTGCCTAGAGAAGTTGCGTAGTTGCTGGCGGGCAAGGGTATGTAGCTAACTTCAGGCACAATCGTTTCAGCATTTTCGAGGTAGTATCTGACGAATGAATTTACCTCAGGGCGATCGCTCAAATCTTGCTTGTTGACGTAGATGTAGATTGTGCGGGCCAGTGGCTTGTACTGCTCGATGGTTTCAGCAGAAGGTATTACAGCAACTCCGTTGGTGTCTTCACTAATAATGCCAACGGCCTTGAGTCTGTCTTCATTCTCAAGATAGTAAGACATGCCAAAGTAGCCTAGAGCGTTGCGATCGCCTTCTACGCCAAGCACCAATACGTTGTCATCTTCACTAGCGGTGTAATCGCCACGGCTAGCAGCGGACTCGCCGACTATTTCCTCAGTGAAGTAGTCAAAAGTGCCTGAATCTGTACCTGGGCCATAGAGATTCAAAGGTGCGTCTGGAAAAGAAGGATCGATTTGATTCCAGTTGGTAATCGTGCCTTCAGCAGCGGGCTCCCAAATTTCTTTGAGTTGCTCAACAGTGAGGCTTTCAGCCCAAGTGTTTGAAGGGTTAATGACAACTGTCAACGCGTCGTAGGCGACTGGAAAGATTTCATACTCAATGCCATTGGTCTTGCAAAGCTCTATTTCAGAGTCTTTAATTGGGCGTGATGCGTTAGCGATCGCTGTTTCACCCGCACAGAACTTTTTGAAGCCGCCGCCGGTACCGGAAACGCCAACGCTGATGTTGACGTCACTGTTGGTGGTCATGAACTCTTCAGCCATTGCTTCTGTAATTGGAAAGACGGTGCTAGAGCCATCAATTTGAATGACGTTGCTTTGTGCAAGCGCCACTGCTGTGGTCAAAACGGTGGCTGCTGCTGCTGCTGTTGCTCCCAAAATTCGGACTGAAAGCTTGCGTGAAACACCAAGATTACGCAAAGACTTCTGAATACCGCTCGTTACCATGATCGAAAACTCCTAAGCTCAAAAAATCGGCCAAGGAAAAGAATATGAGACTAAGTTTAAGGAATTAGAAGAAATAGGTTATTAAAACGTTAAGGCGATCGCGCTTTTGAATCTTGGGCGTAAGAACAAAACACNCCTGAACTTTAAAGTTTAGAAGCGGTGTTTTAGTTGGTGATTGTTTTTTATCTTTTATGGTTCGATTTGTTCAAGTGCGGCCACTATTTGTTCAAGTGCGGTCACTAACGAACAAACCCCTAACGACCTGGCCCCATGCCAATCTTGCCTGCATAGATCGCCTGTGCGCCTAGCTCGTCTTCAATGCGTAGGAGCTGGTTGTATTTGGCAACGCGCTCACTGCGACAAAGCGAGCCGGTTTTGATCTGTCCGGCGCGGGTGGCCACGGCTAAGTCGGCAATGGTGGTGTCTTCGGTTTCACCGGAGCGGTGGCTAATGACGCAGGTAAACTGATTGCGCTTAGCGAGATCAATCGCTTCTAGCGTTTCGGTGAGGGTGCCGATTTGGTTGAGCTTCACCAGCAGCGAGTTCGCGGACTGCTGCTCAATGCCTTTTTGCAAGCGGGCGGGATTGGTGACAAAAAGATCGTCGCCGACGAGCTGAACTTTTTTGCCGATGCGCTGAGTGAGTAGTTTCCAGCTTTCCCAGTCTTCTTCGTGCAGGCCGTCTTCAATGGAGATAATGGGATAGTTGCTGGCGAGTCCGTCGAGGTAGTCAATCATTTCCGCTGGCGAGTGGGCAGAACCGTCGTAGATGTACTGCCCGTCTTTGTACATTTCGCTGGCCGCAACATCAAGGGCGAGGGCGACCTGTTCACCGGGGGTGTAGCCTGCTTCAGAAATCGCAGACATCAGCAAATCAAGCGCTTCTTGGTTGGAGCCGAGGTTAGGAGCAAAGCCGCCTTCGTCGCCAACGCCAGTCAGTAAGCCTTTTTTATCTAGCACTTGGCTGAGCTGAGCGAAAATTTCAGCGCCCCAGCGCAGGGCTTCGCGGAAGGTGCTAGCGCCCACGGGCATGATCATAAATTCTTGAATATCTACGTTGTTGCTGGCATGTTCGCCGCCGTTGATGACGTTCATCATCGGGATGGGCAGGACGTTGGCAAGCGGGCCACCGAGGTAGCGATAGAGGGGCATTTCGGAGGCTTGGGCAGCGGCTTTGGCGGTGGCCAGCGATACCGCTAAAATGGCGTTGGCTCCGAGGTTGGATTTGTTTGGGGTGCCATCGAGGGCGATCATGGTGCGATCAATTTCGATTTGATTAAAAGCGTCTGAGCCGAGGAGTTCGCGGGCGATGATGTCGTTGACGTTTTCGACGGCTTTGAGTACCCCTTTGCCGCCGTAGCGATCGCTATCTCCATCTCTCAGCTCATGCGCCTCAAAGCTGCCGGTCGAAGCGCCACTCGGTACTTGGGCAAGGCCCGCTGCCCCGCCAGTCAAATACACCTCGGCCTCAATCGTGGGCCTGCCGCGCGAGTCTAGGATCTCTCTGGCCTGAATGTCTTCAATGGCGGTATCGAGGGAATCAATCATGCGTTGGGCCTATTAACCTTATATAAATAGTGAATGAACGGGTGGATATTCGCTTTCCGTCCAAATAATAAGGCACAACGAGAGGTTCCGGACAATGCGCTTACTACACACGATGCTAAGAGTCGGTAATTTAGAAAAATCTTTAGCTTTCTACTGTGAGGTGCTGGGTATGAAGCTGCTGCGGCAAAAGGATTATCCTGGCGGCAAGTTTACCAATGCGTTTGTGGGCTATGGCGATGAGGTTGACCATACGGTGCTGGAGCTAACGCATAACTGGGAGACGGCTAGCTATGACTTGGGCGGTGGCTACGGTCACATTGCGTTAGGGGTTGATGACATTTACGCGACCTGTGAGGCGATTAGGCAGCAGGGGGGTAAGGTGAGCCGTGAGCCGGGGCCGATGAAGCATGGGACGACGGTGATTGCTTTTGTGGAAGATCCGGATGGGTATAAGCTTGAGCTGATTGAGGGGCGCGGGTAGTCCGAGTCAGGCCCGCAGCAAATTGAACAAGTCTGCAATGGTATAGGACAAGCCACTCATGAAATCTGGCATGGGTAGCAAGGTGTCAGGTTCATCAATGAGCACGACTTGAATCTCTTTGGCGGGTAAATGGATTAAGACGGCTCTATCGTTGGGGTCAATTAGCCAGCCCATGCCGGTGCCCTGCTGCAAGCAGCATTGAATTTTCTTAATTACTTTTGGATAGCGCTGTCCTGGCGATAATATTTCAATCATCCAATCGGGCGCTATGGAAAATACGTTTGCAATTTCTCCGTTGTCGTCGATAGGAAGGTGCTGCCAGGTGAAAACAGAGATATCTGGGATTACAGCGTTTGCGCCACAGATGCATTGCAGCTCAAGGAATGCACAAGCAACCTTGTTGGGCTTGACGGCATCGTTGATGACATTGGCAAATTTGTCCTGGAGACGGCTGTGTTTTCCATATGGCATTGACTTTTGGGTGATTTGACCGTCGATAAAGTCGCTGGCAGGCTCCGTCTCTGGCAATGCTAGAAACGCTTCTAGGGTGATGGGCCTGGGCTGAGTTTGAACCATTTTTAAGCTATCTCCGACCGTAAGCATATGCTTATATCTTAACCGTGGGGCGCGATCGCTGTTTGAAGCCTTGCCTATGCAGATCTGAGTTGATAAATGATCGGTCGATAGGTCGGTAGCGGAATCGGTTTGCCTTCAGATTTCGTTGTTTCTAGCCAAGCCTGCTTTGCGAGGGCAAGTTCCTGCAAAGCTTCGATAGGCGTTTCGCCAAAAGCTGAGCAATATTTTAAGTCGGGAATATCAGCGATGTAGCCTTCGTCGTCTTCGCTGTAAAAGATATTGATGTGGTAGTCCTTCATGGTTAGTCTTCTAGCGTTAAGTTATAAGTTTCAACCAAAGTTAAAAATTGTCGAATTTGGTAGGGTTTCGCTTTGCCTTTAAGGTTTTGAATATTAACGATGGCAGCAACAGACGGGTGGGAAAAATGTGATGGCTACCACTGACCCGCGCCAATGTGAAACCAAATGCTTCGAGAAGCCTCACTATGTCATTGAAGTTAACGTTTTTTTGGCTAGTTAGAATTTGTCTTAATAGCTTTTGCTTTTTGCTCAATGGACTGGCCCTTGTGGGTCTAGTTGTAATTGATACTGCGTTTCGCGCGATCGCTTGTTATCCATATTACTATGCTCACAGATAGCGCAGAAGGTCTGGTAGGCAGAGCCTAGCGGCTGGCAATTATTTGGATGCACGGCAATGCTCGAACTCGGTAAATTAGTTCCGATTATCTTAAAGGTTGTGGCGAGTGGTGCAAAAGCGCCGCTACAAAGAAATTCGACTCTGATTAAAGCACTGAAGTCAGCAGGCTGGAACCCAGAGCATCCGCCTGCTGACTTCAGCAGCATTTACGCCCATGCCTTGGTGGAATATGCATTGGGTGGCGAGGCTGTCAAAACAGAACCTTTGGTCAAGCTATTTGGTGAGCCTGAAATTAAACAGGCTTTTCGGACAGCGTTTGGTCAGGGCGATTTGATGCCACTGGTGGAAGCGTTGGATGGGCGGCTTAACTGGCAGGATGGTGATGCCGAGTGGAATTTTGCAGCGCAGGCTATCCGTGATGAGAGTATCAACATTCAACAGGAAGTTGACAGCTTTCAACAGATGTTTTTGCAGGTAGTGGAGCTGAGTGAAACCCCTAAAGAGCGCTACCAGACACTATTGCTAACAGAATTGCAGCAGCGTTTGAACGAAATAGAACTGAAGCCTGCTCCTGTAGAAGAACAACAGCGTTGTGCGGCTCGCAACCTGGCGGAGCAGCTAGATGGCTGGTTTAAGTCGCTGAAGTATGGGCGTGAAGCCTATGAGTGCATTGAGGCCGAGTACTGCGAGTGGATTATTACGGTTCCGGCGCGGCGCGGGTTTGATCGGATTTTGGTGCGCTGTATTGAAGGAGAGGCTAGGCTCTCGCATATTCAGGATTTGCAAACATCTTTTGAGCATCACACCCTGGATGAAGGCTGGCTAGTTTCTACAAGGCGAATCAGCTCTGCGGTAAAAGAGCGAGTGAAAGATAGCTCGTATCAAAAGCTTTACTGCTACACCTTGGATGATGTGATCGATCAGGTAGCTGACTTTGGTAAATATTTGGAATGGTTAGAAGCTGAAATAACAGAGCGGGGCATTGATACCGATTACATGCCGTTGGGATGCAGTAAAGAAGAGATTGATCCGGGCACGAAGGCATTGCTGGGAGTTAGCCACTATGGAGAAGCTGAGGGCTGGATTGAAGGGTATGTAGATCAGTGGGTGGCGGATTCTTCTAAGGAGCATTTGTCGGTGTTGGGAGAGTTTGGTACGGGTAAAACCTGGTTTGTGATGCACTATGCTTGGTTGGCTTTGCAGGCGTATAAAGCGGCGAAGGCGAAGGGAGTGGAGCGGCCTCGGCTACCGCTGGTGATTCCGCTGCGGGACTATGCCAAGGAGGTGAGTATGGAATCGCTGTTTTCAGAGTTTTTCTTTCGGAAGCATGAGATTCCGCTGCCGGGGTATACGGCGTTTGAGCAGCTGAACAAGATGGGGAAGCTGCTGCTGATTTTTGATGGGTTTGATGAGATGGCGGCAAGGGTGGACTTGCAGGCGATGATTGATAACTTTTGGGAGCTGGCGCGGGTGGTGGTGCCGGGGGCGAAGGCGATATTGACCTGTCGCACGGAGCATTTTCCAGATGCGATTGAGGGGCGGGCGACGCTGAGCGCCGAACGGAAGGCTTCGACGGCGAACTTAACGGGGGAGCCGCCGCAGTTTGAGGTGTTGGAGCTGGCGAAGTTTGACGATGGGCAAATTGCGGAGCTACTGTGGCGTAAGGTGCAGCGAATTGCGGCAGCAGAGGGGCGTGAGCCTAGTCAGGCGGCGGTGAAGGCGGTGATGAACAATCCGCAGCTATTGGACTTGGCGCGGCGGCCTGTGATGGTGGATTTGATTCTGGAGGCGTTGCCAGAAATTGAGAAAGGGAAGCGCGTGGATATGGCGCGGGTGTATCTGTACGCGATGATTCACAAAATGGAGACGGATATTAAAAACGAGAGAACGTTTACTTCCTTGGCCGATAAGCTGTACTTCCTTTGTGAGCTGGCTTGGGAGATGATTTCAACCAATCAAATGAGCCTGAACTATCGGGCGTTTCCGGCGCGGTTGCAGCAGATGTTTGCGGCGCGGGTGCAGGAAGAGAAAGAGCTGGATCACTGGCGCTATGACATGATGGGCCAAACGATGTTGATTCGCAACTCGGAGGGCGATTACAGTCCGGCGCATCGGTCGCTGCTGGAGTTTTTTGTGGCGTATAAGATTGTGGCGTCGCTGGGGGCGATCGCTCCCGACTTTACGACGGTGGCGCAGGGGCAGTCGCATGTGAATGAGGCGTTGCCTAGCAGCTTGTCGGAGAGATGATTTTCTGCCCCATCAGCACATGCAATCGTCTG
>QBMP01000278.1:0-1528 GCA_003242115.1 Phormidesmis priestleyi
GCGCAGCTCGCCGTAAAGAGATCTTCTTTGTGCGTCAGGCCCGGATCGCGAAAGTGCACCTGCGGATCGATCACCCCCGGCAACAGCGTCAGGCCCGATCCATCAATAGTACGGGTGCTAGCACTGACCTCTAAGCCGGTGCCGACAGCCGTAATTTTGCCGTCAGCAATCGACACTTCTCGCGGCGCTATCACCCCCGAAGGCAGCAATACCTGAGCCCCTTGAATAATCAGCGGTGGCCGGTTTTGTAAAGAAATCGTAGAATGATCCACTCGAATATCCGTCATCTGGTTTACCTAAACTTAAATGAATACGGCAGAAAATATGGCAAAGAAGGCAGAGTTGTCTGCTACGTTAGGGAGTCGCTCAAGCCAAGCCAAAACTTTAGTCAAAGCCTTAATCACAACTTTAATTAAAACTTAGTCGAGCGTTTTAACCCATCAACCGCTACGCTATCAAAAAACAATCGCTAATCTTGCTACGTTTCGTCTAAAAACCATCTAACAAACATCCTATTTGACCACCCAAAGCCGTGTCTGAAAAGCAACCAAATCCGTGGATGGAAGGGCTCCAAACCATTGTCCTCAGCGTCGTTTTAGCGTTGGGCATTCGGCAATTTGTCGCCGAAGCACGGTTTATCCCGTCTGGCTCAATGGAGCCGACCCTCCAAATTGACGATCGCCTCGTCATCGAAAAAATTAGCTACCGTTTCAATCCGCCAAAACGCGGCGATATCATCGTTTTTGAAGCCCCTCAAGCAGCGCTAGATGCAGCCCGCTCAACCCACAAAGATGCCTATATTAAGCGCGTCGTCGGCCTTCCCGGAGAAACTGTAGAAGTCAAAAACGGCCAGGTTTTTATTGAGGGCAAAGCCCTATCAGAGCCCTACATCAACGCACCTCCCGATTATCTTTGGGGGCCAGAAGTCGTCCCTCAAGGGCAATATTTGGTATTTGGCGATAATCGCAACAAGAGTTCTGATGGCCATGTATGGGGCTTTTTGCCGCAAGAGCAAATTATTGGGCGGGCAGTGGTTCGCTTTTGGCCACCGGGTCGAATCGGTGGGTTAGAGTAACTTTACCCTGGATGGCATGATTGAGCCACGGGGTGTTGTCAGAGAGGGAATGCAGGGTTTGAGAGGTGGCTTGCCAGTCAGCTTGGGGGTCAAATAGGGTGATATTGGCAGGGCTACCGACTTCGATCACCGCTGGGGTAAACCCCAAACATTTGGCGGGGCCTTGGCTCAGGGCTTGCCATAGCTGGCTTGGGCTCCATTGCTGAGTGCTGACAAAAGTTTGCCACAGTATCGGCAGCGCCAGTTCTAGGCCAATGGCACCCGGCGGCGCACGGTCAAAGGGCACGGTTTTTTCTTCGTAGGTGTAGGGGCTGTGGTCGATGGCGATCGCGTCAATTGTCCCATCAGCAACGCCCGCAATCAAAGCCTGCCGATCTGCCGGTGTGCCCAATGGCGGAGCGTGGCGCAAGTGAGGATCGTACTGCTGCAAATCGTGAGTATCAAATATCAGGT
>QBMP01000278.1:1538-5858 GCA_003242115.1 Phormidesmis priestleyi
GCCTTGAGCCTTAGCCTGACGAATCAGGGCAACGCTGCGGGCAGTGGAAACGCGCATGATATGTACAGGCGTTGGGATTTCGGCGACGCATTCCAATAAGGCGGCTAGAGCAGTGGTTTCAGCTAATGCACTCACCCCCGGCAGTCCCAATCGCAGTGCATCTACACCTTCTCTGGCCACGCCATGCCCCACAAGCCGAGCATCACAGGGCCAGAGCGCGATTGGCTTTTGCAGCGGCTGCGCGTACTCTAGCAAACGCCGAATCAGCCCAATTTCAGACGGCAGCGGCTGCGCATCGGTAAAGCCCACTGCACCTGCTGCTGCGAGTTCGGCCAGTTCAGTAAGCTGGGTGCCTGCCGCTGCTAGTGTGATCGCTGCCCAAGGCAAAAGGGTTGCTAGCGGAAAATCTGGATCGCTCCTGCGATTAACCTGCTGAACGCTCGCTAGGGCACTGACCGTATCGACGGCTGGCCGAGTGTTAGGCAGCAGTCCAATTTGGGTAAAGCCGCCCGCCGCCGCCGAGCGCCTAATCGAGCGGTAGGTTTCTCTCGATTCGTGACCGGGTTCGCCGCTTTGGCTGTAGAGATCGATTAGCCCTACGCCCAGAAATTGGCCGCGTCCGTCAATGACTTCGGTATCAGGCGGAAGGTTGGGCGGAAGATTGGGGAGAGAGGGAGCGATCGCGCTAATCATCCCTTCTTCTATCAGCACATCACCTCGACCCTGTGCATCTACCTGCTCAACCGTCTCACTAACCGCCTCACTATTTGTCAGCCCTAAAATAAAGGCTTGCCGAATCATCAAATTTCGCAAAGAAGCCATCGTCTCAAAGGGCTCCAGCCGCCGTTTTATCAAAAATACTGCCTGACAAGTGAGTTGTAATATTTGCCGCACTCAGCACTGGCACGCTCTCTGGTTCACCTTCTGGCCCACCCGGATAATCAATCACACTCACCGCCCCATTGCCCTGCTTAAACCGCCAGAAATTATTTGGCCCCAAACCCATCACCTGACACAAAATCGCCTTATTAATCGCATCGTGAGCCACCACCATCACCGTCGGCGCTGCGCCCGATTCGCCCGATTCAGTGGATTCACTCAACTCGCTATAGGCCGCAACAATGCTGCTCCAACCCTTTCTCGCCCGCCGCCAGACATCTTCTAAGTTTTCACCCCCCGGCATCTGCACCGTTTCTGGCTGGCTTTGCCACTGAGCCAATAGCCCCGGATAGCCCGCCTCAATTTCGCTCTCTAGCTTGCCTTCCCATTCGCCGTGACTAATTTCCCATAGGTCTTCAGTCGTCTTTAGCGTCACCTGCGGATGATGCTGCAAAATTGCTTCTGCTGTTTCTTTGGGCCTTAGCATTGAAGAGGTCACCGCCGCATCGATTTTGACCACCTTCAAAAATTCACCCGCTTGCGCCGCCTGCCGATGCCCATTCTCATTCAGCGGAATATCAATTTGCCCCTGAAAGCGGCCATCGCGGTTCCAATTGGTTTCACCATGACGCACCAGCAGCAGACGCGGCCCTTTGAACTTGGCCTTGCGCTTAGGCAGAGCCTCACCCAAATGGCTCGTCAGGTTCAGTGACTCTAGCTGCGCGCCCGCCTCCCAGCCTTCTAAAAAATTCAGCACATTAATCGCACAGTTTTCCTGACCCATACTGTTTAGGCTGGCTGGGCCTAGGCCAATAGCAGCTCCAATCAGGGCGCGGTTAATGGCGCTATGCGCGACTATCAGCACGGTTTTGCCGCTGTGTTGCTCAATCAGGGGCTGTAAAAACTGCCTCGCCCGCTGCCAAATATCGCGCACCGGATAAAAGTCACTCATCGTACCGTCAGCATTGGGGACGGCCATTTTGAAGCCATTGGCATCTTGCCGCCAAGCTTTGTATTCATTGGGGTACTGAGCTTCTACATCGGCAAAAGACTTTGACTCCCACAGCGGCAGGCTAATTTCTTTGATCAAATCGGTGGTTTGAATGGGCGGCAGTTCTTCAGCGCCTGCATGAGCGCTCATGGTTTCGACAATCAGCTCGCAGGTTTTAGCCGCGCGCTTGAGAGGGCTGGCGTATATCGCATCTAGCTTCAGACCGCTGAGCATTTTACCAACTTTGCAAGCCTGCTGTTCGCCTAGCGCGGTCAGCACTGCCGAATCGTGATGCCCTTGAATAATGCGCTGAGCGTTAGAGGTGCTCTGTCCGTGACGAACAATGATAACGGTAGTTTTCAACGGAGCTGACCTCGCCAATGGATACGCCAGAGCTATCTTACAATACGAGCATGGAGAGAACGGTTACCTACAGTCCGGCCTACACCCTCGTGCCGACCTACGAATGCTTTAACCGCTGCACTTACTGCAACTTTCGCCGCGATCCGGGTGCAGATGAGTGGATGAGCTTAGCCACCGCGCGAGATGTGTTAGAGCGCTTGCAAGCTGAAGAAGTGATCGAAATTTTGATCCTTAGCGGTGAAGTGCATCCGCATAGTCCGCGACGCGCGGCCTGGTTTCAGCATATTTATCACCTCTGTGAACTCGCCCTAGAACTTGGCTTTTTACCGCATACGAACGTGGGGCCGCTGAGCTACGCAGAAATGGAGAAATTGCGTGAAGTGAATGTTTCTATGGGGCTGATGGTAGAGCAGGTGACGCCCAAGCTTTTAGAAACTGTCCATGCCCATGCGCCCAGTAAGCGGCCTGATCTGCGTTTGCAGCAGCTCGATTTTGCGGGAGAGCTGAAGATTCCGTTTACGACTGGATTGCTGTTGGGTTTAGGTGAAACGACTCAAGATTGGGCCGATAGCTTGAGTGCGATCGCTCAAGCTCACCATAAATGGCACCACATTCAAGAAGTGATTTTGCAGCCTCATCAGCCCGGTCATAGCCAAGCCGAAACCCGCCCTGCCTGTCAGGGGCCAACGCTCTTACAGGCCATTCACCTCGCCCGTAAGATTTTACCCGCTGACATTACTCTTCAAATTCCGCCTAATTTAGTGCTCCAAGACCTAGCCCTACTCGATTGCCTTAGGGCAGGCGCACGCGATCTTGGCGGCATTGGCCCGATTGATGAAGTCAACCCCCATTACGACCATCGCCACCGAAACGCCCTAATCGAGCTTCTGCAAACTCAAGGATGGACGCTCCGGCGGCGATTGCCGGTCTATGAAAAGTACGATGCTTGGCTGCCCAATAAGCTCAAAACAGCCGTGAAAAAGTGGCGAGGTTAAACCTGACTAAACGCGACCGCGCAGCATCTGAGCCATTTCGTTTTGCCTTGAAGACTGCTCTAGCGCCGTCTCTTCGGTAATTCGACCCGCCTCATACAGCGCATACAGCGTTTGGTTCATCGTACACATGCCGTCAAACGTACAGTTCGGCAAAATCGCCTCGATTTCATCGAGCTGACCGCGCAAAATGTAGTCTTTGATCGCATCAGTGTTGATCAAAATTTCGTGGAAGGCGGCGCGTTTGCCGTCAGTGGTGCGGCAGAGCCCTTGAGCCACGACGCCGATTAGAGATTCAGCGATCGCCACCCTAATTGGAGCCTGCTGCTCCGGCTCATATATCCCCAAAATTCTCTCCACCGTTTTTACCGCGCTGTTCGTGTGCAGAGTGCCAAACACCAAGTGACCCGTTTGAGCAGCTTTGAGCGCAGTTTCAATGGTTTCGCGATCGCGCATCTCCCCCACCAGAATAATGTCCGGGTCTTCGCGCAAAGAAGCCTTCAGCGCATTGCTAAACTTCTTCGTATGCACACCCACCTCACGCTGCTTAATCAGCGATTTCCGGCTTCTATGCACAAATTCCACCGGATCTTCAATCGTGATGATGTGTTTCGGCATCTCCTTATTGATGTAGTCAATCATCGCCGCCATCGTCGTCGATTTACCCGATCCGGTCGGGCCTGTGACCAAAATTAAGCCCTTGTGATAGTGGCACATGTCGCGAATTACCGGCGGCAAACTGAGCTGCTCCATCGTCAAAATTTCCACCGGAATCAATCGCATCACCATACAGGGGCCATTGAGACTAACAAAAATATTGATTCGCACCCGCGAAAAATCGTACTGAGCCGCCCCGTCAAAATCCAGCGCTTCTCTAAACGTCTTAATGTCTTCCGGCGTCAAAATCTCCGCCAACCAAGCATCAAAGACCTCAGTGGTGGTCACCGGAAAATCAGTCGCATTAATTTCACCCCGGTTGCGGTAGCGCGGCACTTCACCTACGCCCACATGAACATCCGAATAGCCCTCATCAAAGGCTTTGCGAATAATTTTCTCGAGTGTAGGGCCACCACTAGCGGTAGCAGCGCTTGGCAT
>QBMP01000279.1:0-1248 GCA_003242115.1 Phormidesmis priestleyi
TGGTGATTATTGGCAATGAAGGGGCGCTGGTGATGGGCGGGTTGGGAGCCGTTTCCATCGGTCTAATGCTGGGAACGGCGCTGCCGCCGCTGCTGGTGCAAATCGCGATGGCAACCGCTGGAATTGTTGCGGGTGGGCTGTGGATCGCAGCGGCTGGGGCATTGCGGCACTACCGGGCGGTGAATGAGACGATTAGCAGTTTGCTTTTGAACTATATTGCGATCGCGCTCCTCAACCACCTCGTCGGTGGCCCCATGCGAGATCCCAGTTCACTCAACAAGCCCTCTACGTTTCCCTTGGCCGATGTGAATATGCTGGGCAGCATTCCCGGCACAAGGGTGCATTGGGGGCTTCTATACGGCCTGATTGCCTGCATCATCGCTTATTTTTTAATGCAGCGCACCACCTTTGGTTTTGCGGCCCGTACTGCTGGCGGCAATGTTCGAGCGGCCCGAATTGCGGGTTTGCCGGTCGGTAAGCTGACGGTGATCATTTGCTTTTTGGCGGGCTCTTTTGCAGGGCTAGCTGGCATGGTAGAAGTCGCGGCGGTGCAGGGTTCAGCGAATGAGTCGCTGAATGCGGGCTATGGCTATGGCGGTATTTTGGTGGCCTTTGCAGCGCGGCACAATCCGCTGGCGGTGGTGCTGATTTCTCTGCTGGTGGGCGGCATTTTAGCCAGTGGCGGCATTTTGCAGCGATCGCTCGATCTCCCCGATGCTACCGTCCTGGTTTTTCAAGGTCTGGTGTTCCTGGTCGTGCTTTACAGCGATTCACTCTACGGCAAAATTCCGTTCTTTAAAGAAAAGCCCATTATCACCACCTCAGCTTCACCGCCCGCGAGCCCGGGTGAGGAGCCTGTGGTCACGGCTTAAGTGTCTCATTTATCTTCTTGTTCATCCATCCAGACAAAAAAGAAAAGCAACAGAAAAAAGGAGACTCAGAACATGTCAGAAGGGTTGGGCTGGTGGGGTGTGCCCCTAGCGATTATTGCAGGCACCATGCGGGGTGGCACGCCGTTCTTGTTTGTCAGCTTAGGAGAATGTCTTACTGAAAAAAGCGGCAAAATCAATTTGGGGCTAGAAGGCACGCTGCTAACGGGTGCAATGTCGGCCTACGGGGTCTCTTATCTCACGGGTTCGCCTTGGCTGGGCGTTCTCGCAGCAGGGCTGGCCGGACTGGTGCTCGGTAGCATTCACGGCTGGCTGTCGCAGCAGTTTCGCGTCAATGACGTGGCTGTCGGAATTGCAA
>QBMP01000279.1:1270-2026 GCA_003242115.1 Phormidesmis priestleyi
GAATTTAGCCGGGAGCGGAGCTTCCCCCGCCGTTCAGGCCGCGTTGCAAATTAGCCCGTTGTTTTTGCTGGGGTGTGCGATCGCTCCCATCATGAAGTGGTTTTTTAATTCCACTCATTGGGGGCTGTATATCCGCGCGGTAGGCGATAGTCCAGATGCGGCAAGGGCGATGGGCGTATCAATCTTTAAAGTGCGAATGCTCAGCATTATGGCGGGCAGCTTTCTGGCAGGCATTGGCGGCGCTTCGCTGTCGCTTTACTATCCGGGCGTTTGGACAGAGCGAATCTCTAGCGGGCAGGGGCTAATGGCCGTGGCGCTGGTGATTTTTGCCCGCTGGAATCCGGTGACTTGCCTGTGGGCGTCGCTGCTGTTTGGCGGGGCGCAAGCGCTGGGGCCATCGCTGCAATCGGTGGGCATTGAGCAGGGCTACTACTTGTTTAATGCCGCGCCGTATGTGCTGACGCTGCTGATTATGATTGTGACTTGCTCGCCGAAGCGATCGCTCGCAGGCGTACCGGGTGCGCTGGGCATGGACAATTAGCGCTCAGACAACAGATTTAAAGTGTAGATTTGGAGCATAGATTCACATGGGACGTTTTGTAGAAGCCGATCCATACCCCTACCCGTACAACGGCGATTTGCGGCCTGACAATACGGTGATTTTAGTCATCGATATGCAAACTGACTTCTGCGGCAAAGGCGGCTACGTCGATAAAATGGGCTACGATTTGTCGCTCACCCGCGCCCCGATTGAAC
>QBMP01000279.1:2036-5855 GCA_003242115.1 Phormidesmis priestleyi
CGATTGAACCGATTGCTCGATTGCTGAGTGTGGCCAGAGCAGAAGGCTATGACGTGATTCATACCCGCGAAGGCCATCGCCCTGATCTGTCGGATTTGCCTGAAAATAAGCGTTGGCGATCGCAGCAAATCGGCGCGGGTATCGGCGATCCTGGCCCCTGCGGCAAAATTTTAATTCGCGGCGAACCCGGTTGGGACATCATCCCTGAGCTAGCGCCCATGCCGGGTGAAGCCATTATCGATAAACCGGGCAAAGGCTCTTTTTATGCCACCGATCTCGATCTGTTGCTGCGCCAAAAAGGCATTCAAAACATCATTCTCACCGGCATTACCACCGATGTTTGTGTGCACACCACCATGCGCGATGCCAATGATCGCGGCTACGAATGCCTGATGCTCTCCGACTGCACGGGCGCGACCGATTATGGCAACTATTTAGCCGCACTCAAAATGATCAAGATGCAGGGTGGCGTGTTTGGCGCTGTTGCCGACTCTCAAGCATTAATTGAAGCTATTCAGCCGCAATAGGAGATTTTTTTGATGACTACGCTCTCTTCTTCAACCGCTTCAACCGCGATCGCGCATCCTCTCCAGGAAATCGCGCTCCACCCCAGCCGCCCGCCCGATCTGCAAGTCAACAACATGACCAAACAGTTCGGCAGCTTAATCGCGCTCGAAAACCTGTCCATGCACCTCAAACCCGGCAGCTTTCACGCCCTGCTCGGTGAAAATGGAGCCGGAAAAAGCACGCTCGTCAAATGCATCATGGGGTTTTACGAACCCACCGCAGGCGAACTGCTAATAGACACTCATCCGGTGCAAATTAGCAATCCTCGCGATGCGCACCGCTACGGCATCGGCATGGTTTATCAGCATTTCACCTCAGTGCCCGCCATGACAGTTGCTGAAAACTTGGTGCTCTCTCGCTTTGGCAAAACCGGCGTGATTAACTGGAAAGCTGAAATGGAGGCGCTACGGGCCTTTATTTCGACTTCTCCCTTTCAAGTGCCGCTCGAAATTCCGATTGCTCAGCTCGCAGCGGGCCAAAAGCAAAAGCTCGAAATTCTCAAGCAGATCTACCTCAACAGTCGCATTTTGATTTTAGATGAACCCACTTCCGTGCTGACGCCCGCTGAAGCCGATGAGGTGCTGGGCTTACTGCGTGAGCAGGTCACAGACGGCAAACTCAGCGTGCTGATGATCTCTCACAAGTTTCGGGAGGTGATGGCCTTTGCCGATGAGATTACGGTGCTGCGCAAAGGTAAATTTGCCGGTAGTGGTCGAGTGAGCGATCTAACCGTCTCCGACATGGCCGAAATGATGATGGGTGAGAAAAAAGAGCCTACGCCCGTCGCCAAAACTACCCAACCCAACCCTGTGCCGGTATTAGATGTCCGGCAGATCAGCGCGAATAAAGACAGCGGCCTCCCGGCGTTTGCAGGCATTGACCTAACCGTTCACAGCGGCGAAATTGTCGGAATTGCGGGCATTTCAGGCAATGGGCAGCGAGAATTGGTAGAGGTGTTGGCCGGACAGCGAGAAGCGGTTGCCGGTGAAGTGTGGGTAAACAGCGAAAGATATCGCGCCACCCGCGCCGAAATGTACCGCCATCAGGTCTTTGCCCTGCCCGAAGAGCCTTTGCGCAACGCCTGCGTAGGCCATATGAGCGTCGCCGAGAACATGGCCTTGCGCACCTTTGACAGAGCCCCGCAGGCCAAAGGGCCGCTGCTGATTTTGCAGGCAATTCGACAGATGGCCGTAGGGCTGATTGGCCAATTCTCAGTCAAAACGCCTTCCCCTGAAACCCCAGTACAGAACCTTTCGGGCGGCAACGTCCAACGCGCTGTGTTAGCCCGCGAACTCTCTGCCGATCACATCAAGCTATTAATTGCGGCCAACCCCTGCTTTGGCCTCGACTTCGCCGCCGTTGACTTTATTCACACTCAAATTATTAACGCCCGTAACCGAGGCGTGGCCGTACTGCTCGTTAGCGAAGACCTAGACGAACTGTTGAAACTCTCCGACCGGCTGATTGTGATTAGCGGCGGTCAGTTTTCGTACCAAAGCCCAACAGCCACCGCCGACTTTGCCACCATTGGTCATGCGATGGCAGGCCATTGACCGGCTAGTGACTAGAGTAGTTGTCTCTAACTGACAGATCCCTACAAACAACTCCTACAGGAGAACAATTCGATGACCGCTACGCTTGCTAATCCTGTTGCTGCTCGTACCATCCCGGCGCTGCCCTACGATTATCCCTTGCCCGACTCACTCGACCATTTGGCACTGGTGATCATTGACATGCAGCGTGATTTTCTCGAACCCGGTGGCTTTGGCGATGCTTTGGGTAATGATGTGACTCAGCTTCAGGCAATTGTCCCGTCGCTCAAAACACTCCTTCAGACCTTCCGCGATCTGGGTCTTTTGGTCATTCATACCCAAGAGTGCCACGAACCCAATCTCTCTGACTGCCCAACCTCGAAGCTAATGCGAGGGAATTCGGCGCTGCGGATTGGCGATCGCAGCGATATGGGCCGTATCTTAGTGCGCAACGAACCCGGCAATGCGATCATTTCAGAGCTGGCACCGCTGCCAAATGAGATCGTCATTTTGAAACCCGGCAAAGGCGCTTTTTACAACACGCCCTTAGCCTCAATTTTGCAAAAGTACAACATTACGCACTTACTCCTAACCGGCGTCACCACCGAGGTTTGTGTTCAAACCACCATGCGCGAAGCCAATGATCGCGGCTACGAATGTCTGCTCATAGAAGACTGTACCGCTAGCTACTTTCCCAAATTTAAACAGGCTACCCTCGAAATGCTGCGGGCTCAAGGTGGCATCATTGGCTGGACATCGACGCTCGATGCCGTTTGTCAAAAACTGTCAGACAGCAGCGGCGGTGCAGCCTAACACCATGATTCTACACAATCTTTTTTCTCTCGCAGAGCGCCCTGAACAGCTAGCTTGGGAGCCTTTTCGCCCAGGCGTTACCATCTGCCGCCTGTACGATGAAGGTCAGCAAGGCTCCTCAGCCGCTCTGCTCAAATACGATCCGGGCGCAGCAGTGCCCACCCACAGCCACACGGGCTATGAGCACATCATTGTTTTATCCGGCGCTCAAAGTGACTATCAGGGCACTCATAAAGCCGGAACTTTGGTGATTAATCCGCCTGATAGCAGCCATCAGGTTGCCAGTGAAGAAGGCTGCATTGTGCTAGTGATCTGGGCCAAGCCGGTGGTCATAGCAGACCCAGAAGGCTAATGGCGGCTCGGTCTAAGTCCTTATCTTTTCAGGCTTATTTTTCCTCAGGATGCTGAACCGCTTCGCAAGCAACACCTAACTTGCCAAGGTAGCGAATCATCTGATGCAGTCGGCCCAGATCTCTCTGGTTAAAGTGCAAAGCAAGTCGGGGCAGCGCTTCTGTTTCATCGCCGCGCTCTATTGGAAAAGCCGAGACTTCTCGAATTTGGCCCTTGCTCAAAATATCAGCAAAGTTTTCATTGAGCTGATCAACGCCGCCAGGGTCTAGGGGCGCTTTGAGTCGAATCACGAGCTGATCGTCTACGTAGCGAATAGAGTGATACAGCCGGTAAAAGCTTTCAATGTAGGCCAGGGCATCGTCTATGCTGTCAGTGAGGTAATACAGGCTGGTATCATCTGGGCTGATTAATCTTTGATCGAGCAGACGGTTGCGCACGTAGTAATCCCAGCTTTTCCAATAGTCGCCGCCGGGGCGATCAATGAGGACTAGGGGCAGCGGGGCGGCTTTGCCGGTTTGAATCAAAGTCAGCGCTTCAAAGGCTTCGTCTTGGGTGC
>QBMP01000027.1:0-2779 GCA_003242115.1 Phormidesmis priestleyi
CGCTCTTGAATAATAATTTCTTCTAGCAGCGGCGCACTCAGCGGCTCGATGTAAGTGCGATCAGCAATTTCTGGATCGGTCATAATCGTGGCCGGGTTGGAATTCACCAGCACCACTTCGTAGCCTTCTTCTCTCAGGGCTTTGCAGGCTTGGGTGCCTGAATAGTCAAACTCACAGGCTTGCCCAATCACAATCGGGCCAGAGCCGATGAGCATTATTTTTTTGAGGTCATTTCGACGAGGCATAAAACACCTATTTGCTGACTATTTGCTGATTATTTGCTGGCTGCTAAGGCCATGAAATCCAGTTCATTTTAGAAGGTTTTTGCAAATTTTTAGGTTCGTCAGTAGCGCAATCGAAAAGAGATGACAAAAATTGCTGACTCAGCAAAGCTTTATAAGGGAGAGATTACGTACTAGACTGAAAAGGTCTTTAGTAGTAATAGTTATCAACAATCGACCTTAGTAATGCTGACAACCCTCCAAAAAACCCTCCAAAAAACCCTCAGAACAACCAGACGACAGCTATGGGCAGTGCTGTTTTTGCTGTCTCTTGGCGTAGCGGCCTGTAGTGGTGGTGGCAGTGGCTCCGATCAGGTGGTCAACCTGTATTCAGCTCGTCATTATGATGTCGATGTGCAGCTTTATGAGCAGTTTACGGCGGATACCGGCATTCAGGTCAATGTCATTGAAGGTCAGCCGGACGAGCTGATTGAGCGGATTACGAATGAAGGGGATCAAAGCCCCGCAGATGTATTTGTGGCGGTGGATGCAGGGCGACTGTGGCGGGCTCAAGAGGCGGGCATTTTTCAGCCAGTGACGGATGATGAAGTGCTCAACAGTCAAGTCCCGGCGAATTTGCGAGAGCCGAATGGCGAATGGTTTGGCCTAACGACGCGGGCGCGGGTGCTGGTATATAACAAAGCCAACGTGAAGCCATCTGAGCTGTCAACCTATGAAGATTTGGCTAATCCGCAGTGGAAAGGTCGAGTGTGTGTGCGCAGCTCAAGCAATGTGTACAACCAGTCGCTAGTGGGTTCGATGGTGGAATCAATTGGCGCTGAAGCGACTGAAAAGTGGGCCAAGGGCTTGGTCGCTAATTTTGCGAGAGCGCCTGAGGGCGGCGATATTGACCAGATTAAGGCGGTGGCGGCGGGGCAGTGTGATGTCGCTATTGCCAATCACTACTACTGGGCGCGTTTAGAAAAGTCGGATGATCCGAGCGATGTGGCAGCCGTTGAAAAAACGGCGATCTTTTTCCCTAATCAGGGCGATCGCGGCACTCATATCAACATCAGCGGGATTGGCTTGGTCAAAACCGCACCGCATCCTGAAAACGGCATTGCCTTTATGGAGTTTTTGGTGAGTCCGGCGGCGCAAAAGATATTTGCTGAGAGCAACAATGAGTATCCAGTCGTAAAAGGCATTGCGCTAGAGCCGATTGTGGCCAAACTAGGCGAATTTAAAGTAGATGAAACCAATGTCGCTTCCTATGGCCGTAATAACGCTGAAGTGAACGAAATCGTAGATCGAGCGGGCTGGCAATAGACGCGATGCTTTTTACCATTCCTGATCTGCTCTCTGCTGAAGCGGTAGCCGATCTGATCGCTCAGCTTGAGCAAGCAGATACCGTAGACGGCAAAACCACCGCAGGCTGGCACGCCAAAACCGTCAAGCAAAACCAGCAGCTAGATCCCAAGCATCCGGCCACTGCCGCGATGATCGATCAGGTGCACCAAGTCACCTTGAAGCATCCGCTGTTTCAGTCAGCGGCCAGACCTCGGCGGATTCACACGCTGCGATTCAACCGCTACAGTGACGGCATGGCCTACGGTCGCCACACCGATAGTGCTTTGATGAGTGGCTTTCGCTCAGATCTTTCGTTTACGCTGTTTTTATCTGATCCCGACAGCTATGAAGGCGGTGAGCTGGTGGTTGAAGGGGCGGATAGTGAGCAAGCGTATAAGCTCCAAGCGGGATCGATGCTGGTGTATCCGTCGTCTAGTCTGCATCGGGTGGAGCCGGTGGTCAGCGGGGTGCGGTGGGCGGCAATTGGCTGGGTTCAGAGCCAGGTGCGCGATCCCGCTGCGCGAGAAATTTTGTTTGAGCTAGATACGGCTAGGCGATCGCTCTTTGCTCAGTACGGCAAAACTGACGAATTTGATCTGATTACTAAGAGCTTAAATAATCTGGTGCGCCGCTGGGTTGACTGAGTAGGTTAACCCACTTAATGAGAATTAATCTAGCTAAAGATTAGCTAATCTTTAGCTAGATCTGCGACTGAAGCTAGATCTGCGACTGAGTGCGATCCATCCTATTGATACTGCCTTTATGTCTCCATCTGAATCTGTTTTAGTCTGTCGTAACCTGACCAAGCACTTTGCTAGCATGGCGGCTCCGGCAGTCGATGCTGTGAGCTTTGAGCTGAATAAGGGTGAGTTGCTGGGGCTGCTGGGGCCTTCAGGCTGTGGTAAAACGACGCTGTTACGGCTAGTAGCAGGGTTTGAAACGCCTGAAGCGGGTGAGATTGATCTCGCGCAGCAGCGGGTGTGTCAGCTAGGTCTGCATCTGCCGCCGGAGCGTCGTCAGGTAGGGGTGGTGTTTCAAGACTACGCGCTGTTTCCGCATTTGACTGTGATGGAGAATGTGTCGTTTGGGCTGAAGCAATTATCGCGACGGGGGCAGTTGCCGAAGCCGCAAATTCAGAAGCTGGCCGGGGAAGCGATCGCCCTCGTGAACCTAGAAGGAATGGAGCGGCGCTATCCGCATGAGCTTTCGGG
>QBMP01000027.1:2789-14298 GCA_003242115.1 Phormidesmis priestleyi
GCTTTCGGGCGGGCAGCAGCAGCGGGTGGCACTGGCAAGGGCGCTAGCTCCTCGGCCACCGCTGATTTTGTTAGATGAGCCGTTTAGTAATTTAGATGTGCAGGTGCGGCTGTATTTACGGCAGGAGGTACGCGATATTTTAAAGAATGTGGGGGCATCGGGGATTTTTGTAACGCACGATCAAGAAGAAGCATTGGCGATCGCCGACAAAGTAGCCGTGATGCAATCGGGCCAGATAGAGCAGCTCGATACGCCGGAAAGAATTTATCAAAATCCGGCATCGCGATTTATTGCTGAGTTTGTGACGCAGGCGAACTTTGTGGCGGCGGTGCGAAAAGAGACCGGGTGGCAGACCGAACTAGGCTGGGTGGAGTCGTTAGCCGATGAAGGAGAAACTGGACTTGATCAGCTCGGAAATCAGTCTGAAAATCAGCCCAACCATCAGGCGGGTGAGCTGATGATCTGCCAGGAAGATATAGAGATGAAGGCAGATGAGGGCGGAGAGTTTTTAGTGCGGGGGCGGCAGTTTTTGGGGCGGGAGTACCAGTATTCGCTGTTGATGCCGTCACAACGGGTGTTGAGTGTGCGATCGCCCGTGAGCCAGCGGCTATCGGTAGGAACTCAGGTGCAGGTAACGGTTAAATCTGGGCGAGCAAAGTTTTTTCAAATCGATCAGGGCAACGCTTTTGAGCAGCAAGGGTCTAAAGCGTGAACCGCAGCGCTTAGCTAGAGAGTGAAGCCAAAGGTAGAGCCGCCGATTACACAGGTGTACAACGCTGATGCGTTGGGAATTCTGAGCGTAATTCGTTTAGAAAACTCTCCCTGAGCGCATGGCGATAGTCACGATCACAGCCCAGCAAACCTTTCCTCAAGTGCCCGGTTATACCCTGACCGAGCAGCTTTATTCAGGCTCCAGAACAGCCGTTTACAGAGCGTTGCAATTACAAGCGCCACAGCAGCCCGTTGTTATCAAAGTTCTTCAGCAAGCCTATCCCAGCTTCAGCGATCTGGTTGGCTTTCGCAATCAATACATGCTTACCCAAAACCTGACCTTGCCAGGGGTTGTACGCACCTTGAGCCTGGAACCTTGGCAAAACAGCTACGCCCTAGTCATGGAAGACTTTGGCGGTGTTTCGCTGCAAAAGTATGCCCAAATGTGTGCCGAAAAGTATGCTGAAAAAGATCTCTCATCCAAGGCTCTACCGCTGAGCGACTGTCTGGCGATCGCGCTGCAAATAGCTGGCACCTTACAGGGGCTTTACCGTGAGCGTATCGTTCATAAAGATATCAAACCTGCCAATATTTTGATCGATCCAGACAGTAAGCAAATCAAGCTGATTGACTTTAGCATCGCGTCTTTGCTGCCGAAAGAGACCCAAACGCTTCAAAATCCTAACGGCTTAGAAGGATCGCTGTCGTACTTAGCGCCTGAGCAAACGGGTCGCATGAATCGGGGAATTGACTACCGCGCCGATTTTTATAGCCTGGGGGTGACGCTGTACGAGCTGCTGACCGGAGAGCTGCCCTTTACAGCAACAGATCCTTTGGAACTGGTGCACTGTCATATCGCCAAAGCGCCTGTCCCAGTCGATCAGGTAGATTCAGCTATTCCCTCAATGGTGTCGGCGATTGTCCTCAAGCTGATGGCCAAAAATGCGGAAGATCGCTATCAAAGTGCAGTTAGCCTTAAAAAAGATCTTTTGAGATGCCTGAGTCAGTGGCAGGAAAACGGCCAAATTGAGCCCTTTGCCTTGGGCGCTAACGATATCAGCGATCGCTTTTTCATTCTAGAGAAGCTGTATGGCCGCGAGGCCGAAATTAAGTCCCTTTTGGCTGCCTTCGAGCGGACGGCGCAGGGCCATTCTGAAATAATGCTGGTTGCTGGGTTTTCGGGCATTGGCAAAACTGCTGTGATCAACGAAATTCACAAGCCGATTACCCGTCAACAGGGTTATTTTATTCGGGGTAAGTTTGATCAGTTTAATCGCGATCGGCCACTCTCAGCTTTTGTGCAGGCACTGCGAGACTTAATGGGGCAAATTTTGTCCGAATCTGATGGCGCGATCGCTCACTGGCGCAGCCGCATTTTAGCGGTCGTAAGAGAAAGCGCTCAGCTGCTGATTGACGTGATTCCTGAGCTAGAAAATATTATCGGTTCACAGCCCGATGCTGCCGCCCTATCTGGCCCATCTGCCGAAAATCGCTTCAATCGTCTTTTTCAAAATTTTATTGGCTTGTTCACCTCAATAGATCATCCTTTAGTGATCTTTTTAGATGATTTGCAGTGGGCCGACACCGCTTCTTTACAGCTCATTAAGCTGTTGATGGCAGAACAACATCACCTGCTGCTGCTAGGCGCTTACCGAGACAATGAGGTTTCTTCTACTCACGCTTTTATCGAAATGGTAGAAGCGCTCAAACAATCTGCCGTTGCCCTTAGCACCCTTACCCTAGCCCCGCTCACGCGCCAAGACACTAGCCACCTCATCGCCGATACGCTGCACTGTAGCGCGCTCCGAGCCCAACCGCTGACTGATCTGTTGCGGCGAAAAACCCAAGGCAACCCGTTTTTTACCGTACAGTTTCTCAAAACGCTCTACGCAGAAGGGTATATCACGTTTAATCCAGACCAAAGCCATTGGGAATGTGACATTGCTCAAGTTAGTGCGCTAGCGATCAGTGATGATGTGGTAGCGCTGATGGTGCAGCAGCTCGAAAAACTCTCACGAGAAACACAGCGAGTGCTTCAGCTTGCTGCCTGTATTGGTAATCGGTTTGATCTCGCAACGCTGACTATTGTCTGCGATCAGGGTCAGCCCAAAATCGCCAAAGCGCTATGGCAGGCACTAGAGGCAGGTTTAATTTTCCCAACGAGTCAGACCTATAAGCTGTTTCAATCAGAAGCCGAGCTTCACGCAGAAACGGTAGAGAGTCTCCCTTCCGAAAGTTCTGCTAACTCAACCTATCGTTTTTTGCATGATCGCGTTCAGCAGGCCGCGTATTCTTTGATTCCTGACAGCGATAAGCAAGTCACCCATCTCAAAGTCGGGCGACTGTTGCTGCAAAATACATCCCCACAGGAACGAGAAAAAAATCTGTTTGAAATTGTCAGCCAGCTAAATATGGGGATTCCCCATCTGAGTGACATCGCCGAGCGCAAAGAACTCTCCCAGCTCAATTTGGAGGCTGCCCAAAAAGCCAGATCTTCTGCGGCCTACAGTGCTTCAGCTAGCTTCTTGAAAATCTCTATTCAGCTATTAGCAATAGCAGACACTTTCGCAGACACTTTCGCAGAGGTAGCCGGATCAAGTGCCTGGGAAACCGACTATGCCGCTATGCTACGCCGCTACAATTTGCTTGCAGAAGCCAGCTATCTCAGTGGCGACTTTGACTCAGCTTCGCAGCATATTGATGTGATTTTTGGCTGCACTCACACGGTGATTGATCGCATAGATGCTTACGAAACTCGCATTCAGATTGCTGTCGCCCAAACCCAGTTTCAGCGCGCGCTCGATACTGGATTAGAAGCGCTAGCCTTGCTCCAGATTAGGCTCAATGACGCCCCGCCGCCAGCACTCGACATTGAGCGCCTCTACCATCTGCCTTCTATCGCATATCCACAGGCAATAGCAGCGCTTAGCATTCTCAGCAAGCTTTGGGCACCGGCCTTTGTTACCAGTCCTGAGCTGCTGCCCAAGGTCATTTTGACCATGCTGAATCTGTCGGTCACCCATGGCAGTTCAGCAACAGGCGCATTTGCCTACGCCCTATACGGGATGCTGCTATGTGGCACTGTGGAAGATATTGAGATGGGCTACAGGTTTGGTCAGCTAGCCCTGCATACGCTAGCGCAGTACGAAGATGCCGAACTGCGCTGCAAAGTCAATCAGCTATTCCATGCCTTTATTCGTAACTGGAAAGAGCCCGCTCACCATGGCGTAGAATGTCTTGCCGATAATGTTCAGACCGGACTCGAAACTGGGGATATAGAGTTTGCCTGCTACTCGGCGATTAACTACTGCGACAATCTCTGTATTATTGGAGTGCCGCTAGCCACTGTTTACAAAAAGCAGACCTATTACATTGAGCTGACGAAAAGTGTTCGACAAGAGTTTCAGCATGACTGCGCCCTAATTTGGGGACAGTTTGTTGAAAATTTAATGGGTGATGCAAAGAAACCAACAGAATTAGTCGGGCAGCGGTTTGATGAGCATACGCAAGTTGCTCGGCTCAAATCAGCCGGTTCTTTTTCAGTCCTTTTCTTTCTCTATATTGCAAAAGCTATTTTGAATTACGTTTTTGAGGACTACGAAGGCACGCTAGCCGCGACAGATTCAGCGACTCAGTACGAAGCTGCTGGATGCGGGCTCCTGCCAATTACGCAGTTGCCTATGTATAGATCATTGGCACTTCTGGCGCTGTACTCGGATGCGAATGATGAACAGCAGCTATCGGCGCTAGCGGAAGTTAGCACCTACCAGCAACGTCTGAGCATTTGGGCTACCCACGCTCCCGAAAATTTTCAGCATAAGCTCGATTTGGTGGCCGCTGAGGTGGCACGGGTGCAGGGGCAAAGGGTCGAAGCGCTTGATCTATATGAGCGCGCTATTGCGGGTGCAAAACAAAACAACTATCTCCATGAAGAGGCGATCGCGAATGAGCTAGCAGCCAAATTTTATTTGGACTGGGGCAAAGAGAAAATCGCTAGTGTCTATCTACAAGATGCCTACTATTGCTATGTGCGCTGGGATGCAAAAGCCAAAACTAATGATCTTGAAAAGCGCTACCCTCGGTTGCTTCAGCCGATTTTCCAAGAAAATTCTACGCGCCGAAGCGCTATGAGCGCACTTACGAGTATCGCCAATCTCAACAAATCTCACCACAGTTCAACGCAGACCTTAGTTCATACTTCAATTCATTCTACAATTCACCCTAGCTGCACTCACACGACCAGTAGCAATGTCGCGTTAGATTTTGCAGCCGTCATCAAAACTGCGCAAAGCATCTCCGGTACGCTTGAGTTAGATAAACTGATGTGTCAGATCGCTCAGATTATTTTGCAAAATTCTGGCGGCGATCGCTGCGCTCTAGTTCTGCCAAACCAAGACGGCGTATGGTCTGTCGAAGCCGCTGCTGCTATTGATGCCTCAGATAGTGCCTCAGATGATGCCTCAGAACTTTCCTGCACCACGACCTCAGAGCCACTAGAGGGTAATCTCAATGTCCCGACTAAGCTGCTGAACTATGTCAAAAACACCCAGTCAATGGTGGTCATCGACAATCTTAAAACAGACTTGCCGGTGTTAGGAAGGTACCTTCTTCATCATCGGCCTAGGAGTGTGCTGTGCCTGCCCATTCTCAATCAAGGTCATCTCATCGGCCTGCTCTATCTTCAAAACCAAGCAACCAGCCATGTTTTCACCGAAGATCGCATTTTTACCCTCTATTTTCTTTGTACCCAAGCCGCCATCTCTCTCGAAAATGCTCGACTCTATCAAGCAGCGCAAGCCTACGCTCAGCGGCTTGAACAATCGCAAATACAAACCATCCAAAGTGAAAAAATGGCTTCGCTTGGCAACTTAGTTGCAGGCGTTGCTCACGAAATCAACAATCCGATTGGCTTTCTCAACGGCAGCATCAAAAATGCCAGCACCTATCTCCAAGATTTGCTTGAGCATTTAGAACTCTATCAGAAGTGCTACCCCAACGCGGTTGAAGCCATTCAAGAAAATGAACAGGAAATTGATCTGAGCTTTCTTAGTGAAGATTTCCCAAAGCTCATCCAGTCGATGAAAGGCGCGACTAATCGAATTAAAAACATTAGCACCAGCTTGCGCACTTTCTCCCGCGCGGATACAGAATACAAGGTGAGCGCTAGCTTAAATGAAGGGCTAGATAGCACTTTGTTAATTTTAAAATATCGGATTAAGGCTAATGAGCAACGTCCAGCCATTGAGGTTGTGACAGCGTATGGTGATTTGCCGATGGTTGAATGCTTTCCGGGGCAGCTCAATCAAGTCTTTATGAATCTGTTGGCGAATGCTATTGATGTGTTCGATGAAGCCGCTCAGCAGTCATCGTTTGAAGCGCTTAAAAAACAGCCGCCGCAAACCATTACGGTCAGTACTGTCGGGTTGACGGACAGCTTGGCAGAGAGAAATATGGTTGAAATTCGGATTGCTGATAATGGAAAAGGGATGCCGGATGAGGTGAAGGAGAAAATTTTTGATCATCTTTTTACCACTAAGGCGGTTGGGAAAGGGACGGGGTTAGGGTTAGCGATCGCGCGTCAAATTGTTACCGAAGCCCACAGCGGTTTATTGACGGTCACCTCTGAGCTAGGCAAGGGCACTGAGTTTTGTATTCGACTGCCTATTTCTGGCTCTACTGCGCATGGATAAGTTCGAGGAATCGAAAGATTGTTGTTTTGCAGATGCCAGCTAGTGCTTTAGTCGCTACTGTTTTAGCAACTGCCAGAGGCGTAGCACTTCGGCGACTGACCAAGCTTGGGCGAAGGCTCCGCGCGAGGTGAAGGGTGATTCACCATCAAAGATTTCGCTGAGGGTGCCGGTGCAGCCGGATTGGAGATGGTGGATGAGGGGGGTGAGAAAGGTGCGGGCAAGATCGGGGTTTTGATAGACTTTGAGATGGGCTTGGGTGAAGGGGCCAATTAGCCAAGCCCAAGTGGTGCCTTGATGGTAGCTGCCGTCGCGTTTGATGCGATCGCCCCCATACACACCCACGTAGTCAGGGTGATTAGGAGAAAGCGATCGCAAACCGTGAGAAGTCAGCAGTTGCTGCGCGCAGGTATCGACGATGGCTTTTTGCTGGGCCGGGAGTAGGGGCGGCGCAAAAGCGAGGGAAACGGCGAAAAGCTGATTGGGGCGTAGGGCAGGGTCATTGCCTTCGGGGCCGTCAATGACGTCGTAGCAGTAGCCGCGATCCGGCTGCCAGAATTTTTGGAAGCTGGCGGCGGTTTGGGCGGCGAGGGTGAGGTATGGGCGATCGCTCTGGTCTAACGGTTGGCCTAGCTGCTGGGCAAATTGCGCCATACAGCGCAAAGCATTATGCCAAAGCGCATTGATTTCCACAGGTTTGCCAATGCGGGGAGTCACCACCCAATCATCGACTTTGGCGTCCATCCAGGTGAGCTGCGCGCCCACTTCTCCGGCATAAAGCAGGCCGTCGCTGCTATCAGCGTGAATGTTGTAGCGGGTGCCGCGCAGGTGCCAATCAATCACAGTCTGCAAGGCCGGGAAAAGCTCTTCAATTAACGCTAAATCTTGTGTCGCTTCAAAGTAAGCGCGAATCGCTTCAAAGTACCAAAGAATCGCATCGACGGTGTTGTATCCAGGAGCGTCATTGGCTTCGGGGAAAGCGTTGGGCAGCATTCCCTGACTGAGATAGCGAGCAAACGTGCGTAAAATTGGGCGGGCAATGTCGGGCCGTCCGGTCGCTAAAGTCAGCCCCGGCAGGGCGATCATCGTGTCGCGACCCCAGTCGCCAAACCAGGGATAGCCCGCAATGATGGTTTTGCCAATTGTTGTTTTTGGATCTGTTGTTTGTTTGGCCGTTATTGAATCTGCTGAATCTGTTAAGCCGACTGAATCTGTTGCCAAATCAGTATCTTCAGATTCAGGTGGAAGCGTGCGGTTAACAATAAACTGGTCGGCGGCGAGGGTAAGCTGTTGAATGTAGGGAGGAGCGGATGCTGAGGGAAAGCAATCTAACAGAGTTTGTTCGTATTGCTGTCTGAGGGTGAGGGCTGCCTGTCCATTTAAATCGGGGTGAGGATGGGTGCTAGCGACGAAGGTCAGCGTTTCACCGGTTTTGAGAGTAGTGCGTAGGGTAGCGGCGTGGAAGTTGTTGTCTAGCGGAGAGAGGCCGCGATAGTGTTCTAGGTTGAGCAAATAGTGCTGGTGCCATTTGCTAGCGGGCAATAGCTGACCTTTACTGCTGAGCAGATAAAACGAGGTGGCTTGTTCAAAGGCTTCGATTTTGAGTCCTCTGGGGTGAGCGCGGGTTTGAATTTGCCAGCTGCTTTGCGGGGTGACGCTGTGATGATCGCGATAGTTAATCAGGGCTTTAATGCTGAGGGTGAGCGGGGCGGTAGATCTAGCAAGGGTGTATTGAATATAGGTGGTGTTTTCATTCCGCTGCATCCAGATTCGCTTTTGCAGAAGGGCATCGGCTATAGCGTAACTCCAAACGGGTGTTGTGCCTTCGAGGTGAAACTGTTCTAGGTGGCGATAGCCGTAGCCGGTGAGGGTGCCGCCTGCCCAGCGATCGCAGCTCAATGAGTAGCTGTGGCGCTGATAGATCAAGGTTTCATCTAGCTTGGTCAATAGCAAGGTACGCCCCAACGGTGGCTTCAGCGCGGCGACTAATAGGCCATGATAGCAGCGTGTCAGCGTCGTGGAAATTGTGCCGCAGCCATAGCCGCCAATGCCATTGCTAATCAGCCATTCGCGCTGAGTCGCTTGGCTCAAATCGCCGCAGATGTCACGGCCAAAATTGACCACGCCTGAAGCGGGAGAGGCCAAATGAGAAGCCAAATGAGAAGCCAGATGAGAGAAAGAGCTGTTCATAATTGTTGCAGGGTTACACGGTATCTTTGTACCGTGATTAGGCGTTCTTAAGATGACGAGATCCTAGGATCAGGCAATCACGATGGGTAGGGCGCTGCTCTGCAAAACGGCTTTAGTCACGGAAGAGGTAGAGGGATGGTTGGCATCTAGGGATCTGCCAATAATGATTTCGCTAGCGCTGTTAGCTTTGGCAGCGTTGATAATCTCTTCAGAAATAGAGCCTTGAGTGGTGATAAATTGATGGTGAATATCAGCTAATATCTGTTTTGCCTGCTGTTTAAGTTGTTGGATGTCTTGGTTGTGAATGTCTTGGTCGTGAATGTCGTGGTTGTGAATGACGTGTAGCACAATCACCTCACCATCGCTCCGACGGGCTAAGTCGGCGGCTTGTGTGAGGACTTTGACAGCGCTGGCAGACGTATTTACGGCGGCGAGGAGCGTAATTTTACGGGCGATCGCAACCTTAGTCGGATCAACTTCCCCCCTTTCTAATAGCTTTGGCGCAAAAAAGGGAATTGCCCAAGCTCCCAACGGTGCGGTGACCAAAATAGACAGTGCTGAAATCGCCAAAATCGTCTCACCCCCGTCGATGCCAGCGGCCAGCGGTACGGCTCCAATCGCGGCCTGCACGGTGGCTTTGGCCGAATTTCCGGGGAGCAAAAACAATCGTTCTGGCCATGTCCAGTTGCTGCCCACCGTAGCAAGATACCAGCCGAGCGATCGCCCCACCAACGTCCCGATCGCCAGCAGCCCCAGCCCCATAAACAACACATTTTCTAGCACTGCGAGTTGAATACTCGCCCCCATCAGCACGAATAAAACAATCTCAGCCACCATCCACAAGCTGTCAAATCCACTGCGTAAGCGCCGCGCTAAAGGGGCATTCAGCTCAATTAAAAAGAAGCCTGTCGCCATTACCGCCAAATAGCCCGAAAAAACAGGAACCGCAGTAGATATAACCACCAGTGACAGGGCGAATCCGGCGGCAACCAACGCATCTTGTACGGTGTTTTGAGTCCAATTACGCCGAGCGAGGAGCGCTACTAGCAGCCGCGCACTCACCCAGCCCAGCAGTACCCCAAATGTGATTTGAGCAATAACCTGCAAGGGCAATAGCTGCAAAGGACTCAGGCTCAGCCCACCCGGTAGCGTCAATCCGGTCATTTGGCCACCCGTTTGGCCTTGGGTCAAGAATGCCAGCAGCAAACTAAACACCAGTAGCAGCAGCACATCCGATAGAGCGCTGCCGGTCAAAATCGCGTCGGGAATGCCTTTCTTTACGCCCCAGCCTAAGCTTTTGAGCCGCAGCATTCCCGGCACAATCACTGCCGGAGATTCTGCGCCGATAATGCAGCCCAGCAGCAGTCCAGTCAGCGGGGTAAAGTGCAGCAGCCAGACGGCAGCTAGCGCGATCGCGACAGCCTCACAAGCCGCAGGCAAAAACCCCAACCGCAGCGCCACCGTTCCCTGCTGCGCCAGCTTTTCTCGATCTAGCCCCAGCCCAGCCTTCATCAAAATTACCATCACCGCAATCGTGCGCAGTGAATCCGCCGCTGATAGCACGCCTGGGCTAATCACATTACCCACCTGCGGGCCTAGCAAAATGCCGCTCAGCACCATTCCGACCAGTGCGGGCATTTTAAGTCGTCGTGCCATTTGCCCGACAAAAAAGCCCGCCAATAAAATCCAGATAATACTTGCTAACATTGCGCCTTGTCACCATGCACTCTTTAAAACCCAAGGTAGTCGAGATTGAGGTGCGAATGCGACAAAACTTGTCATCACTCAGTCATAGAATGCAATAGAACCTTATTTGTGAGCAAAGGCAAACAAGTTTATGGCTTCAGACTATCCGCGAGATTTGATTGGCTATGGCCAAACGCCGCCGCATCCGCACTGGCCGAATGAGGCTCAGCTAGCGATTCAGTTTGTGATTAATTACGAAGAAGGCGGCGAAAACTGCATCCTGCATGGGGATGCGGCTTCGGAAGCTTTTTTGTCTGAAACGGTGGGCGCTGCTCCTTTGCTAGGCGTTCGTAACACCAACATGGAGTCGATGTATGAATACGGCTCCAGGGCTGGATTTTGGCGGCTGTATCGGTTGTTTACTGAGCGCCAAATGCCGCTGACGGTCTTCGCGGTGGCGATGGCGTTAGCGCGCAATCCTGAGGCGGCTAAGGCAATGGTCGAGGCCGATTGGGAGATTGCTAGCCACGGCTATCGGTGGATTGATTATCAGTATGTGGGGGAGGAGATGGAGCGATCGCACATTCAAAAAGCGATTGACATTCACACCCAAGTGACCGGCACTCGGCCTTTAGGCTTTTACCAAGGCCGACTTAGCCCTAACACTCGCCGCCTCGTCGTCGAAGCCGGTGGTTTCCTTTACGACGCTGACAGCTACGCCGATGACCTACCCTACTGGACTCACGACTACGGCCAACCGCACTTGGTCATTCCCTACACGCTCGATAGCAACGATATGCGCTTTGCCACCTACCAGGGCTTCAACTCAGGTGATCAGTTTTTCACCTATCTCAAAGACGCCTTTGATGTGCTCTACGCCGAAGGCGAAACCGCTCCTAAAATGCTCAGCATTGGTCTACACTGCCGCCTTTCTGGCAGACCCGGACGCGCCGCTGCTCTGGCCAGATTTTTAGACTACGTACAAAATCATCCCAAAGTTTGGATCTGCCGCCGCGTGGATATTGCCCGCCATTGGCACACTCACCATGCGCCAGTAGTCACGTAACGTAGCCTTAATCTCGAATGCTGCCATAAAATGCCATAAAAACAGACGCTTGCATAATTTTTGCACAGGCTTTGCAGCTTATTTTCTTGAAGGAAAAATACTGAACTGGCGTTTACCCTTTATGCGGTAAGTTTCAAAGTCGTTATGGTCAATGGTAAAAACAATAGAC
>QBMP01000027.1:14308-24648 GCA_003242115.1 Phormidesmis priestleyi
TTGGTAAAATGAGAATGGCTCCTGAACGCAGAAGTTTCCAAGCGGATTCCAAGTCATTGGGATGGTTGCCCAGTAGATGAAAAAGCTCTGCCAGCACTGCGGCGGTCGTTGCGAGTGGTAGCTTGAGCAATGAAAAAGCCTCTACACAGCGCTCGTGCCAGCTATCGTTGGCATCTAGCAGCGCCAAAAGGGCTCCTGTATCAATGAGCCCTTTGACTTTCAAAGCTCTCTCTCAACTTAGATTTCACTCGCTGGCTTACTTGCTGAGAGCGGTTCGGATCGCCACCATGAATTTTGCCAAAGGCTTGCGTCGCGGATTGATGAAGCTGCCGCTGAATATCTTTCTCTTTTGAGCCCTCTTTTTCGTCAAGCTGAGGTCTGTGGGCTAGCCAGTCTAAAACGATCCGCTCCAAAAGTTGAGCCAAGCTGACTTTTTCAGCTTTGGCCGTTTCCTCTAGCGCTTGCTTTAGTTCAAAGGCTACTCGCCAACTATAGACTTCAGTTTTCTTCATGCCATATATCGTAGTGCAAAAACAAATCCTCAGTGCATCCTCGCTAAAACTTTGCTCCGTTCGTTGCGACGCAGTGTTAAGCTTTCTCGCCGCTTGCTGCCTGTGGCATTGATTCGACCAACGCTCTTAGCACTTTGTTAACCGATTCAGGCGTTGTAAAAACTTGAGCCACATCCTCATCTAAAACCACAACCGTTAACTTTTTCATCCCACTACGGACAACAAATCGGTTAGGTTTCGCCTTTTGGTAATCGAAGCGATATTCAGATAGAAGCTCGTCTTCGGGGTTCTGTTGGTGGTCAAAGGGCATTTTGCTCATAATCCTCACACTCTTTGCGAGTTGCTAGACAGGCACTAATAATACGGATATCACCGGATCATTCAGTCAAGGCAATTAGCAGCAATCGATTTTGCCGTGAGTGACCAATGATAATTTCTCTACGCTCGTTTATGGAATGAGCTTCATCATCAAAAATAACGGCCAAAGGATTGTGTCAATGCGTAAGTCCTATACTTTGTTTTGTTCCTTAATAAAATACATTTATGAACTCCTAAATAGATCAGTCTAATGCTGCCTACCGCTCACCGCAGATAACATTTGCACATAGCCGATCAACTTTCAGCGGTCGGTGTGCATAGGCGTGTTAGATTGCTAGCGCTAGTCACTCTAATCAGAAAAACAGTGCATAGTGGTTTAGTTACATACCTATTACGATTGACTCTCAAATGTATTCCACATCTGCGAGAATGATTCTACACGCTCACGAGCAATAAGTTTTTTATGGGATGCAATCACTTTGTTCGTTAAGCTACGCAATAGATTCGGAGCCTTAAATGTTGCCTTGAAATCAAAGTTGTCCCCACCTGCTTCCTTGAATTCACCATTCAAATCAATGATTAAATCGCCCAAGATTATATGAATACACTTGAGAAGATTCTCTTTCTGAGCAGAGTCTTTATAAAAATCTTCTGGTTTTTTATAGAAAGCCTTACCAACCGCATCATCCGACAAAACCTCTGAGAGAAGATAAAGCAAGAAGAATTTAGTAATTTGATAACCACCAAATAATGGAGGTTCAATCCGTGGCAGATCTCTTTCTATTTCTTTATACAGATCAAATAGAACTACAATTCTTCCTCCACTAACTTCTGGACGGGCAAAAATTTCTTGATGTAAATCGTCAAATATCTTGCTATATCTCTGAACAGACCAAGGTCGTTTCAAGTCAAAGGCAAGTAAAATTTGTCCGGCAAGCGTATTTTCAATTGCTATTCGCTGTTCAGGCTCATCTCCACGCTTAATCTCATAGAAATAATCTGGGTAAAATTGATTAATTTCTTGTTGAAGTCTAACTTGGGTTTGTGTGTTTGACCTGAAATCTCTAGCTTTAATTCCATTCTGATTATTACTGTTGTAAGTAATTCTTGAAATGAGATCTGATTGATTAGCATTCACCTGAATAATTCGAGTTAGTATTCTTGAATCTTGGGTAACTTTAGCTTTGTTTCTATAAAGACTTGATACCGTTTGACAGCCGTTTACTACGGAATATCCTTGAATTTTTACTTTGCCTTTGTCTGAAGTATCTAATTTGTCACAAATGATAGTTATTCCGTTGTGGTAAAGCAGAAAGTTACCGTGCTCGGAAGCATTATCTATGCTCTTTCCAATGTCTTTGTTAACCTTCGTTTTCTCTAGATCTTTTCTCAAATTCAAATCAAAAAGCTGTTGGTTTTTAATGCCTTCCATCTGAACTAAATCAATTGCTGATACTGGAGCAATCACAACTTTTGCAGTATTGCCAACGTTGTATTCAACATAGTCATATCCAAAAACGTCAAAGGCAATTTCTGATGTTGCTGGTATTGCTTTTTCGCTAGGTACATACATCTCAATGATAAGAGGCTTGTCCCATACCTTAAGCTGAGTTGTCACGGAAGTAGCATTTAGAAAACTCTCGGCATTAGAGTCTTTGATAGCATTCGTAACGAAAATCCCTCGAATCGTATATTTCGAGGACGTAAGAAGATCTTTGTTCTCAATTAATAAATTCTTAAGCTGCGAGTTGCCGGTTGTTGAAATCATTGATTGCACGCCTTCAATAGTTTCTAGTTGCTTTAGGCTTCCTACAAATTATTTAAGCTGGGTGTCTCCCAAAGTTTTGCCAGGATTCTGTACAGTCTTAGATTGAAAAATATCTATACATTCTTCAATTTCGTTAACATAAATACCATCAATTCCCTTATCTCCATGCCCATCACAAACAATGTCTTGAACTTCAATGATATCCAACCTATATATGTTTACTAGAAACCAACTCAAAAAGGCACTGGCTTCTTCGCGACCTGGAACTTTATAAGGCTGAGCAATCTGAACAAGATTTGTGTAATCCAGATTAAGCATAGATTCTCACATGAACAACACCAAATATTCTACAGGGTATAAAACCATTTGATCCAGCAATTTCTTCACAAATAAACTCTAACTGACTAAACCGAAGCCAGCTAATTTATCAATTGAGGGAAATTTTCCACATAATCACTCCATAGGGTAAGCAAATGGAAATCTGTCTACCTGTCTATTTCATCATGGCACGTTGGGCAAAAGATTTCAGTATGATCATCCCTGCTGATAGGGGTCAATATTGTTTAACCTTTATTTACGTTTATTCATTTACCGTTGCTCCACTAAGCGATCGCTGCAACATCACAAAAAAGTCGTCCCCTGACGGCATAGCTTGCCTTTTGCCACCGTGTTTAGATTCGTCGCAGCGGCTTGGCCATTGCCCCAATTCGAGCTATTCAGGCGAAAACGTTCTTTAAATTGGCCAATGATCGGCGGGCGATGCAACGAAAGGCGATCGCTCGCACGAGCATACTTCACAGCACGATTATCCTTTTGTGGCTTCAGCTTCAGCTAGCGCTAAAACCAGCGGCTCAGAAAAGACCTTTGGAGACGTACACTGGTAGCTGGCTGTGAACATGAAATCGTGAAAGTGAAAGGGCTTAAAATGACATGAAAAGTCTCAGGCTATTGTGTATGGCGGTGCTTTTGATAGTGCCCTTGGTGGCGCTTAGTAGCTGTACTGCGTTTGCATCGGTGCCGCCGGATGAAGCGGTGAGGCTAGCGATCGCCCAACAGCTCACCCACACTCAGCAAACCCTTGCTCAAGCGCTAGGCTTCGAGTCTACGCCAGCACCGAACTTCAAAATCGACAACCTCACAGTCAAAAGCCGAGAAAAGCTCAACCCTTCAGATTTCTCTCGCAGTGATATTCCCAGCGAACTTTACAGAGTTCGCGGCACGTTTGAAACGGCGCTGACTGCCCCGGCGCTGAAAGCAAAAGCAGTTGTTCAACAAAACAGCCCTTTTGAGATTTATCTAGCGAGTGAGCCGCAACTGCAAGACTCTGAAACTACGGATAAAGTACAGACCTGGTTTTTAGTGAATTCTCTCACAAAATCTCTCGCAAAATCTCTGGCGAAATAGAGAAAAGATAAAGATAAAAGCGCTATTTCACCGAAGCGGCCTCAATAAAAATCCGCTTTACGTCGGTGTGAGTCGTGCGGATTTTCTGTTCAATTCTTCGGACAGCGGCTTCAATTTCATCGGCAGAAAGCGCATCTTTGAACTCGATATTCAGCGCTACCAACACATCTTGTGGCCCTAAATGCAGGGTAATTGGCGGCTCCGCCGCAGAAACCGCATCATCTAATCGAACAATTTCTTTGATGCTTGCACGAGTCTCTGGTGAGGCGCTTTCACCGACTAATAGCCCCTTTGTTTTCGCGACCAGTGCAGTGGCGACTACCGTGAGTAATAGCCCGATAGCAATGGAGGCAGCAGCATCATAGCGCGAGTTGCCAGTCGTCTCGCTCAGCCATACGCCCAAGAAAGCTATTGCTAACCCAACCAGCGCCGCTGAGTCTTCCACAATCACAATAAATCCGCCGGGATCTTTACTGCGCTGAATCGCTTTCCATAGCCCGATTTCTGGATTATCTTGCGCTTTTTTAAAGGAGCGAATCGAAACGGCTAAGGCCAATCCCTCAAAGACGGCGGCGGCTATAAGCACCACATAGCTGACTCCTGAGCTGCTGGCCGCTGCTGGATTTCGTAGGCTCGACACGCCTTGCAATACTGAAATCCCGCCGCCCAAAGCAAAAATCAGCACCGCCACCATTAGCGACCAAAAATACAGTTCCGGCGATCGCCCCAACGGATACTGTTCATTAGGCCCTCCCTCGCTTTGCTTGATGCCATACAGCAGCAACACCTCATTGACCGAATCGACCACCGAGTGAATGCCTTCTGAAAGCATGGCCGAACTGCCGCTAATATAAGCCCCCACAAACTTAGCAATGCCAATCGCTACGTTTGCTGCCATCGCCGCATAAATCGAGGTTTTAGAAGATGCTTTTGACATGTGCTTTTGGCGAATGTTTTTGAGGTGAAGGGCCAGGGCTGATGGAGTTTGCCGTAAACGCAGCATTCCTGAGCGCGCGATACTCGATTGCAGCCTATACTATGCTGGCCAAATATCAATCATGCCAACAGCCCTACGGCAGAAGTCAAGCTTGGTTACATTTCTTTAGTTCTAATGTACTATTAGGGCAGTTCACATCCTACGCCAGATCATGACGAATGATTTACTGACGGCTCAGCTTTCGATGAATGATCTGACCGGACGGATTTTGGAAATGGCTCAAACAGGCGTGTATCGGGAGTCGCTGTTTGAGGTGTTTCGCCCAATGGCGACAAAAAGGCAGGTCAAGGGCGCGATCGCCCTGGCCAAACAGTTTGGTCTACGCTCTGATCCTACGCTGCGCGATTCAGACCTGGGCACTTACTATCAGGCCGATGCGCTAAAAGTACAGTCTTTTCAGAGCACGGTGCAAAATTCTATCGTGCTGAGCATAGGCGATGATATGGCTCAGCGAATGCATTTGGCGACGCGAACGATTAAGCTGATGCTGGTGGTATCGGGCGCAAGTGCGATCGCACTATTGCTGATTGGCAGCAGCTACGTTTTAGCAGGCAAGGCCGAAGCCGCCGCTGCTTGGTGGACAAGCGCCCTGTGCGCCGGGGGCATTTGGCTATGGCAAAAGACGGTCGCCAAACCACTTTTGTAACGCTTGTTGGTGCTAATAGCTAATAAATGAGACGGCTGCTAGACCGACTTCATACCCCAAAAGCTCACCCATATCACAGCGTGCCATTTGGGCATTTCTTCTTTCTCGGCGATCCGGGTTGCCTGCCGCTCTACTTTATGGATGGCATTGCCGCTGCAACAGTCTTCTAAAATAACGGTCGTTACTGAAAACAAGTACTGGCCATACGGAATTACGTCGCCAACTCTGGGCAGCATCGGCACCCTAGAGTACCAGTCAAGCTGGCTGCTAGGCGCTTGGCTATTGGGCCGGTAGCTAACTGCCTCCGCCTGATTAGCAGGGAAGTAAAGCACTTTACAAAGATAGGGAAAACGCTGCTCTAGGGCAACTGATCGGGTAGTATTTCTCATTCCTAATTTTGCTCTATTGGCACTGCCCAGTAAATACCCTCAGACGGACTATACCAAAAATCCACATTTCGGTCTGTGAGCTTTATACAGCAGTTAATCTATCTAATCTATCAAGCGAGCCCAGTGACCACGCCATACAAAAAGTTCCTGTGATAAGGAGAGTTATCACAGGAACATGAGCATAGAATTCACAAATAGCAATATGCGCTGGGAATTCAACCGGCTAAGTTCTGAATATGCAGGTTTAAGTCAGCAAATATCAGATGAATGAGCCTAAGCCGCCCAGAATGCGACCCAAGTACTGAGACTAATAAATGCAAATGCAATTTTTGATTGCAGTTCCTGAGCTTCGACAGCAGATGCTTGAGCTGAAATCACAGCCACTTTGGCCTGCGCTTGATTTCTTTGGGCCAGATTTCTTTGAGCCAGATTTCTTTGGGCTGGATTCATGGTTAGTTTCCCTTGGTGCCTTTCGTTTCTCTATGTATTAACAATAGATTAATAAATGTAACTAATGTTAATACTTTAGACACATTTCTAAGATATTGAGCCGTGACAGTCTATAAAGACCCGAAGCAATGGGCTGTAGCAATTGTTAAATGAATCTGGAAGTTGTGGGCTAATCCCAGGTAGCCAGGGCTGATGTCCAGGCTTCTAAGCGCTGGGTGACCTGCGATCGCCTTGATTCAAACGTCGCTGCCACCCAAATAAACGCCAGCCCCAGCACAATGCCTGCCGCCCACAGCAGCAGCGAGTTGGCGCTAATAAACAGCCACAGCACCCGAATAACTTGCAGAACAAAAACGCTGGTGCCCACATACAAAAACGCTCTTACTTTTAGCGCTAGCCCTGCGAAAATTAGCCCAGTGCAGAGCGCTAGCGTGATCCCGGCATATAGCAGCATAGGCCGATAAGTTTCGGCTTGGTAGAGCGCACTCAGGCAGACCAAAACAGTAGCCAGCGATCGCAGCCAATGCCGCTGTTGCTTTTTAGACACCTCATCAAAGCAAGGATCTACCTGCGCGACATATAGCACCGAAAAACCAACAATCGAGGCTAAAGGCAGCGCCCCCGCCATCAGCGCCGTCAGCCATCCTTGATGATAGACATTGCGCAGCAGCACCCAATCCAGCAGCCACACGCTCATATAGCTCAGCCGCACGCGGTCACATTGTTTGGCCATCCAGGCATAAAATGCGCCGACAATGAGCAGGGTTTGAGTCGGGACTTGGACGTTAAGAGCCACTATTAATGCTGTCAGCGGTAGCCATAAGGCCAGCGATCGCCAGGGCCGCTGCGGCCAACCCCACCGCTGCCAGGGCAGTTGATAAACGACAGTGCTAACACCACAAGCAATCAGCCCGCCCCAAGCGATTAAAAACGTCCTATCCGGGAACCAGGCGAAGCGACTGTACGCAGCACACAGCAGTATTTCTACTAAGCCAAGGCTCGTCCAAGCGCTGTGACTCAAGCCCACCATTTGAGGCGTCCAGCGGTGATTGCCGGTGACTAAGGCATAGGCTGCTAAACCGAGGGCGATCGCTATCCAAAGGGCAATGCCAGCGGGCTGACTCAGCTCTAACAAAGCGGCGCTAACGGCTAGCCCAGACCCTAAAAACCAGTGAATTTGCGAAAGGCTGCGCAATCCGAAGGCGGGAACGCGGAAGTAGCGGATGAGCCCAGGGCCAAGCAGCTTTTGTAAAACCGCCAGAGCTAGTGCCAAACCAGCGAGCAGGGTAAAGCCATCTCCCGGTTGGCCACCGCTAGCTTGCATCAGCCGATAGATCAACAGCTCATAAGCGCCCCATGAAAAAGCGGCTAAGCCCAAGTAGCTTAAAAAAGAGAGTGAATTTTGCGGTGACTGCTGTGGCGATTCGTTAGAGACTTCACTTGGGATTTCATTGAGTGCTTCCTGCTGTCCGCGACTTAATAAGGTAGGAGATGAAACGCTGCGTCGCCCTAATCCGAGCAGAATCAGCCCAAATACTAGCGTATATAGACCGCTATCGGCTTGGAGCGTTGCGCTGTGCCCTAAGATGACGCCTAAGCCTGCATACATAAGAGGAATGCCGTGCCAGCTCAGGCGAGTGGGCGATCGCCTGAGCATCCAAATATCACCTGCAATTTGAGTGATCAGCCCCAGCGCTAAAAAGGCAATGCCTACGCTTTCTATCGGCCAGTCCCACAGTCTGAAACTAATCACAACTGCGATCGCGGTTGCCCAAGCCAAGCTCCAATAGCGCCATTCAGCCGGTCGATAGCGAATCGATTCTATCAAGGTGGCGATGAGTAAAATGATCGCTGCTAGGGTGTAGCGATTCTCCGACACATTTGCGTTACCACCGACCAGCGCCCAAAGATTAGAGCCAGCAACCAGCGTCCCAAACAGCAACAGCAAAGTCAACAGCACCCCACCCCAAACCTGAGCCGCTCTTTGATACAACGCCGATAGATCACCTCGCTGACGCACTAGCAGCCTTGCCAATAGCCACAAGGCCCAAATTTCAACGGCCCAATGGATTAGCAGATAATTTTCAGTGACGCCTAGCCGGAGCAGGCCATACCATACAATGCTGGTCACCCAAGCAATTCCTGAGCCAATGGTAAATAGTGCAGCCCACTGACTGCGCCAAATTCTACGGTTGAGCAACATGCAGAATGTGCCGACTGTGAAGCTCGCGATCGCCACCGACCAACCCGTACCCAGCCAAGGCGTTTGCAGCACAGCGGCCAGCATTGTGGCTTGGGCTAGCCGAGTCGGATGCAGCGACCTGCGATGATGAGCCACCAAAGTCAGCGCTACTGGCACAATCAGCCAAATCCAATCGGGCGGAAGGTTCTCAACGATTCCACTGCTTTTATTGATCAAACGGCTTGTACGGCTCCAGTTGTCCCCAAGAAGCCAACCATTCAGCAACAGCGCATAGCTTCCGGCGAACAGGCAAAAGCTCATGCCCCAGGTGTTTTTTCGCCAGCGATCGCTCACCAACAGCAGAGGCAGCATGAGTTCTGCCAAAGCCGCCCCCAACATCACATAAAACCACGCCACACCGGTCAGATCAGGCCGCAAATAATTGATCCAGGCCGCTACCGCTAGCAGCCCCGTCACATGCGTTAGCGTCACCACAACTGATGATATACGCGGTCGGCGAGAGACTACAACAAACAACGTCACCGCCGAAAGCAACAGATTGAGTGCTAGCGTAAAAGCATTACCTGCGCTCACAATCGTCAGCCATCCGCCCAGCGCTAGCGCCAGTAAAGTAGTCACTTTGGAAAGAGCGGGCTGCTGCCAACGCCGAAGCTGACGAGCAAACAGCAACAGTCCTAACAAAAACGGGAAAAAGCCTAAGCCGATCCATTCACCGGATGAAATCGGCTGCTCAGAAAACCTTTGAGAGAGCTGACCTAGCACCGCCTCACGAGTCTCTGTTGGCACCAATTTACCCAACAGCCAGTAAGCTTGTCCTGCCACTGCAATCAGCGCTAGCAAAGGCTCTTTTTTCCAGGTTGAGGTGATCTGTTGCCAAATCAGCCATAAGGCCAAACCACTGATGCTAAGTGCCTGCAAAGGCGGCTGCCGATCAGCAGAAACCGCCCAGCCTACTAGCAGTAGCCCAAATCCTACCCACTGCCCAAGGTTTTGATTTGCTGGCGTTTGATTTATTGGCGTTTGATTTGCTGAGGTTTGATTTACTGGAGTTTGATTGGCTAGGGCTAGATTCGACCTGTTGCGAGTCAGCGACACTAATAGCCAGCCACAAATTCCAGCCGCGAGTCCTAGCTCATACGGTGGAACCTGTACAATCAATAAGCTGCGAAACAGCAGCACCACTACCGACAGCAGAACCGCCAATCGATCAAACGATAGCAGCCGTGAACCAGCAGATTCTAATGAATTTTCCGTCACAGAAACAGCGTTTGACTGTTGCTCTGGGTGGCTCAAACGATAGTTTAAATTAGCGGCTGTTCCGATTGTCGCTAAGTAAGTTGCCACTACGGGCCAGACCGCCCAGCCGCCTAGCCAGCCCAGGTGCAGCCAGCTTAGCCCAATTAAATTTAGCTGGTTTGAGCGCTGCGATAGTAGCTTCAGTAACAAACTGCTTAATAACAGCGTTGATAGAGCGCCCACGCCAATGCCGACTGACGATCGCCATACCCCTAGCGCATCGATCATCCAAAAATTGATTGGAATCAGCAAAGTGGCAGTGAGCGCCAACATCTTAGCGGTTGCCTGAAGCCGTTCCTGCTGCTTGGCCCAAACGCTCGACCCCCAAAACACCAGGGTGTAGGCTAATAAAATGGC
>QBMP01000027.1:24658-25000 GCA_003242115.1 Phormidesmis priestleyi
TAAAATGGCATATTGCCCAACGGCTGAAAAGGACTCCCACTGACTCGCCGCCAGCACCCCTGATGAGACCACGACCAGAAAAACGCCCAGGAACAAAAGCCAGATAATACTGATTTCTTCGAGCAGCGATCGCATTACCTGCGATATCCTGCTAGCGCTTGGCGGCGTGCGTGTTTCCGGAAAGATTTCTGCTGAAGCAGAAATTGCTTCAGCCGCAGTCGGGCTGCTTTCAAACAAAGCTCGATTGGCTGCTTGATTGGTCGCTCTATTCACCGCTTTATTTACAAAGGGAGGTAGCGAAGAAGAAACTAGCTGATCGTCAGCTAGAGGAATAGTCCGACT
>QBMP01000280.1 GCA_003242115.1 Phormidesmis priestleyi
CATACGGCTTTGTCATGCGCTATGTCTCTGAGACGCTGCAAAGCCTAGTGCGCTTGGCCTTTTCTCCTTGGGCGATCGCGCTCATACTGCTGAGCGCTGGATGGATCACCTGCCGGTTTCTCGCGTCTCTGTCGCTGCGCTGCACCGAATTACAAAAGATGGCCTATGCGACCCAAGACTCAGCGGATACCTATGACCATGCCGATACAGAAGAGAGAGTTTTAGACCTGCTGCATGAGATGAAAGAGTCAACCGCCAAGCGCTCGCGCTGGATGACAACGCTTTTCTGCGCAGTCTCTTCCTATCTCATTGTGTCGTTATTTTATTAAACCGCTCTATTTAGATCTTGAGGTCACCCAATGTCGATTATGCAAGCCGTGCGCGATCGCTTTAATCCGTCTGCTCAACCCGACAGGGAGACAATCAGTGTCGCCGCAGATCCGGCTGTCCAACTGCAAGTTGAGCTAAAAGCCGTGATCACCGCGCTGCTCCAGGCCCAAACGCCAGAGGCTCAAGCGGAGATCTATCGCACGGTCGCGGCGGAGCTAAGCGCATCGGGCACAGACCACGACGATGTGCAGGCTGCGCTATCGGCTATCTATCCTGATAGTATTACCAGCGCTCAGGTGATCACTCAGAATCTAACAGCCCACGGCTATAGGGAAAACGCTGCGGCGAATACAACAACCATTCAGCCCGATATAGAACAGCATCCCGCTATCCCTGCGCCTGCATCCACTGAAGTAGCGCTGCCCACTTACGCAGGCAAAATTGACTATTACGAAGGCTCACTGCTCGCTGAAACAATTGCAGGTGGCGCGTTTAGCCTAGCCATTGTCGGTGCGCCAAAAGCCGGGGCAAGTACGCTCATGCGGGCCTTTATCTGGTCGATGATCTATCAGCCAGCGGGCCAGCGGCCCACAATTGAGCTGATTGATACTCGCTGTGACTATTGGCAAGGACTGGAGATGATTCCTGGTTTAGTCATGCCGGTGACGGTAGCCGATATGAGCGCAGTCCAGACAATTGCCCTCAAGATTGAGCAGGTTTACGGCGAGGTCAAGGAGCGCCAAAGATTGTTCCGCGCAGAGGGGCGTTTCGCAGTTTCTCATAGCTGGAAACCCTACCTGTTTGGCATCAATGGCTGGGGTGAGGTGATGGATTATCTGGCCAAGCTAACGCCTAAACAAATCGAAGAAGACGAAGTTCTCAAGCCGATGTTTACCCGGCTGCGATACATTCTGGCGCAGGGCGCGGATGTGGGGGTATCGTGCCTGCTCACCGCTCGTGCGCATGATCGGATTTTTCCCGATAATCGTTCGCTTGAGGAAACGCAGCTGCTGCTGTTAGGGCGTTTGACGGGTGACTACAGGGGTGGCTATAGCGCCATTGATCGCGCCATTAACGATAAAGCGCAGCTGCCCGCTCACGGAGATCGCGCTCATCTGATGGCGCTGCTCAACTATTCCAAGCAGGTGGGTCAGCCGGTGCTAGTAGCGCTCTCTGGTCGTCCCCGGATGGCGAAACTGCCCGACTTGAGTGAGCATAATCATCATGATTTTGCCAGAGCCTACAACCGATTGAAGCCCTACTAGGAGGAGGAATCGTTATGTCCATAACGACTGGAAGGATGACGAGAAGAGACGTTGTAACGACCCTCGGTGCGGGACTGGTCGCGGGTGTCAGCGCGCATTTCTTAACCGACGGCGCAGGCTCCTTGCTGCGTTTGCTTGCCCCACAGCGGCCAGCGTTTCTCGACTACATAGACGAGAAGCCGTCTGCGCCAGCGCTTAACAATGTTAGTCCTAGTGCTAAAGAGGCTGACAAGGCCGCTGAATCATTTGCACCCCGGCTGCTGGGTGCAAACGACACCTTTTGGCTGGTCACCCGCCCTTATATGGCAGCAGTCGCGGCCTGTGAAGGAACGCTGCTAATTGGCAAGCCCAACAAAATTGACCCCTATCACACCGCCTTTGGCTACCGTGAGCTGACTTCTCTAGCGGATCATCCGCGTCAGCTGTATCCGTTCTGGGATAGCGTTAACCATCGCTGGGATGCCACTACCGCTGCGGGTGCATTTCAAATTCTTGAAAGTACCTGGGATGACGCGCACCAGCAACATCATTACTGGGCTCCCGGTGATGCGTTTTCACCAGAGAATCAGGAGATCTGCTTTTGCTACTTGCACAACAGCACGGGCGGTAGCGCTGAGCTGATGGATGGGGTGCAGGTGCTCAATCAGCACATCACCGTTTCTTTTGACGCCTTTGCCAAGGCAATGAAGCGAGACGGGCAGGAGTGGGCCTCGCTGCCGTACTCAGAGATTGGCAAGCCCACCGGACAAAGTACTCGCTCGATGTGGCAAGCCTGGACATGGTTCCAATGGGCGCTATGGGCCAAGTGCGGCTACCGCCGAGCGATTACGCATCCCGTCGGTGTCAATGTGCCGAGAACCGACACGCTGCGCTGGCGACCTAAAAAAGGTCGGATGCACTGGGGAGAAGACTACGCTACCCCGATGAATACCCCGATCCTTGCGCCTGAAAACGGCAGAATCTCTTTTATCGGCGAAGACGATGGCGCAGGTCACATTGTTTGCTTTGTGCCAGAAGGTTACCCCGAGTTGGAGATGGTGAGCTTCCACTGCACGGGCAAGTTTCCCCATCCGCCGGGGACTTTAGTAAAGCGCGGTGAGATGATTGGCTACACCGGCAACAGTGGCATCGGCACCGGCCCGCACTGGCATGTTGAAATCAGAATTGACGGGCATCCAATGGAGCCGCGCTGGTATTTAGGCATGGCAACTTGGTTCAAGGACAAGGAGGGGTGACAAATGAGAAGCTTTAAGCCCTATTACAGTCTCCTAGTGTTTGCTGCTCTAGTCTGCACGATTGTGAGTAGCAGCGCCATCCATATTCTGTCGGGCCAGGGGCAGAACGTGCTGATGTTCGGGCTGGGTATGGGTGTAGGGATGACCTGGAGCTGCTACGTCAGTATCGAGAACTGGCGCATGACGATGGCGGCGCTCGATGGCATTGCCGGTAGCATCAGTGCGATTGCTTTACTAATCGGGCCAAGGTATCAGTTCATCCATCCCAAGCTGGCTCTGGGCCTAGCTACACCGCTAACCACGGCAACTGAATTTCGGCTAGAGATTGAGGTGAGAGGGTTGCTCGATGCCGTTGCGCTGTTGGGGCAAACGGTCGTCGCTGCCGATGGGGTGTGCGGCTGCTGTCATTTTAGCAATGGGCACAGCGCCAACTGCGCCTACGTTAAAGCCATGCAGCTCCATCAAGAGGGGTGCGAAAAGCGGGTTGGCTGGACACAGTTTAAGCATCGCGTAAAGCCGCCTTGAAGCCTCATCAATCGGTGGCAGTAGCAGTTAGGTGAGGCAATCAGCATACGGAATAGCGGAGTTAGAGCAAGTCATGATCTACATCAACGAAGAAAAAGGTACGCGCCCGCTAGGTAAAACCATGCCTTCTACTCATAAATCTCCTAGAAGGCGACTGCGACTGGTTGATATTGCCATAGGCGTTGCTAACGCTGCGGTATTGGGGCTGTCGGTTGCGTTTTCTAATGGGGCATTTTCATCTACTCCCGCATTACCGCCAAAAGAGATCGCCACCAATAGCCTATTTGAAACGCTGAGTTCTCCTAAATTTGAGGCGTTTCAGCGTGAGTATGTTCAGCAGCAGACGGCTAGAAACCTAGCAGAGGCTGAAGGGCTCAAAGCCGAAGCTGAAGGGCTAAAGCTGCAAGCCGCCGCTGATGCAGGAAAAACAAAAGAAGCCGCTGAGCAGGCTGCGGCAGACATTCGATTAGAGGCGTCTTATGACGGTGTGGAGCAGCGGTATCACCGGCCCGAAGGATTCGAGATTACGTTGAACTATCCGACGACTGTTGAAAAAGAGCAAACAGAGTTTGGCTACACAGCAACCGCTAGGCCAACTACTGACCAAGGTACGGTGCGCGTGTATGTCAATTTAGCCACCGTCAATGAGGGCTTTGTGCCCGCTGGCGGCAGCATCGGTACAGTTGGCACTTATCCCGTAGGGGAGGGGGTAAAAACTTTCTAGCTCACAACCAGACGATTGCACTAGGGTTGTCGGCTCTAGCTGCTGTCCTCTTATCAAAGAAGAGCGGACAGATAACAGATTCAATTTAAGAAGAACAAGACCGCATGAGGCACAGGGCCTGTAAGCGGTCACCCGTCCATTTGCCTTTATACAAAGTGGAAATAAGGAGATAGAACAATGGCTAAGATTGTGTACACAGACCAGGAAACCTTTGAAGAGCCTGTTATCGAAGTAGATGACAGGCTAAGCGAGAGTCAAATTACAGCAACTATCGGTCACGACGACTGGGATTATGTCATCGCCGATGTTCCAGTTACACATGCTATGAAGCCCAAAAAAGGGATGGTGGCGGCGGCGGCGGCGATCGCTCTCCTGCCGTTACTTATCCTCCCGGTATCCGCTGAATGGCAGAGCCGATGGAGAACTGAATGGGTGGATGTAGAAAATGGCCGCTACGAAGTCCCTTATTTCCCTGGCAAGCGTAAGATTTCTGGCCGCTGCTATTTCATTCACCTGGACTCTTTGCAAAGCGAAGAGCCAGACGCAGCGAGCGGCGAGTGCTACGAAGGTTAATTTCAATCAAAAAAACTTGTCCGAAAGGCGATCCCTCTCAATCCCACTCGAAGTGATCGCCTTCGTCCAACTATCAACCTTAAGCGAAGGAAGACTCCATGACTATATCGAATTATCTGCCTTCTGTGCATACAGAGGGCTCGCTTTCTATCGAAAAAGATAGTGCTCAGCAGCGGCTATCAGCAGCCGAGGCAACAGCCGACAAGCTCGACTTACCCGACTGGCGGCAGATAGCGAATGATGGCATTTACCGCTGCGGCTATGTCGTCATGCTCAGGACAAGAGCGCTTCAGTGGAAAGTTGAAGCCACAAAGCAGGCGGCTTTTGAAACCTGGCGCTACAGCGAGGCACTCGGAACGCTCTTCGTGCAGATATATGTGCCGGGGCAAACAGATAGTCTTCACCTGCGAGGTGAAATTCGCAGTGAGCGGTCGCTCGCGGCCATAGACATCATCGGGAACGGTAATTCCCTCCAGGTTGGCCAGTACCTCAGCACGTTGGGAGAGGAGTGGGCCAATTGGCGGCTGCTCTCTCTAGAAGTTGCTGAGGAGGCAGATTTTTGAGATGAGCCGCAAGAAATCTCGTCTCTTTCTCATTGGCCTAGCTTTGCTTGTGGCAGGATATCTCGCAGGTTTCTGGCTGGGACACGCGGAATGTCCCAGCCCAAATTTGTTCGACATTGAAATTTTTCCTGCTCGTTAACCGATTCTTTCTAACCTTTATCACCGTTACCATCATGTCCATTCGTCAGATATTGCAGGTGTGGGAACACGAGCTGTCCCATCCGCATCAGTCAATTATGCTCGCCCTTGCAGATCACGCTCGCGAAGATGGCACCGGTATCCGGCCTTCTATTAAACGGATCGCCTGGAAAACCGGTTACTCCGAACGCTCGGTGCAGAATATCATGAGCCAGCTCAGAGACCTGGGCCTTCTGGTCATCGTGGTACCCGCGACCCATAACACGCCAAACGAGTATAAATTTGATTGGTCTGCTGTAACCCCTAAGCCTTCTTTTGATGAATATATGGACGTGAAAAAGGGGCGAAAGGGTAGGGGTGAACAATCTGCACCCCTATTAAATCCCTCTGATAGGGGTGCAGTTCCCGTGCAGGAGGGGTGCAGTTCCCGTGCAATAGGGGTGCAAATCCCGTGCAATAGGGGTGCAGTTCCCGTGCAGGAGGGGTGCAGCCCA
>QBMP01000281.1:0-5032 GCA_003242115.1 Phormidesmis priestleyi
CGTGATTACAGGTCTTTCCTGTTTTGCAGAAATTGGCACAAAATGTGCATGATTGCGCGGAGCTAAAGGCAAAGTATAGGTTTTCTTCCTTTTTGGGCATTCAGAGTAGGTCGAAAGAGTGAGGATTGAAATTCGCGTTAAGTCGTGTAAACTTGCCTAAGCTGAGTAAGCGAGTTGGCTTATTCACTTTTTGAGCCAGTTTTTAGCCAGTAGTGAACGGGGTGATCCCCTTGGCACTGCAAGGCTTTGAGCGGTAGTTAGGAACAGCACTGCTGTTATTGGAAAAAATCGTTATTAGGCTGAATCAATCTTGCTGACGAAGCAGTTGAGTCCTCTAACGGTTGAAAACTGATTATTAGGAGGGTATTCCTTGAAGAAGGCAATTTCACAGGAAACGATAAATGACAACAGTCATTCACGTATTCCAGAAGGAAATGAGAGTAACGTGACGGCTAGCAGCTTCAGATCGGCTGCAATGCTAGGGATTGCTCTCTCGGTAGGTGCATCCGGAGTGGTCGTATCCCAAACCAAAGCATCGGCTGCGGTGACAGCACCGACAACTTCTGCCAAAACTGAGGCTTTTGCAAGCAATTCTAGGGTCTCGTCGCCTGTGCCTGAAGATGCCTCTCTACAGGTTGCGGGCTATCACACTGTTGGGTCGGGCGAAAGCCTCTGGCAAATCGCTCAGCAGCACCGCGTTGGTCTACGTGAGCTGAAGTCGGTCAATGGATTAGCGCCAGAAACATCCATTGCAGTTGGGCAGGTTTTGAGAGTGCCAGAACTGGCTCCAGAGCGGTTAGAAGAAGCTCAAAGCATCGCGATCGCCGACACCGCCGCAAATTCCGAAGAACTTGCTCAAAACACTACAGCCGACAGCGAAAATCTGCTCGCTCAGCAAAGTACTGACGAGCCTGTAGCTGCCGCTCAAGTTTCAACACCTGCTCCTTCAATCCAACTTGAGATTGCCGATGCTCCCTCCCAGTCAGCGAGCACAAATGACGATCTACCTGTAATCACAGCGCTAGCAATACCTTCTGTAGCAACTAATTCTCAGGCCAGCTACCGGGTTCAAGCAGGCGATACGCTCAGCAGCATTGCTGCTTTTTTAGGAACAACGTCAGCAGAGCTAATTCGCGCCAATAGATTGTCCAATCCTAACGTGATCTATGCAGGCGCTACGCTCAGAGTGCCTGCGGCTCGATTATCTGAATCTACTCAATCACTGGCATCTCAGCCGGTTCAACAGGCAGTTCAGCAGGCAGTTCAGCAGGCGCAACCACCCCAGCAACTCGCTAGAAAAGCAGCTTCATCAACGGAAATTCCTAGCAACAGCGAACAGTTGCGTTCAGCCACTGAGCGGTTGGCTGCTTTAAGAAGTACCGCCAATCCTTCAAGCGACGCTAGGCTTTTAACTGAAATCCGTAATGCCTCTCCTCAAGAAGCTGCCAGCGTGGGTGGCGAACAGTTGAGCGCGCAAGATGTGCTCAGCGATCGCCCAGGCAGCGTAGCGGGGGATGCAAACAGCGCTGATCCTTACGTAGCTGATTTGTTAGAAGAGGTTGAAGGCATCAGCGACCCGTCCAATCAGATTGCTGAAATTGACAGCAGCAAGCAAATAGCTAGCGTTCCAGAAGACAATACGCCAATTAACAATCCTTTGGCCTCAAGGCCCGTAGCTCCGGTTCGACCTACAGAGCAGGTTGCTATTTCTAACGGCTCTGCTTCTGCTGATTCTGAGCTTTTAGCTGCTGCACCGCTCAATCCGGGTGCCTACATTCCGGCGCAGCGATCGCAAACCGGCCAAGTAGTCTCGCCTGATATGCCTTTACTGCCTTCTTCAGATCAGTATTTACCAGAAGCACCTAATCGCTTTGATGGCTATATCTGGCCCGCTAGAGGCACCGTCACCTCCGGCTATGGCTGGCGCTGGGGAAGAATGCACCGAGGCGTAGATGTCGCTGGCCCAGTCGGAACGCCCATTGTGGCCGCCGCATCTGGTGTGATTGAGCAAGCTGGTTGGAACTCCGGCGGATTTGGCAACCTGGTTGAAATTCGTCATTCTGATGGCAGTATGACTCGCTATGCTCACAACAGTCGTTTGAATGTGAGTTCGGGCCAGCAAGTAGCCCAAGGTCAGCAGATTGCAGAAATGGGTAGCACTGGCTATAGCACTGGGCCGCATCTGCACTTTGAAGTGCATCCAAACGGCGGCGGTGCTGTTAATCCAGTTGCCTATCTTCCAAGTCGGTAAAGCGCGTAGCGAACCCATTCAAAAAGCGCTCAAAAACCATCAAAAAAGCAGCAGCCTGAGGCGTACAAAAAACTGGATGCCTTAGGCTCTGTATTATTGAAGAATCAGCGGCATGGAAGAACCAGTGACAGAATAAACCCTCAGGTAACGCTGACTGGTCAGGCTGTGAACGCGATCGCGCTACTTTCTTGTCTATGTCTTGTCTATGACATTTCGTTTCGTGCTACATTTGTTCAGCTGCGGTTGATACCGTTTGTCAAGACGATGCCAGCCGATGCAGATCAGCTTGCAACCCTATGTAAGCAGCCGACAATCAACCAATCAGGCTCTGTAGCTCAGTGGTTAGAGCAGGGGACTCATAAGCCCAAGGTCGCAGGTTCAAATCCCGCCAGAGCCATACGGTTTAGAAATATAGTTTAGAAACTGCATTTCTAAATACGCTTTAGAAGTTTTTTTAAAAGGTGATCGAGGCGATCGCGATCGGCTTATAGATTGACACTGACAGCTTTTTCTAATTACCTAATCATTGCCCAGACAGTAGGTGAGGTTATCGCTAGGTCATGGTATTGCCCCATCTATGGGCTGTTTTTATTGACGCTGAGCCTAGTGGGCCTTCTAGCTTCATACCATGCTACCTCTAGTCGATGCGTGCTATCAGATGACTCGGTAGCCGCGAGGTGATCGCAAAAGTCTTTAAAAAATATCTTGATGCTCACCAAGTACCTGTGGTTTGAGCATTAGACGGCGCTAATTGAGTTCATACCCGATTAGGAGAACAAATCTGCGAAGAACACCAGAATCACTTCTTGATCATTCTGGTCAGCAATTGACGCTCAGCTCATCACCAGAGTTTTGTCTTAACATGGTCTTTTACTTTAAGTATGCTGGGGAAAGAAGCTATGAACTTAATTGATAGATACACCTATCGCAACTTTGTGAAGTCGTCTATATGCAAAGTTTACGACACACTAGAATATGGATTTAACCACCCTTTTTCAAGCCTGAAGCATAAGTCTCATTTGTCAACGGTTCAATTTATTGAAGATACTTGCCCTCGTGCACTTCCCTGCCGAAGTCCTAAAAAGTTGGTTGATCTAGCACTGAGCAGCCTTATGAAGCCTGGGCTCATACTAGAGTTTGGAGTCTTTAAAGGCGATTCCCTTCGTTACATTGCGAAAAAAAAGCCTCAGCGTGAACTGCACGGCTTTGATTCTTTTGAAGGTTTATCCGAGGCGTGGGTGAGTAATGCTAAAGGTGCTTTTGACGTTGGCGGTAGGCTGCCAAAGGTTCCGAATAATGTGAACCTTTGGAAAGGATATTTTGAGGATAGCTTGCCAGCATGGGCACAGACCCACGACCAGCCCATTTCTTTTATTCATATTGACTGTGACTTAAATTCTTCGACCAAAACAATTTTTGAGATTCTTGCAGATCGAGTTAACACAGGCACAGTTTTACTATTTGATGACTACTTTAATTTTCCCGGTTGGGAACAGGATGGTCACGCAGTATTTACTCAATTTGTGGAAAAGTTTGGATGGGAAGTGAGTTATCTAGGCTATGCCTACAAAGAGCTTGCGGTCATCATTGTTTAAGTGAAGAGATGAGGTTTAAGCGAAGAGATGAGGCAATTTGGCTTACAGGTGGTTTTAACCGCATCTTGAGCTTAAGAAGATGCTAGGAACTGAGATTGACTTTTCCCAAGATGTTTTTGCAGCGAGATCTCTCCTTTTGATAGACGCGCAATCTAAAAGGATTTGCTTTGATAGAGCAGTAACTCCGGGAGATTCTATATGCAGTTCGTAAATATTGGCCTCAGCCAAGAACAAAGGCAAGGTGTAATTGACTTACTCAATGCAGACCTATCAGACTCCTATCTTCTGGTGGTCAAGACCAAAAAGTACCACTGGGACGTAGTGGGGCCTCAGTTCAGAACGCTGCATGAGCTTTGGCAGCAGCATTATGAGGCGATTAGCATGAATATTGACGCTATCGCTGAGCGCACTCGTCAGCTAGGTGGCTATCCAATTGGCACAGCCAAAGGCTTTCTAGAAAATGCAACGCTGCGTGAGCACCCAGGCGATTTGCCCAATGCTGAGGAAATGGTAGAGCGCTTAGTCTCCGATCACGAACAGGTCATTCGCAATTTGCGCGATCATATTGACCAGTGCTCAGACAACTATCACGACGAAGGTACCGCTGACTTTTTGACGGCGATCATGGAACAGCACGAAGAAATGGCTTGGATGCTGCGTTCCTTCATTGAAGGCAGCAGTCTGACGCCCACTGGTGAACGTGAATCTTCTTTGAAGACGCCTGCCGCCGTCTAAGTTCTCATCCTACTCAATAATCTCATTGAGGTGATAAAAGGTATTAAAATGCAAGAAGAATACAAGGCAGACCGGACAATCTCCGCTGTCTTTAAAGAACAAAAGCAGGTGGACGATGTGATTCGTCGCTTGCTAGACAGGGGTGTATCGAGAGATCACATTTCCGTCATGGGCCAAAATTTTCAGAGCGAAACTCGTATTTCTGGATTTTTGACCAAGCGAGATGTGATCTTGGGCGGGCTACGCTCTGGAGCGGTATTCGGTTCGCTGTTTGGCTCATTGCTAGGACTTTTGACTGGTGTTGGCGTTCTGTTTATCCCGTTTGTAGGGCCAATCGTAGCAGCTGGGCCCATTGGAGCCTTACTGCTAGGTGCGACTAGCGGCGCGCTAGCGGGCAGTGCTGGGGCCGGTCTGGTTTCTGTTTTGGTGGCCATCGGTTTGCCTGGAGAGA
>QBMP01000281.1:5042-5847 GCA_003242115.1 Phormidesmis priestleyi
CAAACTCGCATCCAGGCAGGTGAATTTGTGCTGATGGCAGAAGTTCCTTCTGATCGCTCTGGCGAAATTCAGCTATTGGTAGAGAGCGCAGGCGGTCAGGAAATTCACACTGTTGAGCAGTCGCTTCCCAAGGCTTGCTCGGGACTGTGCGAAGGTGTGGAAGGCTTGTCGCCAGAAGTCCGTAATCACCTATCGGAGAACGCTCAAAAAGACTTTGTTGAAAAGTACAACGAAGTTTACCGTGAACAAGAAGACAGCCTAGAAGCTGAAAAAGCTGCTTGGATGACGATTCATGAACGCTATGACGAAGACGAAAATGGCGTTTGGTCTAAGCAAAAAGTAGCTGCGTAGACTTGTTTTCTACAAGTCTTCTTTGTTTGAGCGGTAAGCGTTTTAACTTGATAGAGGTTTTCAACAGAAATGTTGAGAGCCTCTTTTTTCATCAACTCCCATCGCCTATTCAAACCCTTCAGCAGCAAAGATTTTAAAGCGTTGAGATAAGTTCTCTTTACAAACTTATGAACGAAGGAACCAGGATTTCAGTTTTTCGGTCTTTTATTTTGTTCATGATATTTTTCTATTGGTAAGGCGCTAAAGTCCGCTTTGCTATTGGTTATTGCAGCGGTGATTAAGCTATTGCGTTCATCCGAAGATCCTGTTAACCTTTCGATGAGCCTTGAAATAAGTTGATATGAAGTCATTTAGATGCGAATTGTGATTGCATCTACGGTTGATGGGGAAATACTCCGGCTAGCAGCTTGTCGGAGAGATGATTTTCTGCCCCATCAGCACATGCAATCGTCTG
>QBMP01000282.1 GCA_003242115.1 Phormidesmis priestleyi
AGACCGCTGCCTAAGCGGATAGCTAGCTGGCTGTGTGATCGACGCTGGATCGGTTTTTGCGTGGGCTGAGGAACAGAGTGAACTTGATGGAATAATGACGTGGTGTGAGGATTGTGGAAAGCCATCGCGATTTTAGGGGTTGTTAAACAGTGCTGAAACAAATCATGCCCTAGTCACGAGCTAAGCATGTCACGGGGTTAAGATGACTGGGCAGAAAATCTCCAACCAAAGTGTATCTAAACCTGTTTCAAAAATTCTGACGGGCTGTGAAGCTCTGATATCTGTCATAAATCCAGGCCACAATCCCGGCGGCTATTTAAAGGCTGCGGATGTCTGTATAGGTAGGTACATTCCCAAACGTGACTTTTCCGGAAATCTGCCTTAAATTCTTTCACAACCGTTTTTCAGTCATTATTCAGTCATTTTTATTGATTTATTTTGAGCATTATTCTCGCGGGCGATCGCAGCGGCACTGGCAAAACTACCCTCACGCTGGCACTACTAGCCGCTCTTAAGCAGCGCGATTCCCCTGGAAGGCTTCGCGATCGCACCGTCCAATCATTCAAAGTTGGGCCAGACTATATCGATCCGATGTTTCACGCCACCATCACCGGTCGCCCCTGCTACAGCCTCGACACGGTACTGACTAGTGAAAGCTATGTACAGCAAAGCTTTCACACGCACTGCACGGCTGTTGATAATGTCGTGATTGAAGGCGTCATGGGTCTATTCGATGGCGCAACGGGCGTGGATGATACCGCAAGTACCGCTCATGTGGCTCGATTGCTCAATTTGCCGGTATTGCTAGTTGTGGACTGTGGGCGCATGTCGAGGTCGCTAGCGGCACTGGTGCAGGGCTATCGAGATTTTGATGCCCGAGTAAATGTAGTGGGTGTGGTTTTGAATCGGGTGGGGAGCGATCGCCATCTCCAGCTGTTACGTAATGCCTTAGCAGCCATTGATATGCCAATTTTCGGCGTTTTTCGGCGAGAGAAAGATATTCAATTGCCAGATCGTCACCTAGGGCTAGTGCCGACCGGCGAAATTGAGGGATTTGATAAAATTTCAGACCGGCTAGCGGTGCTGGGAGAGCGGTGTTTTGATTGGGAAAAGCTGGAGAGGCTGTGGTTGGCTAGTGGAAAGATAGAAAGCCGAAAAGAACGTGAGGAGAAAGGGAGAAGAGGTGAAAAGGTGAGGATTGCGATCGCTCATGACAAAGCCTTCAACTTCTACTATCCCGACAATTTTGAAACCTTAGAAGCGCAGGGCGCAGAGCTGATTTACTGGAGTCCACTCAAAGATTCAAGCTTGCCCGATGCTAGCGGGTTTTATTTCGGCGGCGGCTTTCCTGAAGTGTTTGCCGCTGATCTGAGCGCTAATGGGCCGATGATAGCTGCGATTCGGCAGGCCATTCAGCAAGGAATGCCGACCTACGCAGAGTGCGGCGGACTGATGTATTTGAGTGATTCGATTGTTGATTTTGACGGTCGAGCTTGGCCGATGGTGGGCGTGATTCCGCAGACGGTGAAAATGGGCGGACGGTTGGCATTAGGGTATCGAGAGGCCATAGCGCTTACCAATGGCCCGCTATTAACCCAAAGCCAAACCGTCATCGGCCACGAATTTCACCGATCTAGCATCGTTGAGCCCTTAAAACAGCCAATATACAAAACGCGCCGATACTGGGGCGAAGCAGACGATGCTCAATTAGAAGGCTATTATCTGCCGCACCTTCACGCCTCCTATACGCATCTACATTGGGGCCACCGGCCCGACATTGCCCAGCGATTTGTGCAGCAATGCGCAGCCTACGCAGCGCAGCCGGTTGGCAGCCAGTGAAAACGCCCCTAGAGAGCGTTAACCGTCAGCCTAAATCGACCCGTCCCCGATGCGTCTAACGCATTCGCCAGTACTCGATAGACACCATTTGACGGCAGCGTCACCGTCAAACCGGCATTGAGATTATTAGTAGCCACGTCATCGTTGTAGGCAACTACCGAATCATCCGGCCCCACTAGCAGCACGTAAGGATCAAAATCTCGGCTATTAAGCGAAATCGTCACCTGCTGGCCCCGACTCCCTTCAAACAAAAATTCTTCATAGCGACTGCCGTCTACTTCCAGCGTTTTCGAGTTTGGGCCCAAAACGCCTTCAGCGCGAATGGGCAGACTGCTCACCGTTGCCGACTGTTCAGAAGCTGATTGTCCAGCGCTCGATTGCCCAGAGACGGGTGAAGCCGGTTGCCTATTCGCATTAAAATTGGAGCCACGATCTTCAGCAAGGCGCAAATCATAGCTGCCTGTTTGCCTGGAAGCATAAGAATTTGCCAGCACCGTGTAAGTGCCATCTTCTGGCAGCGTAAAAACCAACCGGGCATTCGTTGCCCCGCCGCCGTCGTCATCTTGAGCCAGATCGCGGCCTTGAGGCGACAGCAAAATGAGATAAGCATCTAGGTTGGCGCTGTTCATTTCCACCACCACCTGCTGCCCTTTACTGCCCTCAAAGGAATAGGCATCGTAATAGCTGTCATCTGCTGGCAAAGTCGCGCTATCGCGTGTGAGCTGCCCCTGGATTGCTGCGCCGTTTAGCGTAATCGGCTGAGACGGACGATTTGAACCGGCCAAAAAGGAGGATTGCTGTGCCACCGTCGGGGATGTGCCATTGCGAACGGCGGTTAAAAAGTCATTGATCGGGCTGATAGCTATTGCAAACCCAATCCCAATATTGCCGGACTGATCGCCAGCGGTGCCCGGAGCCGACCGCTGCGGCGTAAAAATTGACGTATTGATGCCAATCAGCTCACCCCGGCTGTTAAGCAAAGCCCCACCAGAATTACCTGGATTAATCGCCGCATCCGTCTGAATCAAGCCCCGGTTAGCATCTAGCCGACTGACAATGCCCGTGGTGAACGTACCCTCAAAGCGCCCAAACGGATTTCCAATCGCAAAGGCTCGCTGCCCTACCTGCACAGGAGCAGTAGAAATAGTCACCGTCGGCAAATTTTGGGCTTGAATTCTGACTGCTGCTAGATCTACCCCATTTGCGCCATAGCCCACCACGCGCCCTTCATACTCTTGGCGATCCGGCAAAAATACCTTCACGGTATCGGCCCCATCCACCACATGCGCATTCGTCAAAATCAAGCCATCCGCACTCACTATCACGCCGCTGCCCGTACCAGAATCCGTGTCAATCGTGACGACTGCCGGACTGGCGGCTTGGTAAACCCGGACGTTTACGTCGTCTTCAGATTGAGCGGTGGATTGAGCCGTTAATTGAGCGATCGCCCTCTGAACCTGCCCAGACGGCTGCCCAAACGACTGCATACTCAGCAGCTCAACCGGACTCACAGCATTGAGCAACGTCAGACTCAAGCTGCCTAGCACAATCAATCTAGCCGAGGTGAAAGGAGAAGAAGGGTGGATTTTCATAGGAGAAGACGCGAAAGAGGGGTCAAGGGAGCACTCACCAGCACTACATAAATCTAGCTATCAATCTAGCTCGAAAACCGAGCCTCAGGCCACCGCACTTAAACGATGTACATGAGCTATCAACATCCGCTTTCGGCCCCTTTCCGGAAGGCGATTTCATCCAAGTGCAGCAGCAAGCCCAACATTAAACGCTGACGCTGCACTAGCCAATTTTTTTTACTACATCTTTGAGCGCCGCTTTCGGCTCAGCGTAATCGTACTCAAAACCCGCCGCCTGCGTCCGTTCGGGCAATACCTTTTGCCCCTTGAGCACCACCACTGCACCATCGCCTAACAAAGCCTCAATCGCAAAATCCGGCACCGGCAACCAAGAAGGCCGATCCATCACCTCGCCGAGGGTCTTACACAGATCGTTCATGCGCAGCGGCTCAGGCGCGGTGCCGTTATACACCCCATGCATTGAAGAATCTAGCAGCGCCTTCAGCATCAGGTTTACCAAATCGTCAATATGAATCCAGGAAAACCACTGCTGACCGCTGCCAATGGGGCCACCCGCATAGAGCTTGAAGGGCATGATCATTTTAGCGATCGCGCCCCCATCACCCAACACAATCCCGGTGCGAATAATCGCCACCCTCACGCCTAAGTCTTTGGCCTTATTCGCCTCCGCCTCCCACGCCTGACACACCTGCGAAAGAAAGTCAGGCTGAGCCGGTTCACTGGTTTCAAAAAATTCTGCCGTTTCGCTAGTGCCGTAGTAGCCAATTGCCGAGCTGCTAACCAATACAGCGGGCTTTGATGCAGCTTTAGCGATCGCTTCTACCAGCTTCTCAGTCCCCACCTTACGACTGTCCATAATCCGCTTTTTGCGCTCAGACGACCACCGCTCTGAAATCGGCTCACCTGCCAAATTAATCACCCCATCACAGCCCGAAATTTCAGCCTGCCAATCGCCCGACTCCATCGGCTTGTAGGCCACATACTCCAGCGCCTTGAACTTGGGAGCCGCAAACACCTTCCGCGCCTTTTCCGGGCTGCGCGTCAGCACCTTTACATCGTGGCCTTCGTCCACTAGCCGAGCCACCAAGCGAGACCCGACAAACCCTGTTGCACCCGTAACGGCAATTTTCATAGCTGGGCTGTATTCCTGTTTTATCAACTGCTCTTAATAGTAGCGATCTGAGGAACTACAAGGTACAGAACGTAAGATGGAGTTAGCACAGCAGAGCTAATCATAAAAAGTACTATGCAGAAGGATTGATAGAGAAATACGGATACAGCCCCTCACTTCAGGCAATAGCTCGCTTACCGATTAGCGATCGCTATCAGCTTTTAGAAAAACATGTTGCAGGAACAGCAGCAGATTTTGCCAACCATTCAGCCCTAACTGAGTTTTCAGAGGTAGATATTGACGATTGGGACGCCGCTGATGGCGAAGCCTAGATAAGGGAAAATTTGGCTGGCTAACTGCTCAGAGATTCCTGTGACTACAGCAGCGGCGCAAACAGATTTTCGTTACAAGGCTTAGCCTGCTTTCCTGGATTGTTTTTGCTGTAAGAACTCTGCAAAATCTCGCACTTCTGATAGTAAGTCTTCAGGTAGATAGTTTAGTAGTTCGATGACCTGTGTTTGCATGGTTATCCGATCTAGTTGAATGTCAGATGGTTCTAAGGTCAGCACGTTAGAATTTTCGCCGGTATCATCTACAAACTCTACTTCAAAGCCTTTTGCGTCGTGGTAGCAATGTACAACTGCGCCCTGACGCCCTTTAGTAAGTCCATGCTCTTGGATATCGCGAGTGAGGGTGATGATGTCAAGTTCCTTAATCATGAATCGGCCAATCCTGAAACTTTAGCTGAGTTTATAGGGACGCGCTGTAAGCTTGTGAAGCAAGATGCTGACCTACCAATGGATTTAGCGAATGTTCGTTGATTCTCCTAGCTGAGCATTTAGGGCATGGGCGGATTCTATCAACCGACCAGCGCGATTTCAATACCTATCGACGGAAAAACCACGAGCCGTTTGAGAATTTTATGTTTTCGGTCTAGCGCTGTCTTATCGCTCGTTGTCAGAGCAAATGATCGCGTTACTAAAGCAGCAGTAGCGCAAAAAGATTCTCTACAGGAATGGCTAAATTTTCTGCAAAGTCGGGCACAGGAAGTACGGCATCGGGTTCATCTAAAACAGATATTTCTTGCTGAGGCTGATAGATTAGCGCGGCTTTGTCGGCGGGGGCTATCAGCCATCCCATCTGTGAGCCGTGTTTTAAGCAACGCAGTATCTTTTTGGTCGCTTTGGTGACGCTTTGCCCCGGCGATAGGATTTCGATTGTCCAATCAAGGGCAGGAGCGGCGGAGATAAGCACGGGCACGGCGGTATCAAGTGCAGGAACG
>QBMP01000283.1 GCA_003242115.1 Phormidesmis priestleyi
CCACCACACAGCAGAGTGCCGAATAGCAGGATGTGCGTCAGGGTGAGGCGCGATTGCTTCAGTCGCTCGATGCTCTGCTGCTGCTGGCCGTCGCTGTTGCGCAGGAAGGCCAGGGCGTTGCGTTGGCCTTCTAGCTGGCTTTCAATTGCCCGCAGGCTATCGCTGAGTTCGCCTAGCTGCTGGCTGTGCAGGTCGTCGGCACTCGATAGCCGTTCGACTTGGCTGACGGTACTTCTGAGCGCTTCTTTGAGTTTGTCGAAGCGGCGGTCTGTATGTTCAAGGCCATCGGTGAGGGCTTCGACGCTGGTGGCTAGGCGGGTCACTTTGACTCTGACTTTGGCCTGTTCTTCAGTCAGTTCGGCCAGCTCGGCCAGTTCGCTCAGGCTTACTTCTCTGGGTTCTGTAGTCGGTGAAACGACAGGTTGAGAGGTGGTGGCAGAACCGAATAGTTCTTGATTTAGGTCGCGTCGATTACTCATCGAATAGCCCTCTGAGGGTGTGGCTGACGGCGCTGCTGCGGTCTTGGGCGTCCAGTAACGGGTCTAGCCAGCGGGCGGTGCGCCAGCCGGTGTAGGTGCCGCTGCCAAACATCAACACGCTCAGCGAGGACAGTAGAAAAAGGCGGAGGATCATGGCTTTTCTCCTTAACAGCGGTTCGAGGACTGCCGCGAACAGGGCTGAAAATGCGTTACAGGTGGGGCGATTCAGCCGAGGACATCTGAATCGGCTGAGGACAGTTCGAGGGCATCCGCGAACAGCGCGAGGACAGGCCGAGGACGGTGGCGATCAGGGTGAGCGTGAGCAGTATGCAGCTAGCGGCGAGTAAAAATGTGGTGGCTTTCTGCCATGCCGTTGATGCAAGCGTTACGCGGATGGTGGGGAGGCTGCGGGCAGTGCCGTATTCGTCGAACCAAGCACGGGCAGTAGGGTGATCGGCTGCGGCTTCGAGGCTGATAGCTGTTGGCGCAGCTGTGAGAAAGGGTTCTTGGCGTTCGCGGCCCCCTCGTTGAAGCCTTGCAGGAAGGCAGTGAATGCCTGCTGGTTGACGTATTCGGCGCTCTGTTGACCGATGGCGTAGGCATCGGCGCTCACGTCAGCAGCTAGCTGTTGGGTGACGGCGACGACTTCCGATTGGACGGCGCTGGCGGTGTTGAGCGCTTGTGGGTTGGGAGCTTGTGACGATTGCGTTTGAGTCTTTGTCTGTGAATTAGGCTGGGCTGATTTACGCGGATCTTTGTTGGGCATGGCCATACTCCTGATTTAAGAATTGGGCGGTGGTTCTGCCTTGGCTGAGCGCTTCTAGGTAGCGTCCTAGCAGTTGCAGATCTGACAAGGCGTAACAGCCACTGGCGTCGGGATGGATGCCGATACGATTTCGCCAAGTGCGTAGAGTGGCAGTTTTGACGGCCTCTCCTTTGAGTAGGGCGGCAAATTGACGCACCTGAAACGGGGTGATCCCTTCCGCGTCTAGGTCACTCAGGATCTCGACTTGGCGAGGGTCAGAGGTTTCTGAAATGCAGTTAAAACAGAATGATACGGCCACGGTTTTGCTCTCCTCCAAGGCGCTGATAATCACAAATCGCTAAAACGGTTTAGAAGCCATCCGTGCGTCTCATGAAACGTACAAAGCCGAGTCCAAATGTTTAGGTTTGTGAGCGGCAGGTTGATGTTAGCATACTCAAAGCGCATTCAGAGCATATCTAAATGACATTTTGAGCGCATGTATGCTTTAAAGCCCATCTGAAGTAGGATAAAAGCGAATTTAAATGACCTTTCTAATGCCTAAAAGAGTAACCGTCACTTTGGCCGATACAGTGGCCGACAAGTTACAGCGCTGGTCTGACGCTAGAGGTCAGGCAATTGCAACAGTGGCAGGGGTAGCAATCGAGCTAGCTCTGAACGAGGCAGAAACTAGGGGCGAAATTCCTCCTGCGAAGGAGATAGTTACGACAAATAAGGAGAAATGATAACTGTTTGAACAGTGACGAGAACGCACTAAAAAACGGCCCAAACCCGAAGGTTCAGACCGTCTTTAGTTACTAATCAAGTAAATCCTGTAGCCTTCAAAATTTGATAACTGACTAGATTGCCGTCCTGACAGTTATTGATTTTTCTCAGAGGGCAACGGGAACAATGTCGTGCGGGGCTCCGTACGTTGTTTTCATGGTACCCGATTTTGATCGACTGCGTAAACAAGAACGCGATCGCATTCCTCAGCAATCTCTAAAACCCAGTTCTGGCAAGTCCTTTGCCATTCTAAAAAATTTCCAACAATTTCCTAAGCAACCTGATTCACCACCTCTACGTGAGGCGAATCATGCCTTTTATGATCTCTGGCTCGCCCAGCCCAGCTGGTCACCGATCATCCTCACCAAAGCTGGCTGGATCACGGTCAAAGGTAGCGGCACCAAACAGGTTCCCCTCACTCTTAGAACCCTAGAGTCTTACTACCGGCGCGGCCACATCATCGGCAAACGCTTCAGCAAGCTCACCAACTATCTGATGATCGACATCGACATCAATAGTTCCTTCCATCCCGATAACGGCGGCTTCCACGCCATCCTGGTCACGATGGAACACCTCGGCCTCTGCCGCTATCTCATCGTCTGCTCCAGCACTTCTGGCGGACTCCATCTCTACTTCCCCCTGCCAGAGCCCGTTAACTCCTGGCAGCTCGCCTACACCGCTCACAGCGCCCTCACCGCTAACGGCGTTCAAATCGTCGGGGGCCAGTGCGAGCTATTTCCCAATAAGAAGGCATTCAACGCTGAACACAACGGCCACCGCCTACCGCTGCAAAACGGCTCCTTCCTACTCGATGACGACTTTAGTTGCATCAGCAATGATAAAGCCGACTTCCTTCGCCATTGGCAGACCGCTGCGGCTCACCAAGACGAGGAGACGCTACAGCTCGCCCTCAGCGGCAAAGTCGTCTATGCACGACATTCCACACCCGTGGAACTGCCGCCTGTTGTCACCGCACCACAGGTACTGCGATCACCAACCGCTCGCCCCACGCCCGTCATCCCCCCGATCGCCTGGACTCGCTTCGGCCAATCTAACGAGATCATGCGTGAGCTGGTCAATTATGGTGATCGCTATGTCGGCCACAAAAACAGCACCGACCTCGCCACCTGGATTAAAGCCGTCGCCCCACAGCTTCCCGGCTATCAGCGGTTTGCTAGCCCAAAATCAAAGCAGGACATCGAGTACGGCTCCTGGCCAAAACGCTGGGCCGAGTCACACTTTAGAAGCGCTTGGCTGCATAAAGTCGGTGGCTCTGACCACAACGCTAACGTTGCTAGAGATGCAAAGCAGCGGCTCTTCGCGGCCTTAGCCCACATCTGTGTAGACGTAAGCATCGGCATCACCCAGCTCTGGAAGATGGTCTCTGAGATCTCGGCGGTCTGCTTCGATAAAGGCATCGGCTGGAAAACCTTCACTAAGCACAAAGACGAGGTATTGGCTTATATCAAACGTACTGGTGATCTAGGTCTCTCTAGCAGTGATTCAGAGGATGTAAATTCTTTTTCTTTGGAGCTGGCTGAAGCTCAGAATGCTGAGCCGGAATTGCCGGAGAAAAAGAGCTACGCACAGTTATTAACGCTTAGGTGTGTGACTGCCATATATAGCAACGCTTTTGCTTCATTTACCACCCCTAAAAATGAGGCTGGCCAGGGGGGGTGTACAACGGCTAAAACGGCGGCTAATTTGCCCAAGGAAGCGGCGGATACTCAGATGGTTCCAAAAGAGCCTGTTAGCAGCCCCATAGAGACGGCTAAAGGTCAGGTCGAAGGCAGTGGAACTGGAAGGGAAGGACTAGCACAGACAGGTTTCAGCGCCGGTCAGCAGGTGCGTATCGCCATGCCAGGAGGCTCTTTAGACGGGATAGAAACGCGGGTGCTGGCGAAGACGTTGAATGTTCTGGGTCAGCCGGTCTATCAGCTTGACTACCAGCGGCAGGGGCAGGCAATTACGCTGCCTGCTGAGTGCTTACAGGTAGTTAAGGCGGAAGGCCACGCGCTGCTGGGAAAAGCGGTAATCAGAGCGACGGCAGCGCAGTTGCTTCAAGTACTCGGTCAGGCTTTTCCGTTCGTGGGGCCTGGGCTCTGGACAGTAAAGCGTGACGAGGTTCCGGTCAAAGCATGGGGGCAGTTGTGCAGGCTGGTGGGAGAGATGTAGCGGCAGGGGCTGGGGACTTGTACGATCGCGAGAGTTGACGACATAGGACTACATCAGTAGACTTTAATAAGCACCTTATAAAGTTTCTAAAAGAGGCTAATTCTGTGACTTTCACAGTAGACAACATTCGATCGCTGACTGAGTTTCGTCGCCATACCAAGGACTACGTTGGCAAGCTACGCGAATCAAATTTGCCTTTAGTGCTCACCGTCAATGGAGAAGCCGCTCTTGTCGTTCAAAACGCACAGGCTTTTCAGGACGTCCAAACCCGACTTCAGCAGGCAGAAGCAGAACTTCAGAAACTGAAATTGGAGGCGCTTACTCACGATATTCAAGTCGGCATCGACCAGCTAGACGCTGGGGAGTACACAACCTACACAGAGGAAACTGCCTCAACGTTAGTTGATCGAATAAAGGCAAAGGGACGCGCACAAAAAGCGAACGCATAGGTTAAGAATGCAGAACTTCCGTCTTTCACCTGCCGCTGAATCGGATCTCACCGATATCTGGACATACAGAGCTGACTCTAGTGAGGAACGAGCCGATGAGTTAATCGAACAGCTGGTGAAACAGTTTATGATGCTGACTACTTTTCCAGAAGCTGGGCGCAAACGTCCTGAAGTGAAAAAGGGAATCAGAAGCTTCGTTGCAGAGCGTCATGTCATCTTCTACAGGACGCTCAACCAAGGTATCGAGATCGTTCGGGTTCTTTATGGGACACGAGATATCGACAAAATATTCTCAGACGATTCTTCTAGTTGAAACAGACTGAACGTACATCCCTCAACTTTTCTGAGCGCAGATGTGGCGCAAAGTGAGGGCTAACTACTTTTCGAGTATGATTTTCTCACTTGTAGCCAGATTAGGTAATTTCACAGAATGAGTCTCTTCAAAATTGCCGTCTGTGGCCGCAAAGGGGGCGTGGGGAAAACTACCACCGCTGCTTCGCTGGCATCATACTTTGCATTTCACGGACTTAAGGTACTGGTTCTTGACCTTGATCCACAAAGTAATACAGGCTTCGTGCTAGGTGTCGATCCAATAGCACCAGGCACTGCTGAGCTGATCCTAGAACAGGCTCCTCAACCACTAGAAGCATCTGAGAACCTTTTTGTCTTACCTGGTGGGTCATCGTTGCAGGGACGAGATATCGAGATGGCCGATCCAGAAGAGCTATCCTACGCAGTCAAGGCTTTTAGTGATTTCAAGGTCATCATATTTGATTGCCCACCCGGTAGCGATCACCTAGAAAGGCTTGGTCTGGTTGCGGCAAACATCGCGCTAGTGTGTACAAACGCCCATCCTCTAGGCATCATCGGAGCAGAGCGGGTTCTCGCCGAAATTAGACGGCGGCAAGAGCGTCATCAGTCTGGGCCTAAATATTGCGCCTTCGTGCTGACACAGATTAATAAATCTAGGGTTTTCGATAAAGAGCTGCCAGAACAGCTAGCTACAAAATATGCTGATATCCCACAACTCTCTATAGGACAAAACTCCGACTTAGCTTGGGCAACCGCACAGCGAGTTCCACTTATGGACAATAGCCCCTCCAAAAAATCCATTGAGGATATTGAGAAGGTTGCTCGGTGGGTAGT
>QBMP01000284.1 GCA_003242115.1 Phormidesmis priestleyi
GAGATTCCGTCAGATGTTTGCGAAAGATGGTTTGGTATACTGGAGGCAACATATATTTTGGGAAGGGACGAAATTCCCTTCCTATTCTTTTGCCCTTTTATTCTCTCAACTCCTCGCTATATATGATATTGAAGTTCCTTGTCACCCGGTAAGGGAGCGTCCCCAAAAGGGGTTCAATCAACATGCAGAGCGGCTCAACGGTAGAGCGGCGATGATTGGCATAGCGGCGCTCATTTTGATTCAGTTACTGACAGGAAAAGGTCTATTAACGCTGTTGGGGTTGACGTAGGATCAGCGGCTAGCAGCATTTTTTGCAGCATCCTTTAAAAAAGAAAAAAGGCGCATATAGCTGTATTAGCCAGATGCGCCTTTTTATTTGACTGGTGTACTTTCGTCTGAAGCTAACTCATCGCTTCACTAGACCTGTTAGATCTTTGCTGAGCGATGGGTCTAGCTTACGCTGACGAAATCTACTACTGAGCGTCCGTCTCAGAGAATTCAGCGTCAATCACATCTTCTCCACTAGCGGCGGCAGTACTATCAGTCGCGCCTGGGTCAGTACCCTCGGCGGTAGCTTCACCGGCTCCGGCCTGCTGATAGAGGTTGCTGCTGAGTGCGTAAAGCGCTTCCTGCAAGGTTTCCATTGAGGACTTGGTTTTTTCAAAGTCTTCAGCCGCAAGTGCTTCTCTCAGATCTTTGATATGTCCTTCAACTTTTTCCTTATCTGCGGCGGGCACTTTGTCACCGAGTTCTTCTACTTGCTTTTCAGCCTGGTAGGCGAGAGAATCGGCTTGGTTTTTGGTATCAACCCGATCGCGCCGCTCTTTGTCAGTATCGGCATTGCTTTCAGCGTCGCGCACCATTTTCTCGACTTCGGTATCAGAGAGCGTAGAAGCACCTGTGATGCTAATTGATTGCTCTTTGCCTGATCCTTTGTCTTTGGCGGTGACATTTAAGATGCCGTTGGCGTCAATATCAAAGATCACTTCAATTTGAGGCTCACCGCGCCGAGCTGATGGAATGCCATCAAGCCGGAAGGTTCCGAGGCTCTTGTTGTCGTTAGACATTTCCCGCTCACCTTGCAGAACGTGAATTTCTACATTGGTTTGGCCATCGACCGCTGTCGAGAAGACTTCCGACTTTTTGGTGGGGATGGTGGTGTTACGGTTGATGAGCTTGGTCATAACGCCGCCGAGGGTTTCGACGCCCAAGGAGAGTGGGGTGACATCTAGTAACAGAATGTCTTTGACTTCTCCGGCTAAGACGCCGCCTTGAATGGCCGCGCCAATGGCCACGACTTCATCAGGGTTGACGGTCTGGTTAGGCGCTTTGCCCAAGATTTTTTCGACGAGGCTCTGAACAGCCGGAATCCGGGTAGAGCCGCCTACTAGCACCACTTCATCAATGTCAGTTTTGCTGAGCTTGGCATCTTTGAGCGCGTTTTGAACGGGGACGCCGCAACGGTCAATTAGATCGGAGCACAGCTCTTCAAATTTGGCACGGGTCAAGGTGGTTTCTAAGTGCTTAGGCCCATCTTGAGTCGCGGTGATGAAAGGCAGGTTGACTTCTGCTTGACTGACGCTGGAGAGTTCGATTTTGGCTTTTTCAGCGGCTTCGGTCAGGCGCTGCAAGGCTTGCTTGTCTTTGCGAAGGTCGATGCCTTCTTTGCCAGCGAAGTCTTCAGCGAGGTAGTCAACCAGCTTTTTGTCAAAGTCGTCGCCGCCCAAGTGAGTGTCACCAGAGGTGGAAAGTACTTCAAAAACGCCGTCGCCGACTTCTAGGATAGACACGTCAAACGTGCCGCCACCGAGGTCAAATACCAGGATGGTTTCGTTGCTTTTTTTGTCTAGGCCGTAGGCTAGAGCAGCAGCGGTAGGCTCGTTGATAATGCGCAGCACTTCGACGCCTGCAACTTTACCGGCATCTTTGGTGGCTTGGCGCTGGGAGTCGTTGAAGTAAGCAGGGACAGTAATAACGGCCTGAGTGACTTTTTCGCCGAGGTACTTGCTGGCGTCATCGACTAGCTTGCGCAGCACCTGAGCAGAAATTTCTTCGGGGGCGTACTGCTTGCCGTCAGAGGTTTCAATTTTGACGTTGCCACCGACGTTGGCCACTTTGTAAGGGACTTCGCTGGATTCGTTGTTAACTTCGTCATGGCGACGACCGATGAATCGCTTAACTGAATACAGCGTATTTTCGGGGTTCATGACGGCTTGGCGCTTGGCGATTTGACCGACGAGGCGATCGCCATTTTTGGCATAAGCGACCACTGAAGGGGTAGTCCGAAAGCCTTCGGCGTTGGCGATAACGCTGGGCTTACCCCCTTCCATAACGGCCACGACTGAGTTGGTGGTTCCGAGGTCAATTCCGACTACTTTACCCATGTTTTTTTACTCCGAGATAAATAACTAACTGATGAATAACTGATGATCTGCAACTTTGCTTTGTAAAGGTTATATCTATAGTGCTTAATGGAGGGCAGTTTGCTGAAGGGGGGGTTACCGAACCGGGGAGTGAGGCTGCGCTGCGCCATCTTCCGTCATTTTTAAGAATGCGTTGGTTGAGATACAGGCTATTAAAGAAATAGAAGCAGAATGCCCCGAACGATGAAATAGGCCGCAAAATAGAGATCAGCGAGTCATAAAGGGCATATAACCTCATCGGCTATCAGGAAAAACCATGATTCAAACTGTTAAGGCCAGAGCAATTGTTAAGCCGGGTGGCTTTATTGAAGTGCATTCAGATGAGCTGCCTGAAGGGGCTACTGTGGAGGTGATTGTGCTGGTAGAAGAGCCTGAAGAGCCGGAAAAGCCTTTGAAGGAGCTTATTGACTTTATAGGGGCCGCTAACCCAAATGACTCTGAAGATGATGAACCCAAGGGGCTGTCTCGCTTTATCGGCGTGATGAAAGGGAAAGGGAGCTTTAATAGCGTTGCCGATATTGATGAATATATTCGGCAAGAGCGCGATTCATGGGATTCTTAGATTGTCTTTGAGGCGATTGTATCTATCTAGATGCCAACATCTGGATTTATGCCCTAGAGCCAATATCTGATTACAGTCAACCGCTTGCTACTTTATTTGAAGCTGATGATGCAGGATCGCTGACATTGGTTACTAGCGAACTTTCACTGGCAGAAATATTGGTCAGACCTATCAAGAAGGCAAATATTTTTGAGCAGGAAACTTATGCTAAAGCTATTACGAGTACGGATAGCTTGATTGTGGTGCCCGTTAATCGCAGCATTTTGATAGAAGCTGCTGCAACTAGAGCGAACACTAAGCTAAAGCTGCCTGATGCCATTCATGCGGCGAGTGCGATCGCCACTGGCTGCACAACCTTCCTCACCAACGACAAGCAGTTTAGAACTGTTGAGGACTTGCATACGCTGCTAATATCGCAAGTTCTGACAGCCTCTGATAGCGATGAATAAAACTGGCCTTAAGAGAAAAAGCCTCCTGACCATAATAATTGCTAGTCAGGAGCTGATTTAGACGGTGGCTTATGCAACTATTGCAACTGCTGTATCCTTTTCTGTCTCTTCTCTTAATGACTCGTCTTTTGCTGCGAAGTACAGGTTTAGGTTGGCGATCGCAAGTGGAGAAGCCTTTCTTAAATTTTGAGAGTTAAATGCTGTTAAAGACTCTAGCATGGCTCTTTCGACGATATATTCCTCCTCTTGTCGCCGAAACTCTGTATCGAACGAATAGAGGAGGCTATTCCATAAGGCGTCTGGGATAAAACTTGATTTAGCTTTTTCGTAGAGGGCATATTCTGCTGGTTTATCGTCGGTATGATCCTCTATAAGGGCAATGTCTTCGATCTCAACACTTTCGTTATCCACAAGCGTCTTGAGTTGCTGTATTTCATCCTCAGAAAGCGTTTTAGACCAGTCGATACGATCTTTCCATGCCTTGATGGAGACTAGATCGTGATCGTGAATTCTGGTGAGTTCTGGGAATAGAAAGTCTAGCTCGTCAATGGTTTCAGCTTTATTCAAGGTGGTTACAGCGTCTTGACGGATAGTTGTGTTTAAGTGGGTGAGGCGATCGCTCACAACCTGCCATTCGCCTTGCATTTCGTAAGTCATTGCGATCGCCTGCTCAATGGCCCACACACATTCACGCCTGCGAATGTACGCAACCGAGCTGATGCCGCTCATGATCTGGCTGTTGTCGTAATCTGATAATGCCTGGAACATCATATCTCTAGCAGCTTTGATTTCATCATGACGCGCCCTCAAATCTCGCATCGTCACCGCCGAGCATAGCCGATTCATTGCCTTCTCAAACAGGCCGTAAGCCCTCGCTAGAATTGTACGGTGAGTCCTGAACTCTACATCTTCTGATACCTGCTGAATATGCTCAATCAGCTCAGTGCCCTGGTCTGCAAATACCTGTTTGAGGTCAATAAATCCTTCTCTTACCTCAACGCGCATCTGTCGCACATCCTTTCTAAGCTTGAGCGTTTGCCATAAATTCACAGCAGAGAGCGCTGCAACACCTGCCACGCCTACGCCAATCACAGCCGTTGTCGCCTGCAATGTTGCTACCGAGGTGGATAAGGCGGCAATTCCTTGAAGTGCTTTATGACCCTGATATAGTTGCCCTGCACCCATCGCCATTTGAGGCACCGCCGTCAATGGATTGAGCCCCATACCGATAGCGTGTGCGGCAAACTGTCCTGTTGCGGCATCTCGAACCATTCCAATTGGCACGCCTGCTGCTGTTTGAACCGGAATGTATTTCCCGGCAGCTATTGCCGCTTGCACTGGAAGTGAAAACTGGTACATCGTATTACTCCTAATTAGTAGATTAATGTGCGTTAGCTCAATGCTGTCTCAGCTAGATCGCTTAGCGCCTGTTTGATGGTCTGAAGCTGGAAAGTCTTTTGTTGAATGAGTGCTGACTCAGCCTCTTTTTGTACTAAGGTCTCTTTCAATATGCTTTCTTGCTGCTCTAGCAGATTGCATAGGATAGAGATAGAAGCATTAGCTGCTTCATGAAAATCTTGAGCTTTTTTCTCAAAGGCGCTTTTAATATTTTCAACAAGCTTATTTAGAATCTCTTCAGATGCTTCGTCGAATTTCGCAATGCCCTTATTGTAGGCTTCTATTCTCAGCTCACCTTTCATCTCCTCTTCATCTCTCCCAAAAATTCGGCTAGCGACAGTTCCTGCTGCGCCACCTGCCAGTAAGATAGCCCCTGCCACGCTACCTGCTAGTAAAACTGGCCCACCTGCTAGCAAGACTGGCAATCCAACACTAACCAGGGCCACTGCTGAGGAGATTGGCGATAATCCAACGCCAACAAAGGCCAAGGCGGCTACTGCTGCCACACCGCCGCTCTTTATACCTAGATCTTCCCAGAAGCCTGTCGCGTCATTTATAGCATCGGGATTTAATGTTGAGTGAAACTTAAGACTGACATTGAATCCTGACAGCTTGAACTGCTCATGCAGAGCAGCACCAGTATCGCTGTCAATAGATTTAAGATCATGTTCGATAGTAGCTAGCTTTGCGATGATTTCTCTTTCTAGCTTGTCTACTTTTGGCTTTAAAATAGTTTGCATGACATCTTTTTTGAGCCACCTGTCTAAATCTTGAGAAATGTCGGTTACAAACTGTCCTGCATAATCTTTGACAATCATTTTCTTGTCTTCATGGTGCGTTGTCCAACATTCGCTTTTCTTAGATAAGCGCTCATCGGAACTCGTTAGGAATGAGGATTAAATAAGATACAATTTTACGATTGTTGAGGGTGAGCCACATA
>QBMP01000285.1 GCA_003242115.1 Phormidesmis priestleyi
TTGACCGGCTTGGTCGAACTCTTCACTCACAGCGTCTCACCCGGTAGCCACATTCAGCTCCACGTCCTGCACGCGGGCGCTCAGCTCAAGCTGCAATTTCAGTCTTCAGTTCAGCCTCAGTCAGAATCTCAGGCTCAGAATCAGTCAATGGATCAAGCCGGTCAATCTGTCGGCCAATCCGTCGGCCAATCGCGAACCAACAACCCCTTTTCCGGCAACACTGCTTGTTCACCGCCACCGCTCAAGTCACTGGGCCATCTACTAATGTTTCAGCCCGAAACCGGCGGCCTCAGCCTCAATCTCGAAGCCACCAAAAATCTCTTTCATGCCCTTGGCGCAAAGCTCACTGTCCGTGAACGCTCCAACCAAGGCACTACCTGGACAGTCTTTCTCCCGCTCGAAGCTAGTGGCCTCAAGTCCTACCCAATCGTTTAGTTTGTGTGCAATTGTTGTTTGATGAGAGCTTGTCTGAAACAAAAATTACGAACTGAGTGAGCAGCCTATAAGAGATGACTTAGTGAGATAGCTTAGTGCTGAAACAGAAATTCCCAAATTCTCACTCAAGAAGCTGACCTGTTCACTTCTTACAGGTCGCATCAGATAATGTGCAGTTAGTGATGACGCTGGGCGCTGAGGATAGGTTGAGCGATCGCCACACTACGCTTTGGCTGACCTATATTGCTACGACCAGCGCGGTGGCGGCGTTGAAACCTCCTTCAAGCAAGATAATCAAGCATTAGGCATCAAAAAACGCAACAAACAGCGCTTCGAGGGTGATCAGATGCTCACCCAACTCAATGCCTTAGCGCATAACGTCTTAGTCTAGGCCAAGCGCTGACTGACAAACGAAACACCAGCGCTGAAACAGATTGGGTTTGTCAAACTGATGCGAGATGGCTTCATCACTACCGGGCGACTGCTCTTTAACGACTGTGGACAACTGACTGAGATTCGCTTGAATGCGGCCGATATCCTGGTCAGACCTTGGATTCACGGTTTATCGAAATTGCTGAAACCTGAGTATGTTGCCGTTAATTTGGGCAAAACTTAGGCAGCTAGAAATCGTGGCTGAAGCTACCGATGGTGAAAGCGCAGTCGAGCTAGCCAATCAGGTGCAGCCGGACGTTGTTTTACTAGATGTCGGACTTCCGGGCATTGGCGGCGTTGAAGCCTGTCGCCAAATAAAAGTGCAGCACCCTGATTTACCCGTACTCATTCTCACCTCGCACTCTCAAAAGTCACTGATTGAGCAATTGATTGGCGCCGGAGCCAGCGACTTTTGCCTGAAGGGTATAGAGGCAGAATCGTTAATACTCGCCCTACAGTCAGTAGCGGTTGGAGCCTCTTGGTGGGACAAACGCAGCAGTCAAGAAATTCGCGCTGCCTACACGCTTTCGCCCAGGGCCGTGGCCGTAGCCACCAACGACATGCCCCTTACCCAGCGAGAGCAAGAGATTTTGTCTCTGATGGCTCACGGCCAGAGTAACCAAGAAATTGCCCAGCAATTGCACATCACAACCGGCACTGTGCGCGTTCATGTCCATGCCATTTTGCAGAAGCTAGATGTGCGCGATCGCGCCCAAGCCGCTATTTTTGCGTTACAGCAAGGGCTCGTAGAAAGCAAAGGCGTGTAGAGAGCAAGCAGCAGTGAAGAAATAGCTGGATCGAGGACATTATTAAATTAGCCGAATGTCTTACTTTTCTAAAACCGCAGAAAAATATACCCAGCCGAAACCAGTAGCTGTAAACCCATCATAGGCATACCATATTTTAGAAATTTGGCAAACGAGATTCGTTTGCCATTCTGTTCGGCGATGCCAGCGGCCACAATGTTAGAAGAAGCGCCTACTAAGGTGCCATTGCCGCCAAGTGTAGCACCCAGCATCATGGCGTAAAACAAAGGCAATACCTCTGGTGGAAATTCTCCAACAAAATCAGGATTGAGAAACTCTGAACCAATCAGACCAATACTGACAAGATACTGCTTGAGTAGCGGCACCATTGCCACCACCAGCGGAATATTAGGCACAAAGCTTGACAATAGCCCAACAACAAATACTAAAACAATTGAGCCAAACAGAATATTGTTGCCAATCAGAGTAGCCATTAGCCCGGATAGCTGGCCGATTACCCCAGTTTTCTCTAAACCGCCAATCAGCACAAAGGTGCACATAAAAAAGATTAACGTACTCCAATCTACATCTTTAAGGATGTTGTTAACGGTGTCTAATTTGCTTTGGTGAGCAATCAGCAAGGCTAAGGCCGCCCCCATCAGCGCAACTGCGGGAGGCGGGAGGGGGGCGGGAAAGCTCTCTCCTAACACAAAGAGAATAAGAACAACTGCCATCAATACACACCCCAAAATTAGGATGCCAGGTCGATGAATTTTGGGATGCGGTAGCTGAGTGAGATCTGATATTTGCCAGCGCCAGATATCAGAGAACAATAGGGGCAGCAGCAATAAAATAACCGCGATCGCGCATCCACCCGCCAAGCTCAGCCGACCGAGGTAGTCCAAAAAGCTAATGTTGATCGCATCACCCACAATGAACGTGGCCGGATCGCCCACTAGCGTCAGCAAGCCAGCACTGTTAGCAACAAACACCATCAAAATCAGTAAGGGCACAAAATCTACGCCGATCTCCGCAGCAATCGGTGGTATGAGCGGCGCTAAGAGCATCACCGTAGTGGCATTGGGAAGCACCGCGCAAATCGGTGTGGTAATAGCAACAATACCCAGCAATAGCCGTTTGCCCTGCCCCTTGGCCGTTACCACCATTTGCGTTGCTAAATAGTCAAACACTTTGGTCGGTTCAAATGCCCGTACCAGAACCATCACCCCAAAAAACAGAGCCAGCGTAGAATAGCTGTTGCCGATGTATTCCATCGCTTCAGTAAGCGTCATGACATGCACAAACACCAGCACCAGCGAGCCTAAAAGAGCCGCTACGGTGAGATGTAGCTTTTCAGTCATGATGGCCAAAATGACAGCAACAAATGTTGCACTAGCCACCAGCGCATTCCAGTTTTCCATCTCAAATATCCTACCTAGCTATCCTACGGAATCTAAAAGACGAATGATTTCTATGATCAAAACTACCGCCCATATCAATATGCTCAGGCCAGCGGCGGCGGCAGCAATATCTTTAGTGACTCGGATGCGCTCATTTTGCTGAGGCTCTACAAAATCGCACAAAACTTCAATGGCACTGTTAAACAACTCAGAAACCAGCACAAGCCCCATAGCCAGCAATATCAAGCTGACATCTACCCACTGGTGAAGAAAAAAAGCACAGCCCAGAATAGGCACCGATAGAACGACTTTGTAGGCAACGCTAAAGTCGGTAACCACCGCAATCTGAAGTCCCGAAACTATAGTTTTTAGCTTGCGAGCAGGGTGATAACCAGGCGTGCGAAATTGAGAAGGCATAAGTTCTAAATGAGCGAGCTACATAAAGATAAACCCAAAGTCGGTAAATTAGGCCATTCACACAGATCTATATCCGTTTGCGATTATTTACCTGCCCGCGCTCTTCCATGCGCCAACTCAATAAGGTTAGTAACACCAAAGCCAAGGGTACCACACCTATCCAGCTCGGCCAGGGCAAATTAGGATTTGTCGCATTAGCGGCCAGATAGCCTGCGTATAGTAGGTAGTACGATAGTAACAGCCCGCCCTCTCTACGAGAGATTTTGTTGCCGGTAATGCATATAGGAAGGCACAGCACGGCCACCGCAATCATCACCGGAATATCAAAAGCGATCGCAGTCGGTGAAACCGCTGTGCCTGAGGGCGAAACGGCGCTCGAAAGACCTAGTACTACCAGGATATTGAAAATGTTGCTACCAATCACATTGCCGACTGCAATATCGCTCTCCCCTCGCAAGCTAGCCGCAACAGACGTAGCCAACTCTGGTAGCGACGTGCCCACCGCGACCACCGTCAACCCGATGATCAGCTGACTGACGCCTAACCGTGTGGCGATCGCCACAGCACTATAGATAAGCATCTGCGAACCGGCTATTAACATCCCTAGTCCGCCAATTAGTAGGCCAATGTTGAGCCCAGTCTCTTTTGAGGAATGCGATCGCCGCTCAAACTGAGCATATTCGTCTTGAACAGCGGGATCTTTTTCCTGACGGCTTTGATAGAGTAAAAATAAGGTGTAGGCGATTCCGCCCAAAAACAAAATCACTCCATCTGAGCGGCCAATTCGCCCATCCCAGCCAAAGAGCATCACCAGCGCTGAAACCCCAATCATAATGGGCACATCCAGCCGTATTAGCTGCTGAGCTACGACCAATGGCGCAATCATTGCAGAGATCCCAAGGATTAACAATACGTTGCAAATGTTGCTGCCAACAACATTGCCGAGGGCAATATCGGCCTGCTGAGACATACTCGCCTGCAAACTGACCGCCAGTTCAGGTGCGCTCGTCCCAAATGCAACCACCGTCAACCCAATCACGAGCGGCGAAATACCGACCGTAGCAGCTAGCTTAGAAGCGCTCTTGACTAGAGCTTCTGCACCACCCACCAACAAAACAAGTCCGAAAACCAAAGCAGCCACGGTCCAAATCGTCATAGGTTTACTGGTGTTACTATTCAAAAATCTACAGACATTTATAGCACTAAAAAATAGTGCAGACCCGCTTTAAATGAAAAACTTTTCCGTTTTGCCCTCAACTATCCTGCGTAAGACTGAGCTAGAGCGGGTTTCTACGCTTTTGAAAAAAGACGGCGATCTAGTCGTTACTGGGGTTCCGGGTATTGGGCGACGAACATTGATTCGCGATGCTGCCAACCACTCGGGTATTCGGCATTTGGAGGTTGACTGTTTGCGTTGCCGTAGTGCCGGACACTTCGTTCAACTGCTGATTGATAGCATCAATAACGCATTTAGTGAGCCGAATGAATTTGCCAAAATCCATCAGTGGATTTTGGATCAGCCCCAAACCTCGGAGCAATCTCTATTCGCTCAAGATCGTCTCGTGTGGTCAGCACCTGCTGGGAAAGAATGGACTTTGTTTGAGTGTCTTTTGTCGCTACCTCAGTATTTAGCAGAATCTCTGACTTGCCGTATTGTTGTTGTTTTTCATAATTTCGCTCACATTCGCTCTTGGGATCGTCATCGAAAATGGGAAACTCGTCTTCTACAAGAGATTCAGCAGCAGAGTCAGGTGAGCTACGTGCTCGTCGCGATTGTCTCAGAGCCTTGGATGGATGCTATGGGTCTGCCGGTTATTTTCCTGGGGCCGCTGAACGATCAAGACATGCAACGCTGGGTAGTTAGCAAAATGGCCAGTGCAGGTCTTAGCTTTGACCTTGATAGTCAGAGTTTAGAAATGTTTTCGAGCTATGTGCAAGGCCATATTAAAGATGCGATCGCGCTGGCTCAGCGCATCCAGTTAGCGTGCCATGTCATCTCGGCCCAAACGCCTACAGGGGTGATTCACGCCCACCATGTTCGCAGCAGTATGCTCGCTTTAGTCAAAGATATTGAAGTGACTTTTGAAACACTACTGTTGCTACTCCCACCCATTCAGGCAAAACTGTTAGAAAGCCTTTCTCTCGATCCGATAGAGCGGCCTCAGTCTAACGCTTACATTAAAAAACACTATCTTTCTAGAGGCGGTAGCTTGCAGGGCGCTCTCAGCAGCCTAGAACAAAAGGGCCTGATCTATGGGTCTCAGCTTGGATACCAGGTATCTTTGCCGCTGTTCGATTTTTGGATTAAGCATAGCCAGCG
>QBMP01000286.1 GCA_003242115.1 Phormidesmis priestleyi
GTCTCTAACTACGTGATCGCACTTCATTTCCTGTCTCGAAAACGTTCGTTTTTGAAGCATCTGTGGCAACGAATCTCTAGGCATACGGGCACGAATTTACGACTTCTGTAAGTCGGTTTGTTGTGCTCAAGCCTACCCTTTACCCCTAGTTTCGACTTCGCCAACAGTATCCATTACTACTCAAACCCCATCAACCAACTCTATCTGTAGACGCTTACCCAAAACAGTAGCAGCCCGCTCCAGTGTCTTGAGTGTAATAGAGGTATTGTCAGGATCGAGCAGTCTATCGAGTGAAGTTCGGCTAGTTCTCATCTGCACTGCCATTTGAGACTTGCTCAAGCCGAGGTTGCTCATTTCTTGAGTAACCTGCCACGCTAAGACTCGTTTGATAGCGATTGCGCTGACTTCGGCAAGAATGCCATCTTCTTCCAGTAACTCATCAAGAGCAGAACCAATATGTGGGTTATGAGTCATTGTCTTGCCTCAACTTTATTCTTTCTATCAAGTGATAGGTCTAAGTTCTGCTTCGGTGTTTTCTGAGTCTGATTACTCGATTACTCATTTAACCCCGTCAACGGGATGTACGGTCTGATTAAGACGCGATCTGCTCAGCCTTCTTTCTTAACCTTGGGGCTACTACTTTCAAGCACCGCTCTCGTCTCGCCTGTCCATACCCAGTTAGTCCCTTGCCGATGAAGTACTAGCCCAATCCACTGCCCCAAAGTCCAGATTGGATCGGCTACCTTGCCTGCTATCCTCAATGGCATACTAATCTGCTTTTTGGCTTTGTGAGTCCGCCGGTTGCGACCAATATCGACAAGGAAAGCGTCCTCATCCTTACTAATTAACTTGCCACAGATGAACATCCGATCTGCTGGTGGTACCTCTGGATGAGGCTCACCGCCTTCAGCGCTGAAGTTGATGAGACTGACGACCTGACTTTCGCTGTGTGGATAGAAGGAGTAGAACCCTTGACGCTGATTGGCCGCTCGTTTAAGCAAACGCATCGCGGTATGTTGGCCTCTAATCTGGGCGACTTGGAACTCTGCCTTGTCGCCCTTAGTAATGATCACTAAGTCATCTTCTTTTACTTTGAGCGAACCCTCGATGCGGGCGAGCGCTTGGTAGAGCTTGCGTCGCCTCTGGTAAGGCTGTTTTTCTTTGCCTTCGGTTCCTTCAGCTTGGGACGGTAGGCGCTCCTTGTCTTTGGCTGAGGAGAGGTCAAGCTCTGCACTGTTTTCTAGCTCAGCGGCGTCAGGCTTGGACTCATCTGCTGCTTTCTGGCTTTCTAAGCTGTCCATAGTTGTGCTGGATTCAAAGTATCGGCGCAGTTAATAGTTATAGCAGCTACCGCTAGTAAGTTATAAGAACACGGCGCAGCGCGAGCTAGCAAAGCTGATTTTCCCATGAGAGGGTATGCCGGTAGCTATACTGCCGACGCCTAAGAAATAAACCTACTGATTATTGAAGCTAAAGGGCTTCAGCCGTTAAAAATCAAGACATAAGCCGTCGAGAGTATAGCTTGATAACGGACTTCCCCTGATTGAGGTGGAGCGCGATCACTTATGGCAACTAGCAATAGTCGCTGCGCTCCATCTCAATCAGGGGATACTGCTAGCGTCATAGACAGTCAACGTTGAGGCTGTGAGTTTCTTAGAACCTTGAAGGTCTGATTGAGGTGGCCGAAAAGTTTAGAGAGGCATATTCTTCTCGTCTATTCGTCTGCATATCTGCGTGTATACACGTCTATAAAAATATTCATCTGCGCATCTGCAATTAGGTTTGCAGTCGCGTTGTACCGTAACATGACGGCTATTAATACGGATAGGCGTATCGACGTGTATACACTTGCAATTCTGAATAAGAAGGGCGGCGCTGGGAAAACGCTAGTGGCAACATCTTTAGGCGTTGCCGCTGCCGACGCTGGGCTAAAGGTTGCGATCGCCGATCTCGACCCCCAAGCGTCAGCCTGTGCCTGGGCAGATGTCAGAGAAGCTGACGATTTGGCTGTGATATCAGCGGTTCCTAATAGGTTAGAGAAGGTACAGACTCAGTGCGCTGATGCAGGTATAGATCTTCTGATAGTCGATACCGCGCCTTCTGCTGACTCTGGCCTTCTCGCAGCGGCTAGGGTAGCCGATTTAGTTTTGATGCCTACTCGGCCAGGATTAGGCGACTTAGCCGCGCTGCGAGACACTTTGGAACTCATCAATACGGTCAAAGTTCCGAAGGCCGCATTACTGAACTCACCAAAGACGACAGCTCTACGGACTGAATCATCAGCGGCGATCGTCTCGTTAGGAGTCGAATTGGTGCCTGTAGTGTTTGGTGACAGAGTGGCTTTTCAACATGCCTTCACTTCTGGCCTGGGAGTGTCCGAATATGAACCTAGCGGTAAGGCAGCAGGTGAACTGAAGCGTTTGTGGAATTGGTTATCTGAATCTATGGAGAGTCGTTAAATGTCAGCATCGAAAGGGAGACGTAACGTATTAGACCAGCTTGGCAAGATTGGCGGCGCTGCTGAGCCTGAACCAGTGGTAGAAACGAAGGAAGAAGGCAAACAGAAGAGCAAGCACGATCGACCCAGCCGGAAGGGTAAGAAAGCACTCGGTGCTCACTTCGATCCAGTGGTTGTGATGGAGTTAAAAATATTAGCGGCAAAGCAAGATCGAACGCTTCAATCGCTAGTAGGTGAGTCTCTGAATCTACTGTTCGAGAAGTACGAAATGGACACTATCGCACCTGAGTAGATACGTCGGCAAATGTGCGCGTCGGCCATACGGCAATAAGACGTGTACACACGTCTGCCTATCTATAATTTAACCAAACTATCAATGATCGGAAAACGCCAGCCACCAGCCACCAGCCTGCCATTCAATGTTCTGTGTATGCTATATTGCGAGTTGCGCACAGCGCATAGAAGTGAGTTATGATTAGATCGTTCAAGACTAAAGCTTTAAAGGTCTGGTGGGAAGGCACCCAGGAAGAACCGCCAAAGGATAAGGCTATGAAGCTGCCACAGAAGGCAGTTAAGAAGCTAAAAGCGATTCTTAAGTCTTTGAATACTGTTCGCTCCTTTGAGGAGCTGAAGGACACCTTCTCGGCTAATAGCTATAGCTTCCAGAAATACAAAGAGAGGGGTAGCGACTGGTGGGAAATCAGAGTGAGCGGTAATTATCGACTGTTATTCCACTTCAATTCAGCAACTGCTGATGTAACCGGAATCGAATACACCGATGAAACTCATTAGTAGCAGGAAAATTGAAGATGACTGAAACACGTTTTAATCATTTGCCACTGTGCGATCGCCCAATGCCTGCGGCAGAGGTTATCAAAGACATGTATATGGAAGATATGAGCGGTGCTCAGTTGGCTACGGCCATTGATGTCAGCGCTTCCACTGTCAGTCGTATGCTCAACGGCAAATCTGCGCTGACACCTGAGCTAGCTATTAAGATTTGCGCTCACATCGGCGGCTCACCGGCTGTACTCATGCGGATAGAGACTGAGTATCGACTGGCGATCGCCCAGCTAGAGACGGATACTAGCAAGATCAAACCACGCGAGCTAGTGACTGCCTAGCTTTCTAACTCTCGATGAAGCTGAATGCACTCCTAACAATGGTTGGGGGCTTTTCTCTTTGATCACATGAGGCGGTTGCAGTCCTACGCTAGCCTGACCCAGAAGCTGGCCTATGCCATCGACTCTGGAGAGACTGAGCCATAGGCCAATCTGCTTTTGAGAAACATAAACTGCCCCAAATAGCTGATGAGTCTTCTAATGGCTAGCTTCTAATGGCTAGCTTCTAATGGCTAGGAGATGAGGTGATACCCGCGTTGAAGAGTCGCAGCCCTCTTAAAGTTAGACCGACCACCCCCACGCCGCCGCGTCGTAGTGGTCGGGGGCTAGTGGATCGGGTGAATCATCTAATGGAGCCGCAGGCAGATGAACGCCGACCCCAGGCTCACAGTCAGAATTACTGGTTTCAGTGGGTTCTGCTGTGTCACACCCTTTTCTTGAATGATCAGTAACTAAAAGGGGTGTGCCGCTCTCAGACACCTGCTCCCGGCGTTTTTTTCGCCGCTCTAGAATCTCTATGTTGAGCGTCCAGGCGATCGCATCAATCTGATAGATTCGCACCCGTCCGCCGTCTTTGCGGTGCTGCTTAGCCTCGCAGGTGATGCCCATCTGCTCTAGTAGCTGGTTGAGAATTTGGGTCGCTGACATCTCAAGCTTGATAGTGAAATTGAGTGCCGCTTTGATCTGTGGGGCGTAGGCGATCGCGCGTTCTCTGAATTCAGCCAGCGCCTGAGAATCCCAAACTTTACCGGGCGCTAAATAGGCATCGAGGCCGAGCAGCAGCCGAACGTCACGCTTTAAGGTGACATTGCTGAGATCCCACGGGGTATAGCCCTTCTGGGTGAAATTCTTCTGCCACTTCGCCTGTTTCTCAAGCGATCGCACATCCGCCGCTGCCGCCTCTTCAGCATGTAAAAACCCCTCTAGGTTGAGCAGTTGCCCGCGCCGCCGCCCGTCGTTGTCAAAGCGCACTAGATCAGCGTTAACCTGCTCAACGTTCAGGCAGTAAAAATCAGCGATTTTCCATTTTTGCAGCGCTAAGCGCTGGGTTTCATCTAACCCGTCTAGCTGGTCTAGTTGCTTAGCCTCTACTGCGGTCAGGTTGGTGGCCATCTCCACTGCGATCGCGTTCTCCATTTTCAGGTCTTCCCGTGCTGCCTTTAGTAAATTGCGGGCCTGCTCATCGCTGCCAAGCTCGACTCGCTCGATTTGGTGGCCTTCGTGCATCAGCCGAATTCTTAGCGCCGTGCGCAAGTTCCACATCGAGCGGTTGCGCTCGGCTTCTACCTCTGACCAATATTTGAGATGTGGATCGTTTGCCCAGTCGTAGCCCGCTAGTCCATCGCTGCCCATCTCAGAGAGGCTAGAACGAATGAGCAGGGTACTGGCCGTGTATTCGCTCTTTTGCCTGAGCAGCTCACGCAGCTTTAGAGCGCTACCATCGCGCCCCGCCTTAGAGAAATTCCGGCCATATTTCGCACACCACACCACACGCGGCAAATTCTCACGCACCCGGCCCAGCGCCTGAGACATATCGGCATCAGTTGAGCTAGCCCCATAGAAAATGCCGTAGACCTTATCAAAGTGATTGCCCTCGATAGATAGCCCGGTGCCAGCGCTGGGGGAAGTGGTCACCGCTTGCAGGGAGATCGCGCTTAGGTGCCGATCGGGATCTTCCATAAATGCCCGCTCAACTTCGCCGCCGCTGGTTTCTGAGTTCACCAGCAAAGACGGTATAGAGCGCGATAGCTCTGCTATCAGCCGGTGAATGCGCTTGCTGCCACGCTTTGAATCGGTGACCACGTAGACCCGCTTACCCGCCTGTAAGTCTCTCAGCAGCTCGCCAGTGATGGCGCTCGCATCTGATGCCTCAATAAAGCGCACGGGATAGCCGGACGTCTGGTAGTCGTTGCGAATCAGGAAGGGCCGCGCCCCGTCGCCGCGCAGATGCTGAATGTAGGCGATCGCCTTATTGTCTAAGTCAGCATCTGCGATGATCACCCGCCGCGCCGTCTGCAAAAGCTCTTTGAATCTGCCGAGCAGCACGGGCCGCTTACCGTCTTTATGGCAGGTTGATGAGGTGAGCAGGTGCCTGAGTACCTGGCAAACTTCATCCAGCACCAGGTCGCAGCCGCGAAAGCTATCGGGCGCGATCGCTAGCAGCGAATCAACGCAGGTGCCGAGGCGCAGCGTATAGGCATCGCCCACGATAAACCGCCCGCCTTGCTTATCCAAATCGCCGCGATAGTTCACCCCGCAGCGCTCGGATAGATTGCGCATGAGGCTGATCCGGTGGCCAGCGAGCAGCGCTTTATCCTTGCCCGCGATCAGCCCGCCAATCAGGTTGGTTTTGCCGGTGCCTTTAGCGGATGCGATCGCAATGATGCCGGTATCGGGCACTGATTCAGCGCTCAATACTTTCAGGTCATGGGCCTTCAGTCGGATGGTGGGGGCAACGGTTAGCCGATTGTCTAGCGCCTGCCATAGCTGCCATTCATCAAGTGGTAACGCTGCTTCAATCGCTTGGTGGAAGGCATCAGCGCCGTGATTCGAGATTAGGTCATCAATGCCTTTACCCTTACCCGGCGACCATCGTACTATTTTAATAGTACAGCCCGCCGCTGTGAGCAGTTTGCCAAATCGGGAGAGGGCGATCGCTACTTTTTGCCGCGTTTCTGGTTTGTCGTCCTGGTCGAAGGCAAGGTAATGAACGCTCCCAGGTTGCGCCATTGCCACAACGTCAGGAATTAGATAGGGAGCTATGGGATTGCCGAGCGCATCTTTTGAGCGATAGCCGCTATTGACTCCTGGTAGCGCGACCGCTGCATAGTCAGCCGTCAGCGCCGCACCTGCTTTCTTAGCGCCTTCTGTCCACAGCCGAGGGGTAGTGATATCGGTTTGTAGCGCCTGCCAGTCAACCGCGCCGTCGAGAAAAATAGCGCGTGTGCTTTGCTTGGCCGGTGTCTCATATTTGATCAGCTTATCGGGAACGTCCCAGCGATCGCGCGGCTTGACGGGCTTGAACTGCCCCCATTCCATCTGCTGCCAATCATTGAGTGGGTCTAAGCCGCTAACCCACCATCCGCCTGCTAGAACGTGCTCGTAACGCTTCCGTAGGTTGATGACTTTGCCGGTGGCATACTGCGCCGCATGGCCTCCCATGTTTTCTATGGCGGGGCGGGTGAGCAGGTCTACGGCTTCATCGCCTTCGACATAGCGGACGTTGGCCGCAATGATGGCCTCACTAACGCAGCTATCGCGCCATTCCTGCCGAGCTGTTTCTATTCCCTGTCGTGATTTAGCGGCTGATTGTTCCGACGCGGCAAAAGCTTTCTTGGCTAAGTCTTTGGGTGCGATCGCGCGGGCGGTATCGTCTTTTGATGTGACGTTGTGTAGAATGAGGCTAGACATAACGAACCTCCTCGTAGGTTTGTTGAGGAGACTGGATCGCCTTCGGCGCTAAGGTTATTTTCAAAAACAGGTTCATGGTTTCATCCACCGAATTTGTATATCAACTAAGAAAGTCAGAGAAGAACCCGCAGTTTGGTAGACGGGGGTTCCCTCTGGCTTTTTTGGTGCTTGCCTATCCCGCAGTTGGTAGACGGTGAGATAGGAAGAGCCGCACCCTTAGTTTTGCAAGGGCTGAAAGCTGGCGATCGCGCCAAAGGCTGTCCATTTGCCAAGTCATCAGCTCACCTCCAAAAGATCATCGTCGTCTGGGTCTAGCAGCGTCGCCGCCGAAACCTTTAGCTCAGGAAAGAGCCTAGAGCTGATCAGCTCAGTGCCTCTGTACTCGCCTACTTCTTCATACTCGCCATCAGCCAGCAATAGCACCAGCACATAGCCATCAACCGGGTTGATAATCCAGTATTCGGGGATTTTAGCTAGTGCGTATTCTAGGCGCTTGTCTACCGTATCGCGCCGGGTGTTGCCGGGACTGGCTACCTCAATCGCTAGCGCTGGAGGGTTACCGGCTGCAAAGACTGCCTTTGTCAGGTGCTTCATCGCCCGCCATTGAGCGCGATCGCTGACCACTTTATCGGGCGATCTGACGTTGTTCTCGGCGTCAGCGCGGGGAATTTCTACCCCGGTAGGGCCAAAGCAAAACAGGCTTTTCCCCTGAGCTTTGATGTGGGCGTTTAAAAGCTGCTGAATGAATGCCGTTATAAAAACGTGCAGCGGTGAAGGATCGGCCATATCAAAAATTTCACCGTTTGCAAACTCGGTTCTCGTGCCGTCGTAGGGCAGCAGTAAGTATTCTGTGAGGCTGGTTTTTCTGGCAAGTAGCTTTTGCATTTAGCTCACCTCATTATTGGTGGTAGTTTGATCGCGCCAAAGTCTGGTCATTTTCTCCATCAGCTTGCTTGCTCTATTTGATCAATGCGATCGCTCAACCCACTCACCGCGCCGTTAGTGCTATGCAGCTCTAAAAATAGTCGCTGTAGAGTTTTCTGCATCGCTTCAAAGCGTCGATTGCTTTCTTCAAAGCGTTGGTCTGAGCGCTGCTGACGTGCGATCGCTTCAGATCGCAGAATTTCAAAGCGCTGATTCCCCTCATCAATGGCAGAAACCAACGTTCCGACCGTCTGACGCAACTCACGGCAAGCTACCTCATTAGATGAGACAGCACCAAGCAAAGTATCAATCTCATCTGTATGAGTGGTTTGCTGTACAGCTATCCGGTCTAGGGTCGCGTTGGTCCCTTGTAAGGCCGTGCTGGTGGAATTAGCCAGCGCTTCAATAGCTCTCGCGTTCGATTCGCACAGTGCCTTTAGTTCGTCGTCAGTCATCACGCAGCCTCTCTAACATCAGCAATCACATTCACTCGATCCTTACCGCCAACTAACGGTCTTAGCTCAGTAATCGGCGCGTCAAACACTATTGCTTCAGCCCAGCCGCTAACCTGCCTAATTTGAGCCGTAGCGCCTTCTATTGCCAGCACTGCCCATTCAGCTAAGCTAGTGCCCCACTTACATCGCGAACCCACTTCTATCGCCTCACTAACAGGTATGGGTGGCAGCGCCTGAACGTTAACCCCTGGCAAAAACTGAACCTCGGAAGCCTTCACCCATAGCAGCGTAGGAATCAGTATCGGCTCACCTTGCGCGGGCGATACGTTAGCCCATTCAGCGTGTAAATATCCTGGCAGTCTAATGAGTGCCTTATCTGCTTGGCGCTGCTCTACCTGATAGATATGTGCCCGATAGCGGCAATAGTTCACTGTTTGCCCTCAGTTAGATAATCTTCACTTCCTGTTCTGTCGCCTCACGGGGCCTGCCGTTGTCGTCAATCATCCAACGTTGTCGCTGCTCATCGTAGTAAGGCTTTTGGGCGTCAGTCATTTTTCAACCCCCTCCGATCTCACTTCACTAAGCAGTCGGACGAATTCATTGTCGTTCATGTGTCGAGATACAGCCGCAGAGATCTCAGCCTCAATAGCTTTGCGCACACTATCAGCCTGCCGATAACGCCTTAGAGCCTCAGCTTCTATCCAGGTATTTGTTGATAAACGACTAGCGCCGCTTTTAGGAATCTTCATCGCTGTAGAAAGCATAGTTTTAATGGCCACATAGTAGCCGAAATGCGTACATGCCGCTTACTGTAGCCTAATTGCCTACGTTATGAGTACAGCGTAACTTATGGCAAAAAGCCTTTTATATCAGGTTTTCTGTACGCAATTAGTACGCTTGTTGTACGCAATTAGGCTACAGTGGCCTCATAAGCAACCACGAGTGAGAAGCGAGTGAATCACTCAAACCTTACTCAAAAGCGAGTGAATCGTGTGGCTTGTTTGTATACCAATACTTTGAGGCTTTTTTATGCAATCTGAAATTATCCCAAAAACGCTTAAAACTGAGGGTTTACCAAGCTCTAAAGCCCTTGTGTTCATTGACCTTGGCAATGGTTTTGTTAAGGTGCTGATTCGCCCTCACGGCTCTACCAAATTTGAGCGCGTCTCATTCCCGTCCTATGTCGCCCAGACTGACGAATCTAACAGTGACTGCCTGAGAATTCTGCAAGGGCAATCACTGACGACTTATAAAATCGGTGCGGGTGCTGCGAACACTCCCCAGTCCCACACCGGCCAAAACGAAACGGGTAAGGTATCGAACGCTAAACTTTTGCTACTTCATGCACTGCGTTTAGCGTTCGGCACTGGCCAAAACATTCACGCCGATGTGATTTTTACGAGTCCATCAAACAAAGCTTATGGCTCGGATATCAGCGCTCAACTCACAGGCGTTCATCCGGTCACCATTCCTGCTGACGTTGAAGTGATTGGCAGTGAGGCCAAAACCTTTACAGCAGTCGTTCACCGCGCCGTGCCGATGCTTGAAGGTCATTACGCATTCAGCCAACTGAAGCTCAAAGCCGAGATACGGCCAATTTGGGGTATGGCCCCGACTATTGCAAAATCCAGCCATAGGCTGAAAGTGCTTTGAT
>QBMP01000287.1 GCA_003242115.1 Phormidesmis priestleyi
GTATCCGCTCTAAATTTAGCATCGCTGGCCTCAGATATAGTTGCTTTATACTACCCTTTATTTCCCAACAGGTCTAATATAATCGAGAACTAGAAAGAGTTTGCTTTTGACATTGCAATGAGCTGATCAGATGTCCAACCAGCTTGACGGGCTTGCTGCTTATAGTCTGCTGTCATGATTCCAGCGCCAAAGGTGCTTTCAAACGTTCTTGCATAGCTGAGACGCTGAGCTATTTGAGTGAGCATTTGACGAGAAGTGTTGCTTGCAGTGGCTTTCATAATGTCATCCTTAGAAGTATTCTTTCGACACTTCTATAGTAGAAAGTAGTAGAAAGTAGCCGCAAACCATACCAAAACTAGGTGAACTCGATTGCATGAGCAGCTAGTATGTAATCGAGCCAGATCAGCCTTAGGCAAATATCATGTGTCAGCAACTGCCATCGTTCGCGGTAATGACTCAAAGATCATCATGACGACATTTGTCCATACTTAGCCCGTACTTAGAGATCTGCATGAGCGCAATGGCAATACGCAAATAATGTCGTACAATAAATGCTGTGCAATAATATTTAGTATACGTAATAATATCTCTAAACCTTGTCCACGCTCAGAACTATAGTTTATAGTTTTTAGTCTATAGTTTTTCTGGTGGGGAGACTCAAGGTTTCAATCTGGACGCGGTTTATGTCGGTTCACTTTTTATCTAAAGTTCCGGTTTGGCAGCAGGTGGTAGCGCCTTACAGCTTGGGCTATCGCATTCGGCTATTGTCTCAAATGACGGGGCGATCGCTTCAGAAAAAGCTGGAGCCTTATGGCCTCACGCCTTTTCACTGGGTGGTGTTGTGTTGTCTTTGGGAGAACGATGGATTGGCGACTTTTGACATTGTGGATCGCCTTAAGCAAGTAGGCGGTACCATGACTGGCGTCATCAGCCGCATGGAAGAGCGCGATTTGGTTTATAGAGCGCAAGATGAGCGCGATCGCCGCATTTGGCGAGTGTGGCTCACCCAGACAGGACGCCAATTGCAGCAAGAACTTCCTGATGTCGCTGCTAAAAATCTCCAGCAGGTGCTGAACGGATTTTCTGAACAAGAACAAAAGCAGTTTTCTGAGCTTGTAGATAAAGCGATTGCAAATCTCAGCAGATGACCGCAGCTTTATTAGGCGATCGCTCTATAAATCTTCACCATCAAAATTTCTACCGTCAAAATCTCTGCCATTAAGCGGATAGTGCACTCAAGTTTTCCCATTTAATATTACGCATACTAAATAAAATCTTGCATATTTGTACCTGATAGGCAACTAATAATGTCTAAGCTCCTTGAGTCTGAAGTTGTTAGTAATCAAATTAGCCAAAACAACAGCCAAAATAATGACCAAAGCAACGGCCAAAGCCGTCATAATCTTTATAGCGATCGCACTGCTCTAAGAGATCTCCCCAAAGTTCCCAAAGATCCTACGGTAGCGCTGCCCAATGCAAAGCTGACGCCCGCAGCCCCAGCCCAGCCCGCGCCCGAAGAAACAGCCCAGCCACTTGATCCACCGCTCGATCCACCGCTCGATTCCAAGGCTTCAAAACCGAAAGCTCCCCGTAACTCTCGTCGAATAGGATTAGCATTCATTGGATTTGCGATCGCCTTAGTAGCTGGCGGGTTTGGCTGGCGCTGGTGGCAATATATCTCTACGCACGAAACTACCGACGACGCTCAGCTACAGGGCCACGTCTACCCCATCATCAGCCGCACCGCAGGCACCATTCAAAGCATAGCTGTTACCGATAACGAATCGGTGGCAGCTGGTCAGCTACTGGTACAGCTCGATCCTCAAGACTTTCAGGCCAAAGTAGAACAAGCTAAAGCCGTCCTAGCCGTTGCCCAGCAGCAGGCCAAGGCAGCTCAAGTAGGCATTGCCCAAGGTTAACAGCAGTCAATATGCTGCTGCCGCCGCCCAGGTAAGTCAAGCCCAAGCCAGCCTCAAAGCCGCTCAGCTACAGCTCAGCTACACCCAAATCAAAGCCCCAGCAGCGGGTGTCATTGGAGCCAAGTCGGTAGAGTCGGGCAGTCAAGTTCAGGTGGGTCAACCTCTGATGTCTGTAGTCGGTCAAGACTTGTGGATAATGGCCAACTTTAAAGAAACGCAGCTAGCGGATATTCGCCCCGGCGAACCCGTCACCATTGAAGTAGATGCACTCGGCAACAAAACCTTAATGGGCAAAGTAGAGAGCATATCGCCTGCTTCGGGATCGCAGTTTGCGCTGCTGCCGCCAGATAACGCCACGGGTAATTTCACCAAAGTAGTCCAGCGCATTCCAGTCAAAATTGTGTTGGATACCCATAGTCCGGATGGTGGATTTAGTGACACTGCGGCATTGTTCGCGCCAGGGATGTCAGCCACGGTTAGCGTGGATGTTTCTGACGCTAGCAGCCCCGCTCAATAGACCTCGAAAAGGCTGTAACAAGGAGATTAAACAAACGATGATAACTACGCTAGCAGCCATGCGCGATCGCGGCTGGCTAAAGGATTATTGCGCTAACGGCTTCTTTTGGGGCGCTGCTAGAGGTGCTAGATACCAGCATTGTCAACGTGGCGCTCACTTCGATGCAGTCTAGCTTTGGGGCGACGATTAGCCAAATTAGCTGGGTGGTCACTGGCTATGCCATTGCCAACGTGATTATCATTCCACTTACGGCTTGGTTAGGCGATCGCTTCGGCAAAAAGCGCTACTTTGTCTTTTCGCTGATTGGCTTTACGCTGGCCTCTATTCTGTGCGGACTCTCCACCAATTTAGAGATGCTGATCGCATTCTGCAAGGGCTCTTAGGCGGCGGTCTTTTGGCCAAAGGTCAGTCTATTTTATTTGAGACTTTTCCGCCTTCTGAGCAGGGCATTGCCCAGGCTGTGTTTGGCGTCAGCATGATTTCTGGCCCCGCGATTGGGCCGACGCTGGGCGGCTACTTAACCGATACACTGGGCTGGCGCTGGATATTTTTTGCTAATTTGCCGGTTGGGATACTCGCTGTGCTGATGGCCATTGTGTTTTTACCCGCAGATCGTCCACAGCCAGCTAATGTCGCGAGAGTAGATTGGTGGGGCATTGCGCTATTGACCATAGCGCTAGGAAGTCTGCAAACCTTCTTGGAAGAAGGAGAGAGTGAGAACTGGTTTGAGTCTCAATTTGTGGTCACTTTGCTGATCGCGGCGATGATTGGGCTGGCTTTATTTATTTGGAGAGAGCTTTCTACTCGTCACCCGGCGGTCGATTTGCGCGTGCTGCGTTACCGTTCGCTGGCAGCGGGAAGCCTTTTTTCGATGGTAGTTGGCGTGGGCCTGTACGGGACGCTGTTTGTGCTGCCAATCTATGCGCAGCAAACGGTGCTGCATTTTACCGCCATGCAAACGGGTCTGATGCTGCTACCGGGTGCGCTAACTTCGGCGATCGCCATGCTCACCCTGGGCCGAATCACGGCCAAAGTCGATGCGCGGCTACTGATTGCGATCGGTAGCCTGCTGACGGCGCTAGTCATGTTCAATCTTGCCACTATCAACATCAATACGGGTAAAGATAATTTGTTCTGGCCGCTGGTATTCAGAGGCGCAGCCATTGTGCTGATGTTTTTGCCGCTGACGTTAGCCACGCTAAGCCCCTTGCCCAAAGCAGATATTCCAGCGGGCACTGGCTTTTATAATCTCACCAGGCAGCTTGGCGGCAGTATTGGCATCGCCATTTTAGCCACCGTGCTGGATCGGCGGGAGGCTTTTCACCGCGCCGTTTTATCCGATGGCGTTAGCCTGTACAATGGCCAAACTCAATCGCGAATGCAGGCGATGACCAGCGCGATGCAAAGCCAAGGAACCGATGCCACGACGGCGCATCAGCAGGCTTTAGCACTGTTGAGCCAAACGGTAGATTTGCAAGCGATCCTGTTAGCTTTTGAAGATATGTTTAGAATCGTGGGCTGGGTATTTATTTGCTGTTTGCCCCTGGTGTTGCTGTTAGGTAAGGGCAACACCAAGCCAGCCCCGGGCGGACATTAATCAGGCATTAATCGCCGCTCGATTAGACTACTCTCCTATCGCATTCGGGTAAAACGCATGATTGCAGAACCTGTCACGACGGTGACTGACTACGTAATCGCTTTAGAATGCCTGCTATTAGCTGGGTTGCTGTTGCGGTTTGGCTGGGCTGAATGCTGTTGGGCAGCGGCCTTTGTTAGTGTTGGAGTGGCGGCGGCGTTAGGCGGTACCTATCACGGCTTTGCAGGGTTTCTCACTGAACCAGTTAATAATTTTATCTGGCAAGGGACGGTGCTGGCGATCGCGATCGCTAGTTTTCTGATGATAGTCGCCGCTACCGGGCATCTGCATCGGATCTGGCGCTGGGTCTGGATCATGCTAGCGTCAGTCAAGCTGCTGCTGCTGCTAAATTGGAGCATTGGTGACTGGAGCTTTGTGGCGCGAGTAATCGACTACTTAAGCGCTTTAGGCATTGTGCTGCTCTTACAGCAAGGCTCAGGATTTACCTGGATGGCATCCGGCATCGTCATCTCAGGCATCGCTGCTGGCTGTTTAATCGTGCCTTTGCCATTAGCTTTCAACCTTAGTCCGGTAGTCGGCTATCACCTAGTTCAGATGGTGGCGCTTTACTGCATTTATCGCAGCGTCAGGGCGATCGCGCAGACTCGCTCTAAACTGCTCAAATCCTAACAGTCCTCTAACAGTCGTTCAGATTTGCGGCATGAATAACAATCTGGTCAATCAGGCTGCGAATGTCGCTGCCACTAGCGTTCGTACCATTGATCATAATGCTGAGTGCCAAAGGCGGATGGCTAGGGGGGTTGAGATAGCCGCTGAGGCTATAGGTACCGCTGAGAGTGCCGGTTTTGCCCTGAAAGCGAGCTTCGGCATTGGTGCCCTTCATGCGGTTGCTCAAGGTGCCACTGCGTCCGGCAACTGCGAGAGAATTGCGGTAAATAGCGGCATTTGGCGTAGTGGCCATCATTTGCAGCGTATCGACAAAAGCTTCAGGCGTGGCCAAATCCCGACGAGAAAGGCCCGATCCATCGACGATGCTGATGCTGTTAGGGGCAACGCCAAGGTCAGTCAGAAGCGTACTCACAGCGGCCGCACCGGACTGATAAGCATCCAAAGTCGCTGGCTCAACGCTGCGGCCCAAGGCTTTGAGCATGGCTTCGGCGTAAATGTTGACACTATAGAGATTAGTGGGGTCGATAAAGGCGCGTAAGGGGGGTGATTGAATAGCAGCGAGTTCCGTTAGGCCGTTGGGCGGATTGTTGATACTAACTTGGCCTTTAGCTGAGGCGATGCCATAGCTACTCAAGCTTTGCTGAAACTGTTCAACAAAGTAATTGGCAGGCTCTAGCAGCGCAATTGAGGTGTTTTCGGCGGCTGCTCCGGCAATCAGCTGACCCGTGACGTTCATCACCTTTTGCCCCGGCCTTTGGCCAGCGTCAATAAATTCATTGCTGTTGGCGCGGACGGTGCGAGTGCTGTTTTCAATCCGCCAGCCGCGTGCGAATTCGGGGCGATCCCAAACAATTTGCAAGGGTTGACCGACGCGAGTAGGCGTAGCGGTAAAGCTGAGTTCGTTGCGGTTAAGAATCAGGCTGTTGGCGGCGGCTCCGTAGCCTGCGCGGTAATCTTCAGCGTCCCAGTAGGGGCTAGCGGCGGCG
>QBMP01000288.1:0-3243 GCA_003242115.1 Phormidesmis priestleyi
GCTTTGTAGGTAGGCGGCGGTCGTTGCAGGCTTGTTTGCGGGCGTTAAGAGATCCGGAGCGCACGGGTGTGTTGATTCATGGGATGGGGGGACTGGGGAAGAGTAGTTTGGCGGCTCGGCTGTGCGATCGCTTGCCTCATTTCGAGCGAGTGGTGATGTTTGGCCCGTTGGATGAGGCGGAATTGGTGAATAAGCTGGCGGACAAGATTCGCAATCCGGAGCTAAGGCAGCGGGTGCGAGATCCGAATGAGGAATTGAAGTTCCGACTGCGGGATGTGTTTGAGGCGCAAGTGGATAGGGATTTTCTGCTGGTGCTGGATGATTTTGAAGCGAATTTAGAGCCGGTGGAGCAGGGTTTTCGGCTGACGGCAGATGCAGCGCGGGTGCTACGGGCACTGATGTGGGCGATCAAGGAAGCGCAAAGTGTCAGTGAGATAGGGCATCGGGTGGTGATGACCTGTCGGTATGATTTTGAGTTTGATGGGCTGGGGCGAATGTATAAGGAGCCGATGGCCCCATTGCGACAGGCGGATTTGGCTAAGAAATGTCGGCAGCTAGCGGCGTTTGGAGAGAAGTCTACGATTGAGAATACGTTGCGAGAGCGGGCGCTGCGGTTGGCGGATGGGAATCCGAGGTTATTGGAGTGGTTGGATAAGGTACTGCGCCATCCGGCGGAGTTGGGGCAAGGTAGCGTAGCGGCAGTCTTGGATGAGTTAGAGGAGAAACCAGCGAAGCTGCGAGAGAAGGTGCTGGCTGAGGTGCTGGTGCAGCAGATGGATGCACCGATGCGAGAGATGTTGGGGCGAGCGATGGTGTATGAGCTGCCAGTGCCGAGGGCGGCCATTTCTATTGTTTGCGAGAGCTTACCACAGGCAGATAATTTGATAGATCGGGCTATATCATTAGGACTTTTGGAACAAAACTCAAGTAGAGCACTGAGAGTACCGAGAGTTCTGCCTATTATGGCAGTTGATAGTGAATGTATTGCGAAACAAGCGGCGCAGACTCTTGCTGATATATGGTCAAATATCAATGGCATTGAGGGAATCAAGGTACTTGAGATTCATAGATTGGCTATGTTTGGGAAAGACAAAGAACTAGCTATATCAACTGCTTTATCAATTTCGCAAAGCTGGCTGACTAAGACTGGAGATTTCTGGAAAACTATTGACTTATGTAAAAGCACTTTTGCGTTAGCTAAGCATCCCAAACTATTAGTAAGTATTGCAATTGCCAAGAACACTATTGGATTAGCTGAAGAGGCATACGAACTTTATCAAGAAGCACTAAGATTATTAGAAAATTCAACGCTCTCTGATGATGTAAAGACGCAAATTCGTGTCGAAATAAGCTCTCGCTTAGCAGATTTAAAGTTCCAGAATGGAGAACTAGAACAAGCACTTGCTGAATATTTGAAATGTCTGAAGAACTCTAGAAAGATAGAGAGTAACGATGTACGAGCACATATTTATCAAAAGATAGGAGCTGTGTATATAGACCTGAGCCAGACAGATAGAGCAATCTATGCTTATAACAAAGCTCTTAGTCTTGTAAAAGATGACAATGCTTCATTGTTGAAAGGTGGTGTGATTCATGATATTGCAAGGGCATACTTTTCTATTGGCAAAATTGATAAGTCAATAGCAGCTTTTGTATCGGCACTGAAGTATTTTGAAGATACAAGCAACTTTTTAGGTTTTAACGGAGCTCTTTTTGAGCTGGGAAGAATCCTAGTTGCTAAGGAGGAATATGATAGCGCACTGTCTGTTTTTGAAAGATGTCGAAGTTATTTTAAGACTTCTGGAGACGTAGCCACATACGCAAAATCGCTACACGAGATAGGGAATATTTACTTGCAGCAGGGTAGAGCAAGTAAAGCTTTATCTCTGTTCAAAGAAACATTACGCATTGAGGAAGGCGTGGGAAGTCCCTCTGATCTACTAATCACTCTTAATAATTTGGCTAATGCTTATCTAGTGATGAAATTCTTCAAGAATTGTCGAAAGTATGTAGATCGTTCTTTGGAGCTAATGGAGACAATTCAGGGAAATCCCTCGGCAAAAGCAAATACTTATAGTTTATTAGCCACTATTTCCATAATAGAAGGAAAGAAAAAAGAAGCGACCTACGCGTTTCAATCTGCGCTCAACTATTACGATAAAGCAGGTGAAAAGATAGGGTACGCTACCACGGCTCACTGTGTAGGCAGTATATTATTTAACAGCTTTGAAGATTCAGAGAGTGCTCTGAACTATTTGAGACAATCGTTCGAGATATTCAATGAGCTAGGCCATCCTATGAAAACAGAAGTAGGAAAGAAAATTATTTTCATAGAAGTTAAGCAAGCATTGGACAACAAATAGCTTGTCGACAGTTTAGCTATGTGCTTGTCTTAAAATGATAGAGCTTCTCAGAGTAAAAAGAGAGTGTGGGGAGGTTGTAATCGCGCTCTTTCATCAGTCCTTAGCCATCGAAGAACAAATTGGCAATGTGCAAGGCAAGGCAATCACACTGTGGTGGCTAGGCGGATTAGCAGCTACGAAACAGAATGACCCTGCGACTGCGATCATTTACCTACAACAGTCCCTCGCCATTTTGCAACAAATTCGTTCGCCAAAAGCCCAGGCTGTGCAAGACCTGCTGAATCGAATTACGAATGAATAGCCATCCGCTAAGATGGAATCTTCTACAGCTTCCTGCATAAAGAGTCCACAATAAGATAGACCTTACTATCATGACAGCCACTCTCCTTCGACCTTCAGCCATCTTACCCAGTGGCATCATCTTTTTTCAGGAAATGACAGAAGGCGAAATAAGGTTAGAAAGGACAATGATGGAAGCGCGATCTCTCACCAACAAAACGATAGAGAAGCGCACAGCCTCCTACTCAGAAAACTATAAGAACTTTACTCCCGACTGCTTCTCAATAGATTTCAGCGTACCAATAGGAATTATTTTACTGCTGTGAATCGGTACGATAGCGCTGCGACGAGTTTCAACATTAAACAGTTTGAGGTGAGAACCGCTTTGAGAGGCTTCTACAAATCCCTCCGCCTTGAGCTGTTTAATAATCTGCTTAGCAGTCAATTGAGGCGATCTAGCTGACATAAGAGAACCTCGCTATATGGCCAGTTCCCTCATCTCTACTGGCGGTTTCATATTCAACAAGTGTTCAGGAATCGGTTCTAGCATTAGCTGAATAGCATCTTTTAGATTCGAGATCGCCTCCTCCTTACTCTCTCC
>QBMP01000288.1:3253-5679 GCA_003242115.1 Phormidesmis priestleyi
GTTCAGCTCCGGGCAAGTCGCTGAATACGCTTGCGCCTCGTCATCCCATTCTAAAATTGCTCGAACCGTCATCTAATTCCCTCTTTCAAACAATAAACGCAGTACCCGTCAGTAGGGCGATTGCAAAAGCTCGATCGCACACTTACATTAGGCAGCAAATAGGCAACAAGCGGTTGCCCAAATTCCTTCGATCTATTCAGGCAGACACAGCCAGCTAAACACATCATTTGCAGATAACTCTAGCGCCATCCCAGATAAAACCGGCAAGGGTTCGCTGCCTCTATACAGCTTTAGCTGCGACTCCTCAGAAAGCGTCAATATGCTCTCAGCTTCTGGGTCTAACAACCACCCCAACTCTGTGCCATGCTCCGCGCAATGCAAAAGCTTCTCTAAAGGTCTCGTTTGCGATTGATCTGGCGATAAAATCTCAATCGCCCAATCTGGATAGCTTTCAAAGCGATTAGCAATCCGACCAGATGGCTGACGGGGAATCCGCTGCCAGCGAAAAACAGACACATCAGGGACAATCGCGGCCCCACCAAAGACACAGCGCAATTCAGAAAAGGCTTTAGCAATCCGCTGAGGCTCTGCGGCAGAGTCAATCGCTTTGCAAAGAGCAACCTGAAGTAAACTGTGCTCTCCTTGCGGCATTGGCTTTTGGCTAACCTTGTGATTGATATATTCATGCGCAGGCTGACTTTCTGGCAATTGCAGAAAGTCATTCAGTGTTAAGGGCGGGGCTTGAACCATGACGCGCTTGTCTGTGTGGATAGGTTTATTCTATGGGAGTTTCTGACAGCTTTACCCGAGATAGATTGAGCGCGATCGCAAGGCAGCAGCAGTTCGTGATTGAGCGCGATCTCCCAAATCGCTATAGGCGATCGCTTGTAGCCTCATCGCCAATAGCGTTTGCCATAAGTAAAAGCGCCAACGACAACCGCCACTAAGCTAATGGAGTCGAGCCCTCTTAAAAATAGAGCAGGAATGCCGGGGCTAATAGATTTGACCCACAGCAATAGCAGCACGCAGCCAATCAGCGCCCACATCGTATTGGCTTGCAGCAATACCTGACGAAAAAAGCGCGACGTCACCACAATCGACAGGGCTCCAATGCCGAAAAAAGCACCGACAAACAAGATGATCTGCAAAATCGGGCTCGTTAATAGCGCATTGCCGAGTTGGGGGACAGCAGCGATCGCATACCACAGCAAAATATCAATCGCCGTGGCAATCAGCACCGTCAGCCCAGCGCTCAGCACCAGCGCAGACCAGGGGAGATATTTTAAGGCCCGAAATGGATTGTTCATAAGTGACGATGCTCACAGCTTGAGCGAGGTTTTAGCGAGGTTTTCTCATCGGGTATCAACGCACAGCAACGCAGGTTGACGTACAGCAACCGTCCGGTAAACACACAGTATCAGTTCTCTCCAAACGTCAGCGCCTGACCGCGTACGCTGGTATCAATCTTTCCTCGGTCATACACCACCTGTCCGCCGACCAAAGTAATCACCGGCCAACCCGTCAAATTCCACCCTTCAAAAGGACTCCAGCCGCATTTGGTTTGCAGCTCTTCGCGCAGCACGGGCCGGTAAGTAGTCAAATCAACCAGGACGAGATCGGCGTCGTAACCAGGCTCGATTAAGCCTTTATTAGGAATGCCATAGGCGCGGGCGACGGCAGTAGACATCCAATTGGCGACTTGGGCGACGGTACAGCGGTTTTCTTTGGTTTGGGTAAGCATCAGCGGCAAAGCGGTTTCAACACCGGGCATTCCCGAAGGGCTGTTGGGGTAGCCTTTGGCTTTTTCTTCGAGGGTGTGGGGGGCATGGTCGGTCGCAATGAAATCGATCACGCCATCGAGCAGCGCCTGCCATAGAATTTCGCGATCGCGTGGATACTTCAGCGGCGGGTTCATTTGGGCCAAGGTGCCAATGGTTTCGTAAGCGCTGACATCCAGTAGCAAGTGCTGAGGCGTCACTTCAACCGTGATCCAGCTAGGCTTGTCGTGCCGCAAAAATTCGGCTTCTTCGCCCGTGGAAAGGTGCAAAATATGCAGCCGCCTCCGGTACTTTTTAGACAAACTCACCGCTAGCTTTGTCGCCAGCAAAGCGGTTTCATTGTCCTGAATTTTGGTATGCGTCGCCGGGTCAGTTTCACCGGCAAATAGCTGACGGCGCTCTAAAATGCGGGCCTGATCCTCGGCGTGAACGGCAATTAGGCGGGTGCCCACCGCAAAAATCGGCTCAATGGTTTCAGCCGTATCGACCGATAGCGGGCCGTGGGCTGAACCCATAAAGATTTTGATACCGCAAGTTGGATTGGCTTCGCGCAAATCGGGCAGGTTATCGGCAGTTGCGCCCATAAAAAAGCCATAGTTGACTAGGCTTTTGGCCGCCGCGATCGCTAATTTATCATTCAAAATATCC
>QBMP01000289.1:0-270 GCA_003242115.1 Phormidesmis priestleyi
GGACTGGCGGCGATCGATCTTGACGGGATCAATGAGACGGCGGTGCCGGTTTTGTTGGTGCGTGGGGTAGTGAGCAAAGGTAGTGCTCAACAGGACGGCGTTAAATTAGCGAATCTTGAGTCAGAGATTGAACTGGAGGAGCCTGAGGGGTTAGTGCCGGTGGGATCGCCGTTTTATGTGGAGCGATCGCCGATTGAAACTGACTGCTACGAAACGGTGATTCGGCCTGGATCGTTGATCCGGATTAAAGCGCCTCGGCAAATGGGGAAG
>QBMP01000289.1:309-5668 GCA_003242115.1 Phormidesmis priestleyi
GACGTTGGACTGTGCGCGATCGCAGAATTTTAAGACCGTGCGACTGAGCTTTCAAGAAGCCGATACCAAAACGCTCGATGACCTCGATGAGTTTTTGCAGTGGTTTTGCTCCAGCGTTACCGAAGAGCTGGAAATGGAAGATCGGCTGGCCGACTACTGGCAAGGAGCTAGAGGCATTGTGCGGCGCTGCAAACGATATTTTGAGCGCTATTTGCTCACGGAGCTAGATCAGCCGATTGTGTTAGGGCTCGATGAAGTCGATCAGGTGTTTGAGCATCCCGACATTGCCACCGACTTTTTTGGGATGTTACGCGAATGGCATGAGGAAGGTAAAAGCAATCCGCTGTGGCGCAAACTGCATCTGGTCATCGTCCATTCTAAGGAGGTGTATATTCCGCTGAGCATCAACCGTTCGCCGTTCAATGTGGGCCTGCCGATTGAGCTACGAGAGCTGAACGCGAGTGAAATTGCGATATTAATAGACAAACATCGGCTCAGCCTTACTGCCCACCAAAGGCAGCAGCTCACCGAGCTAGTGGGCGGACATCCTTATTTGCTGCGAGCGGCGCTGTATCAGCTAGCACACGGACGCATTAGCCTCAGCCAGTTGCTCACCGAAGCCCCCACCGAAGGCGGGTTATACAGCGATCATCTGCGGCGACACTTGCTGAACCTAGAAGACAACGAGCGGTTGGTCGCGGCCTTTCAGCAGGTGATTCAGTCGTATCAGCCGGTGCAAATAGGATCTACCGAAGCCTTTAAACTAAGTAGTATGGGGCTGGTGAGGTATTGCGGCAACGAGGTGATGCCCCTATGCGATCTTTATCGGCAGTATTTTCGCTCACGATTAGGAGGCTGAGTCCGTGGTACAGCAGCTAGTGTCTAATGTTCCCTTTGAAGACCCAGATTTTTACCCTGACAGCGACGGTCAACCGATGGCAGACAACACGAAGCAGTTTCGGTGGATTGTGGTCATTAAGGAAAATTTGGAGCGGCTGTTTGCCTCAGAGCCTGATGTTTTTGTGGCGGGCGATTTGCTGTGGTATCCGGTAGAAGGTGAGCCCAAGTTGCGCCAAGCGCCGGATGTGCTGGTGGTGTTTGGCAGGCCAAAGGGTGATAGAGGATCTTATCAGCAGTGGAAAGAGGCAGGCATTGCGCCGCAGGTCGTCTTTGAAATTTTGTCGCAGGGGAATCGACCAGGGGAAATGCTGCGCAAACTCAACTTTTATCAGCGCTATGGCGTGGCGGAATATTACGTTTACGACCCAGATAGTGAGGAATTGACCGGATTGCAGCGCTTGGGCCAGTCGCTTCAGCTCATTAGTGAAATGGCGGGTTGGGGGAGTCCGCGTTTGGGTATTCGCTTTGTGCCGGGAGGGGGGGAAGGCGCTGGTGGGCTAGAAATTTATCGGCCCGATGGCGAAAAGTTTTTGACCTTTGTGGAGCTAGGTGAGCAGTTGACGACAGAACGAATGGAGCGACAGCAAGATCAGCAGCGCATTCAGTCACTGGAAGCCAAGCTTCGAGAGCTGGGGGTCGATCCAGAGCAGATATGAGTAGCGACGTAAGTGACAACATTTCTATCGCTGAGTATCGCTATCAGGTGGGCGGGAGCCTGCCAGCAGATGCCCAGACCTATGTGGCGCGGGCGGCGGATGCTGAGTTTTATCAGGCGCTGAAGGCGGGGGAGTTTTGCTATGTGCTCAACTCGCGGCAGATGGGGAAGTCGAGCCTGCGGGTACGGACGGCGCGGCGGCTTCAGGCGGAGGGAATAGCCTGCGCATCGTTGGATATTAGCGGCCTGGGGACGACTGGGCTGGAGCCAGAAGCCTGGTATTTTGGCGTGATTGATAGCTTGGCAGATAGGCTGCGTTTGGAGCAGTTTGATCCTGATTTTGACTTGGATGATTGGTGGGAAGCGAATCATCGGTTGCCTGCGGTGCGGCGCTTAGGTAAGTTTTTGAGCGATGTGCTGCTGCGGGCGGTGCCTCAGCAGATTGCGATTTTTTTGGATGAAATTGACAGCGTGTTGAGTCTGGACTTTGACACGGATGACTTTTTTGCGGTGATTCGCGAGTGCTACAACAATCGAGCGGAGAATTCGGCATTTAACCGGCTGACGTTTGCCCTAATTGGGGTGGCTACGCCGACGGATTTGATTCAGGCGAAGCAGCGAACGCCGTTTAATATTGGTCGGCCGATTCAGCTTACCGGCTTTGACCTTGCTGAGGCCGCACCGCTTTTGCCAGGACTTGCCGCTAAGGTGAGCGATCCAGAGGCAACGCTGCGGGCGGTGTTGCACTGGACGGGCGGACAGCCTTTTTTGACACAGAAGGTGTGTCAGCTTGTGGTGCAGGAGGCAGATCGCTATCAGATTGGTGTGAATTCTGGCGGTGTGGATTCTGGCGGTGTGAATTCTGCCAGTGTAGAGGTGCAGCCACCGGGGGCGGAAGATTTGGTGGAATATGTGGTACGTACTCACATCATTGACAATTGGGAGGCGCAGGATGAGCCGCCGCACTTGAAAACGATTCGCGATCGCCTGCGCAACAACCCCCGATCAGGGCAGCTATTGAGCCTGTATCAGCAAATTGTGCAAAGAGGGCACATTCTGCAAGATGGCAGTCCGAAGCAGGTAGCGCTGCGGCTGTCTGGATTAGTCGTAGAGCGACACAGCACTTTGCGGGTGTATAACCCGATTTACCAAGCTGTGTTTGATTTGCTGTGGGTGAGCGCGACGCTGGCAAGCATTCGCCCTTACGGCGCACAGCTTGAGGCTTGGATGGCCAATCCAGAGGATGACATTTTTTTGTTGTGCGGGGCTGGCGGAGGCGTTGGGCTGGGCGGAGGATCGCAGCTTGGGCAAGCAGGACTATCAGTTTTTGGTAGAGAGTCAAAAGCTAGGGCTGCGCCAAAATTTGGCTGACATGCAGGAGACTGTAGAGCAGACTAATCAGCAGCTTGAGCAAAAGAATCGGGCGTTAGAGAGTATTAATGCAGCGCTGGCCGGGGCGCGAGCAGAGCTGGCGAAAGTGCGGCGGCGGACAAGAGCGGCCTATGCCTTTGGCCTTGGAATTGCGGGGCTGGCGACGGCTTGGGCATTGGGGACGAGCAGCTATGCGGCAACCCAGAAAGCAGAAGCGCAGAGGGCGATTGAACAAAAAGAAGATGCTGACTTAGCCGCACAAAGCGCGCAGAAGGCTGTTGATGGTTTGCAGACGGACAAAAAAACGCTGGAAATAACCAGAAAAAGTTTAGAGAACGATAAACAATCGCTGCTGACGGATAAGGAAGGCTTGCTGGCAGATAATCAACAGATTGCAGCAGAGGTCGATACGGCACTAGAGGCGCAGCAGGCGGCAGAAGGAGCAGCGGCGACTGCCAAATCGCAGGCGGCAAACGCGCAAGATCAGGTTGTCGTGGCGCAGTCTCAGGCGGCAACGGCGAAAGCAAAGGTGGCGGCAGCGCAGACCGAAGCTGAGAAAAAACAGACAGAGCTAGCCCAAGTGAATACAGAGCTAGAAACCAGCAACCAAGCGCTGCAATCAGAAATTGCGAAACAAGAGACGGTAGCCAACGAGACAGCGCGGCTTGAGACTTTGAATAATGACTTAGAAGCAGCGGGCAGACGGCTGGGAAATACGCTGGGAGCCTCGCTGGGCTTGGCGGGTGTGTCGCCTTCGCAGAATGCGCTGTATGAGCTGGGTGGATTGAAGGAATCTATTCCGTATTTAGAGGCGAGCTTAAAAAAGGCGCAGGATGCTAACAATTTGCGCGGCGCGGGGAATGCATCGGGGAATTTGGGAGAGGTTTATCACAATTTAGGTGATTATAAAACGGCGCTGAAATATCACGAAGAGCATTTGGCGATCGCCCGCAAGATTCAAGATAGCTTTGGGGAGTCACAGGCGTTGGCGAATGTGGGTGAGGTGCTGTACCAGCCAGGGCTATTATCGAGATGCGTTGGCGAAACATGAGGAGCATTTTGCGCTGACGCAGACCATTTCGGATAGGTGGGGTGAGCGTCAGTCGTTGGCCAATTTGGGTCGGGTGCATTTGGCTTTGGGGGATACGGATGTAGCGCTGGCGTATTTAGAGAAGAGTGCAACGCTAGCGGGTGAAATTCAAGATAATTTGGGTCAGGGGCAAACGCTGATCTACGAAGGGGATGTGTCTGCTTTTAAGGGAGATTTGCGAGGCGCGATCGCACAATACACAGGCAAAAGAGATTTTTGCGAAAGCGGGCGATTTCTACAATGAGGCCGACGCGCTGAAAAAGCTGGGCGAAACTTGGCAGCGATTGGATGAGTATGAGCAAGCGATCGCAGACTATGAGCAAAGCCAAACGATTTCGCTGCAAATTGGGAGTGCAAAGGGAGAAGGTGAGGCACTGAGTGGGCTGGGTGAGGTATTTGCTGACCAGTATCGCTATGACAAAGCGATCGCAACGTATGCCAAGGCGCTAGAGATATCTCGCCAGGAAGGCGACCTGACCAGACAAGGCGTTACGCTCAACCGGATAGGACAGTTTTACGACAGCACTAGCCAGTATCCGCAAGCATTGAGTTTTTATGAACAGGCATTGGCGGTTCGCCGAGAGGCGGGCGATCGCGCAGGCGAAGGCACTACCCTCAATAACATTGGCTTAGTCTACCGAAATCAGGGACGCAATGAAGAGGCGCTGAGCTATTACGAACAGTCGTTAGAAATCCGCAGAGCGGTGGGCGATCGCGCAGGCGAAGGCACTACCCTCAGGAACATTGGTAGTGTTTTAATTGATCAACAACAATACACTCAATCACTATTACCGCTTCAGCAAGCCTACTTAATCTTCAAAGACATTGGCATAGCGACCGAGGTTAGTAACATACAAATTGGATTAACCATCGCCCTAAAAGGCGTCCGCGACACCTCACCTGCCGACTATCCCCAACAATGCCGCACCACTGCCGAAGCCACCGGCATTCCCCTCACCGACCTCTGCCCACCCTAAGCTATACCTATTGAGATACCCCACAATCCACTACCAGATAGATGCCTGCGATCGCTAACTTTACTACCATGAACAAAGTTTATCTAAAGAGGTTTACAAATGACTTTATTGCTGGAAGTAGCAAACGAGTTGGTGACTAATTCAGAGCCCTATACTTTCTCACTGGTTACCGTTGGGATTGTAGGCTTCATTGCGGCCACAACTATTGGCTCCATCGCTTGGTATAACTCAAAGCGCCCAGCCGGTTGGGAAGGCAAAGAGCGCCCTGATATCGTTCCTAAAGTTGAGAAATAAGTAATAATCGAACATCAGAAATTCATACATGATCAAAGTTATCCCTGCAAATGATAGATCATTTGCAGGGAT